>NZ_NPJZ01000001.1:3455833-3788055 GCF_002245895.1 Rhodococcus sp. OK302
GGAAGTCCGAGAATTCGTAATCTCGCCCGGCTCCGAACCCGATGACTACCCGGCCGGTCGAGGAGAGATGACGGGTGAACCTGGTCAGGACGGTCTGCCGGGTTGACGGTGCCAGGAAGGTCACCACGTTGCCGGCGCACACGATGACGTCGAAATCGGCTGCAACTGCGCGGGCGGGCAGATCCAACTCGGCAAGATCGCCGACGAGCCATGTCGGCCCGGAATGATCTTCCTCGGCGGCGGCAATCAGCACCGGATCGACGTCGACACCGACAACGTCGTGACCGGCCTCGTGCAGGTAGCCGCCCAATCTGCCCGGTCCGCAGCCTGCATCGAGAACCCGTCCGCCGCGGCCTAGCATCGCATCGATCAGTCGAGCTTCACCGACGATGTCCTTGCCTTCCGCCACCATCGACCTGAATCGCTCCACATATCGCGTGGAATGTGTCGAGTCGACGGCCACAATTTCTTCCCACTGGCTTGGGGTGCGCTCACTGGGCGTCGGTGTAGTCATCCCCGGATGGTACCGAGCGATCGACTGGTGCCGATCACGCTCCCGCCCGGGAGGTATCCGCAAGGGGGCGGTGGTGCGGATCCAGCCGGCAGTGGATTCGACGAACTGCGTCGGCACTGGGACGAAGAACCGGCGAATCCTCCGGAACTGATCACCGGGGGGTGACCAATGAGGCAGCGCGCCTGCCCGAACCCCCGTCGGGCAGGCGCGACGGTGTGTACCGTCGGTGCTACCTCATCGAAAGGCGTGCGCCGTGGCGGAAAGACGTTATCTGGAAGTCGCTGTCGGAACAAATATTGTGATGGTCCTCGACCACCGAACGGTGGAGGTCTTCGACCGGACTGCGGCCAGCACTAGCGAAGTGTGTCGCTGGCATGTCGAACACATTGCGGTGCAAGCAAAACCGTCGAAATCGGGTCTGAAGCTCACTATCGGAAACCGGCTTCCCGACGACTCGATTGCCGTGGCGGGACCACGGGCTTCGCTAACCGTCTCACGGGAAGAGGAATCGGCAGTCATCGCATTCTTCGACGAGGTCAAGGCCGCTCGCGTGTGATCTGGCTGCGCGGTGTCTTTTCTCAGGTGAGCCACAGTACCGAGGTGGTCCAGGCAGCGCCGATGACAAGGGCTGCATACACCGTCGCGGTCGCGATTATTCCGATCCAGAGACGAGTGCCGATGGTTGATCGCCAATCGCCATTCTCGTCAACCTCGAGATCGTAGGGAAAATCGCTGACGCACAGAGCTTTCGAGGAATCCTTTACGCTCGCCAAGATCACCCCCAATGTGTAGGGCAGTCCGCGAACCGTCAGTTCACCGTCCAACCCATCCAGCGAATAGTGCACACGAGTAGTTGAGCCCGGCCCGCTGTACCATCGGCGTTCCACGACCCAACCTCGCGCCTGGGCCAGTCGTACGTTGCTGTAAGTTGTTCCGCTGAAGTACGTTCCGGTTGAGACGCGATCGACCTGAGTTACCGTGGCGACCTTTCCCCAGCGCAGTACCTCCGTCTTGATGCCGACAGCTCGGACGCGCCTGAACCCGAGCACGACGACGAGACCGATAAATGCCGCCGGTAAGGATTTGGGCACGAACAACCACAGGGCGATCGGAGCGGTGAAGACCATCAGAATCGTAAATGCTTCCCACCATTTCCAGGACAGGCCCGCGAGCCTGAACGCGAGTGGAACTCGCCGCGGCGGTTCCGACAGCAACATTGTCGGAGTCTGTCGAAGTGATTGGCGGGTGGATTCATCGAAAGCGGTGCCGGTGGAATCCACCAGCCCATACTGCTCCAACGCTGCTCGGATCTGTTCGAATTTCTCGCTTCCGAGTAACTTTCTCAAATCCTGCGTATCTGTGCGATCCGATCCAGATACGAAAATTTCGGGAACGGATGCATTGTTATTCTCGTCCAGACCTTTGGCAGCCCGCAGCTCTGCGATCTCTCGCTCCAAGCGAGCCAGTCGTGCGTCGGATGATGCGTCGGATCCGAAATCGGGCATAGGCGATGCTAGACGGCAAAGGATGTGAATGACCATCTTCGAGGCCGAAAAGGCGCTTGGTCAATGTCCCGGCTACGTCCTATTGCTCAGCCGATCCCGCGCGTGCATCGGTGGTTCGAGATCGTGACGCCGATGTCTGACGTTCGCGGCCAAGGATGCAGATTGTCAGGAGCAGCAGGGCGAGGATGTAGCTGGTCATGATCCAGATATCGGCGGGCTCAGGCCGCCACTTGTCCGCCTGTCCCAGTAGGATCATCGCGTCCGAGGCGAGAAACAGTGCACCGCCCAATCCTGCAATCCGGTTGTAAGCCAATGACGTTGCTGCCGTGCCGACGAGGATCGCAGCGTAGATCGGGACGGGGATCATGAGATCGCCCAATCCTGACCACGTGTAACAAACGAGCGCGATTGCCGCGGCCGTATAGGCGATGAGAACCCACGGGTTGCGGCGCACTTCCGCCAGTGCACCGCGGGAGATGAAGAATCGGATGAAGCAGATGTGGCCGACGGCGAAGGCGGCCATGCCAACGATGAATGTGTCATCCCAGATGAGGAACAAATCGCCGAAGGCGCAGGCGATGAGTGCTGCAGCGACAATGCGCGGGCCGTGATCGGCGACAACCCAGGCGGCCAGTAGGGGAGCGAGCATAACTTTGGTGATGCCGTCCCACGGTGACGCGTCCGCAGCATTGAGGATCAGGTGCGCGACGGCGACAATGGCAAAGGCAATGAGCCACGGGCTCCGCATCGTGTCGGATAGTCGGGTGATGCGGTTGTCGAGACTCGTATCCTTCGTCATCGACTGAGAGTATCGGGCTTGGGTATCGGCACTCAGCGAATGAACTCCGCAGCGCGCTCGGCCAGGTCGAGAGCAGGCTGGGGGAGGATGCCGAGAATGAGAGTGACGCCGGCGCCGAGGCCGATGACACTACTGGTGAGAGCGCTCGGAACAACAACGGTGGGTGCGTCTTCCGTTGGTTCGGTGAAGAACATCAGCACGATGACACGCACGTAGAAGTACGCGGCAATCGCGCTGCACAGGACGCCGACGATCACGAGAGGAACGGCGCCGCCCTCCGCAGCCGCACGGAACACTGCGAACTTCCCGATAAACCCACTGGTCAAGGGGATTCCGGCGAAGGCCAGAAGGAACAGTGCAAACACCGCCGCGATAAGTGGTGAGCGCCTACCCAATCCGGCCCAGCGAGAGAGTTCGGCAACTTCTCCGTCGGCGTCCCGGACAAGGCTTACGACGGCGAACGCGCCCACGGTACTGAAACCGTAGGCGAGGAGATAGAACATCGTCGCAGACAGTCCGGCATCGGAATCTGCGACAACGCCGGTCAGGATGAATCCGGTATGGGCGATAGCCGAGTAGGCGAGCATCCGCTTCATGTCGGTCTGGGTGACGGCGACAATCGATCCGACAATCATCGTGAGGATCGCGACGCCCCACATCAGGGGGCGCCAATTCACATACTCATTGGGCAGTGCCACGTAGAAGATTCGCAGTATGGCCCCGAACGCCGCGATCTTGGTGGCCGTGGCCATGAAACTGGTGATCGGAGTGGGTGCACCCTGATACACATCGGGTATCCACGAATGGAATGGCACGGCACCGACTTTGAACAGCAGGCCAACTGCGACGAGAGCCGTACCGAGCCACAGGAACGAGTCATTTTCGGTTCCGATGCGTGCGGCGTCGGCAATGCCGGCGAGATCGACGGTGCCCGCGTATCCGTAGAGCATCGCAATTCCGAAGACGAAGAACGCCGACGAAAACGCCCCCAAGAGAAAGTATTTCATTGCAGCTTCCTGCGACAGGAGTCGGCGTCGACGCGCCAGTCCGCACAGCAGATACAACGGCAGCGAAAACACTTCGAGCGCAACAAACATCGTCAGGAGGTCGTTGGAAGCAGGAAACAGAAGCATCCCGCCTACGGCGAACAAAGTGAGTGGGAAAACCTCGGTCTGAGCTATCCCGGCCTTGGTGGCTTCCTGCTCAGCAACACTTCCCGGGACGCTCGATGCTTGCGGTGTGAAGCTTCCGAGAGCGTCGTGGTTCGGCGATTCGGGGACGGTGTTTCCCGATCCGCGTTCAGCAACAAGCAGTACTGCGGGAATCGAGACCAGCAGAATTGTGCCCTGCAAGAACAGGGTTGGGCCGTCAATGGCAACAGAACCCATCATGGCCACGGACTTTGTTCCCGCCAGCAGGACGACGGCAACAAATGCTGCTGCCAATCCGCCGACGCCGAGAACCAGTTGGACCGGATAGCGCAGGCCTCGTGGTGCAAATGCTTCGACCAGCACTCCCGCTACCGCTACCCCGAACACGATCAACATGGGCGAAAGCAGGCCGTATTCGATACTGGGTGAATGGTTGGCGGCTTCGCTGAGAAGCGTCAGGTTGTCGAAGGAACTCATTTGTGGGCACCTCCGTCGGCGTTGGCATCAGTGACAAGCGGCGTCGGAACCTGATCGACTGTTACAGGCGTCGGAACGTGATCGACGGACGTGTGACTGACTGCAGGGGTGATGATGTCGAGAGCCGGTTTGGGGTAGATACCAAGCAAGAGGAGTAGCGCGAGCAACGGTGCCACGACGATGATTTCGCGGCGCACCAGATCTCGAATCTTGTCGGACCCTTCCTTCTCGGGTCCACCCATCACGCGCTGGTAGAGCCACAGGATGTAAATCGCGGACAAGACTAGTGCAAGCGTCGCAATGATTGCGGCTACGTGATAGCGCGAGTACGTGCCGATCAATACCAGGAATTCACTGATGAACGGTGCAAGGCCCGGTAGGGACAGCGTTGCAAGTCCGGCCACCAGGAAGGTGCCGGCCAGAACCGGCGCGACTTTCTGGACGCCCCCGTACGCCGCGATTGCCCGTGTACCTCGCTGCGAGACAAGGAAACCCGCAATCAAGAACAGTGCCGCCGTCGAAATTCCGTGATTGACCATGTAGAGCGTCGACCCGGCTTGGCTTTGACTGGTCATCGCGAAGATTCCGAGAATGATGAATCCGAAGTGCGATATCGATGTGTAGGCGATGAGTCGCATGATGTCGGTCTGCCCGATCGCCAGGATTGCGCCGTAGACAATTCCCACGACAGCGAGGGCGATGATCCACGGAGCGAAAGTTGCGGATGACTCCGGGAACAGTTGCAGGCAGTAGCGAATCATCGCGAAGGTACCGACCTTGTCCACGACTGCCATCATGAGAACGGCAGTGGACGGCGTGGATTCCACCGCCGAATCAGGCAACCAACTGTGCAGTGGCCAGAGCGGCGCCTTGACGGCAAACGCGAACATGAATCCGAGGAACAACGCGTTGAGAACCCCCGGTCCGACACCCAGATCGCCGTTTGCTGCAGCAGTCGCGATCGCCCGGAAATCGAAAGTGCCTGCGCTGAACGGGCTTTCTGCACGGGCCGTGACAACGTAGAGCCCGATGACAGCCGCGAGCATGACCAAGCCGCCGAGCAGGTTGTACAGCAGGAACTTCACCGCGGCACGCGATCGGTTGGCTCCGCCGAAACCGCCGATGAGGAAGTACATCGGGATCAGCATTGCCTCGAAGAAGATGTAGAAGAGCAGCACGTCGAGTGCGCTGAACGAGACCAGAACCATCGACTCGACAACAAGGATCAGCGCGAAGTAGGTATGCGGAAGGCGCCGTGGCTCGGCATCCGGAGTATCGAGCGGAACCGCGGGAACATCGTGCCAACCGGCAACCAGGAGCAGTGGTACCAGGACTGCGGTCAGGAGCACCAAAACCAGTGCAATGCCGTCCAATCCGAGTGTGTAGCTGGTTCCGAAGGCGGGAATCCAACTGTGCCTCTCGACAAACTGGAACTGTTCTCCGCCGCGGTCGAATTTGCTTCCGAGAACAACCGCGATCACCAGTACGGCCAAAGACATTGCGAGCGCGACGTATTTGGCGAGTTGATGCGACCGGGCGGGCAGCGCGACGACCACTGCGGCGCCCACGAGGGGGAGCAACCACAAGGCAGTCAGGGCCGGAAAGCCGCTGTTCGCAATGGTTTCGGTCGCAGCTAGTTGGGTCACCACAGTGTCACCGCCATCATCGTCGCGACTACCAGTGTTGCACCGACAAACATCACAAGGGCATACGAGCGAACAAAACCGGTCTGAAGCTTGCGGACAAGAGTCGACAGCCCGGTGATGACAACGGCGAAGCTGTTCACCACGCCATCGATTCCCTTGGCGTCGACCACTTCCAATGCCTGAGTGAGTTGTTGGCCGGGCTTCATGAACACCGCTTCGTTGAAGGCGTCACCGTACAGGTCGCGGCGTGCCGCGACGGTCAGTGGTGAAACGGAAGTGGGGGCCTCGAGTGGGATTTCCCGGGTGGCGTACTCGCGGTAGGCAACTCCGACGCCGGCCGCAACCACGACGAGCGCCAGTACGGTGATGGTCCACGCCGGTATCGGTGGTTCGACGTGATGGGATCCGACCACGGGCTCGAGCCAGTTCTGCAAGCTGGATCCGACGGTCAGCAGAATTCCCCCGACAACGGAGCCCACGGCGAGCAGGATCATCGGCGACGTCATCACAGCGGGGGATTCGTGGGGTTCCTGGTTCTCCCAGCGGGGCTTTCCGAAGAAGGTCATCAGCATCACGCGCGTCATGTAGAACGCGGTGAGTCCGGCACCCAGCAGGGTGACGATGCCGAGAACGATGCCCTTGAGGCCGCCTTCACCGATGGCAACTTCGATGATCTTGTCCTTGGAGAAGAACCCGGCAAACGGCGGAACACCGATGATGGCAAGGTAACCGAGCCCGAAGGTGATAAACGTCAGAGGCATGAACGCGCGGAGTCCGCCGTAACGCCGCATATCGGTTTCATCGTTCATCCCGTGCATCACGGAACCGGCACCGAGGAAGAGTCCGGCTTTGAAGAATCCGTGCGTCAGTAGGTGCATGATCGCGAACGCATATCCGGCAGGGCCCAAACCGGCGGCTAGAACCATGTATCCGATCTGACTCATGGTGGAAGCGGCCAGGGCCTTCTTGATGTCGTCCTTCGCGCAACCGATGACGGCCCCGAACAAGAGGGTGACGGCACCGACGATCACAACAACAGTTTGGGCGTCGGGCGCCAGATCGAAGATCGGGTTGGAACGCACGATCAAATACACGCCCGCGGTGACCATCGTTGCCGCGTGGATCAGCGCCGACACCGGGGTGGGGCCTTCCATCGCGTCGCCGAGCCACGACTGCAGGGGCACCTGGGCCGACTTTGCGCAGGCTGCGAGGAGCAGCATCAGGCCGATCGCCGTCAGCACACCCTCGCTAGCAGCCGACGCGTTGCCGAAAACATCGCTGAACGAGAGCGATCCGAACGTACTGAACATCAACATCATTGCGATCATCAGGCCGATGTCGCCCACCCGGTTGACCACAAACGCCTTCTTGGCTGCGGTGGCCGCGGTGGGCTTGTGCTGCCAGAATCCGATGAGCAGGTACGACGCCAATCCGACGCCCTCCCAGCCGACGTAGAGACCGAGGAAGTTATCGGCGAGGACGAGCAACAGCATTGCCGCGAGGAACAGATTGAGATAGGCGAAGAACTTACGACGCTCCGGGTCGTGGGCCATGTACCCAACCGAGTAGATGTGGATCAGCGATCCCACACCCGTGATGAGCAGGACGAAACACATGGACAGCTGGTCCAATTGGAGTCCGAACTCGACCTGCAAGCTCTCAACCGGCACCCAGCTGAACAGGTGCTCGTCGATGCTTCGCTCAGCGGTATCGCGGCCGAGCATGCTGATGAAGAACGCCACGGCAACGGCAAACGATGCCAGCGCCATCACACAGGCGAACAGGTGCCCCCACACATTGGTGCGGCGACCGGCAAGTAGTAGGACGGCAGCGCCGCACAGCGGCAGTGCAGGCAGTAACCAGACGGCGGACGTGATTCCTCCTGACATATCAGTACTTCAGCAGGTCTACGTCGTCGACGGATACAGAACGCCGAGATCGGAAGATAATCATGATGATTGCCAGGCCCACAACCACTTCGGCGGCGGCGACGACCATGGTGAAGAACGCGAAGATCTGGCCGTCGAGATTGCCGTGCATCCGCGCGAAGGTGACAAACGCAAGATTGGCGGCGTTGAGCATTAGCTCGACGCACATGAAGACGACGATAGCGTTGCGTCGCAGGAGAACTCCGGCAGCGCCGATCGTGAACAGTAGAACCGACAGATAGAGATAGTTCTCGGGATTCATCGATCGTTCACCTCTCCGGGGTGCTGCGGTTGTCTGCGCGGCGTCAATGCACTACTGACGGAGATATCCGAGTGTGAACCGTCGGGAAGCCTCGCCGGCATGTCGACCGCATTGTGGCGCGCATAGACCCCGGGGCTGGGCAATGGTGTGGCCGAGCCTTTTTCAGGATTGTCCTCGTCGCTGCTCAGGTACTTGAAACGGTGCTCCGAGAGTTCTCGTTGATTCATTGCCGCTTCGATCTTCTCGCGGTGCGCCAGCATCATCGCCCCGAGTGTTGCCGTTATCAGCAGTGCGCCAGTCAATTCGAAGGCCCAGACGTAGCGAATGAAGATCAGATCGGCCAGTTCTTCGACGTTGCCCTGCTCGAGCCCTGTGAACCCGGTGAACCCTGAAATCGAGGCGTTACCGAGCCCACCGATCAGGAGCAGTCCGAAACCCAGGCCGATCACGATGGCGCTGACTCGCTGCCCGCGCAGACTCTCGACCAGCGAATCCGAGGAATCCACACCGACCAACATCAGGACGAACAGGAACAGCATCATCACCGCGCCCGTGTACACGACGATCTGGACGACACCGAGAAACAGTGCGCCCTGGACCATGTAGAACACGGCGAGAATGATCATCGTCATCGCCAGGAACAGTGCTGAATACACAGCTTTAGGTGCAGCGACGACGCCGAGTGCACTGATGACAGCCAGTGTGCCGAGAATCCAGAACTGTACGGCCTCGCCCGTCGACGTCGACACCAGGCCGCCGTCGGCGAGCACTGTGGTGACTGTCGCCGCGATCATTGTTCCGGCTCCTGGCCAGTGGCACCGATGTCGCCGCGGTAGTAGTCGTCCTGGGTGGTTCCGGGGCGAAGTGCGTGCGGCGGAGCATCCATGTCGGGCTCGAGCGGCGCGAGCAGTTGGTCCTTCTCGTAAATCAGATCAGCGCGGTTGTCGTCGGCCATCTCGTACTCGTTGGTCATGGTCAGTGCCCGGGTCGGGCAGGCCTCCACACACAGTCCACAACCGATGCACCGCAGGTAGTTGATCTGATACACCCGGCCGTACCGCTCACCCGGGGAGAACCGCTCCTCCTCGGTGTTGTCGGCACCTTCGACGTAGATTGCGTCGGCGGGACACGCCCAAGCGCAAAGTTCGCAGCCGATACATTTTTCGAGTCCGTCGGCGTAGCGATTGAGTTGGTGACGCCCGTGATAGCCCGGCGCGGTAGGGCGCTTCTCCTCCGGATAGAACTCGGTTTCGGGCTTCTTGAACATGGTGGAGAGTGTTACGCCGAAACCGGCGAGTGGTCCGAGGAATTCAGGCATGGGAGTCCTCCGAGGGAGCAGTGTGACCTGGCATCGGCGGGACAGGGAACCCGCCGGCCATTGGATCGAAAGGCCGGGGATCGAAAGGTCGGGATTCGAGAGGTTTCTCAGGTCCGGAGCCGACTTCCCGGCGACGACTGCGGAAGATGTTGGCCACCAGAATGAGCAACGCAATGCCGAGAACAACGCCCACGCACAGCAGCACCAACCACGTGTTGTAGCCGGCATTGCGGAATGCGCGCACCGTCGCGATTGTCATGACCCACACCAATGCTCCGGGGATGAGGATTTTCCAACCCAGGTTCATGAACTGGTCGTAGCGCAATCGGGGGAGCGTGCTGCGGAGCCAGATGAACACGAAGAGGAAAAACCAGACCTTGCCGATGAACCACAGAACTGGCCACCACCCGGAATTTGCCCCGTCCCACAGGTTGAGGGGGAACGGTGCATGCCAGCCGCCGAGGAAAAGCGTCGTGGCCAGCGCCGAGACGGTCACCATGTTCACGTATTCGGCGAGCATGAACATCGCGAATTTGAGCGACGAGTATTCGGTATGGAACCCGCCCACCAGCTCGCCCTCGGCCTCGGGGAGGTCGAACGGTGCGCGGTTGGTTTCGCCGACCATGGCCGTCACGTAGATCAGGAACGACGGGAGAAGCAGGAAGACGTACCACGTGCCCTCCTGCGCGCTGACGATTCCCGACGTGGACATCGTTCCGGCGTAAAGAAATACGGCGGCAAACGACAGCCCCATCGCGACTTCGTAGGAAATGACCTGCGCCGTGGATCGCAGTGCGCCGAGGAGGGGATACGTCGAACCGGAGGACCAGCCTGCGAGCACGATGCCGTACACACCGATCGACGTGACAGCCAGGATGTACAGCACTCCGACGGGGAGATCCGTCAGTTGCAGCGGCGACCAGGTTCCGAAGATTGACACCTCCGGTCCGAAAGGAACAACGGCAAACGCCATGAACGCGGGTACCACGGCGATGATCGGGGCCAGCATGTAGATCGGTTTGTCGACGCCGGCCGGCGTAATGCCTTCCTTGAGCGCAAGTTTGACCCCGTCGGCCAGGCTCTGGAGCATTCCCCGCGGACCCACGCGGTTCGGTCCGACACGCATCTGCATGCGCGCCATGACTTTACGTTCGGCGTAGATAGCGACCAGCGTGGTGAGCAGGAGGAACACAAAGATGACCAGCGCTTTGGCGATGATCAACCACAGAGGATCGTGGCCGTAGGCCGAAAGGTCAGCCGGGGCAGACAGATATCCGCTCATGACGGCACCTGCTTCGAGATCCTGACGACGCCACCGGGGGAACGGCGAGCGTTCGGTTGACCTCGCTGCCGGGTGAGTTGAGCGGGAGCCAGACAACCCGCGGTGGCATATCGGTGATGATCAACGGCAAGGTGATCGTCCCGCGTTCCGAACTGACGGAAACCGGCTGACCTTCCTCGGCTCCGATCTCGGTGGCCGTCGCCGCAGAGAATCGGACGACGGGAGCGTGCGCAGTGCCCGCCAGGTTGGGTTCACCGTCCTGGAGTCGGCCGAGGTCGAGAAGTAAATGCCAGCTGGCCAGAACGGCTTCACCCAGTTTCGGCTCGGCGGGGGCAGTCGGTGATGACGGCGGTGCCGAAACTCGCCCGCCGGACCACTTTCCGAGCCTGCCGATTTCTGCACGCGCGGCGGCGGCATCGGGTAGCCGTAGGTCTAATCCCATCTCGGCGGCAATCGCGTGCAGGACTCGCTGATCCGGCATTACACCAGTGGTTCGCAAGGCCGTATCGAAGGGGCGTTCGCGGCCTTCCCAATCGACAAATGTTCCCGGTTTCTCCGCTACCGGAGCTACCGGGAAGACTACGTCCGCCAGTTCGGTGACAGTGCTGTGCCGAATCTCGAGGCTGACCACAAAGCCTGCCGCTTCAATGGCAGCCTTGGCAGCATCGGGATCTGGCATGTCGGCAAGGTCGACGCCGCCGATCAGCAATGCGCCCAGCGCCGACGCTGATCCCAGCATCTGCGCCGCATCTTGTCCGTCGGCGGCGGGAATCTCGCCATCCCACAGCGAGGAAACTTCCTGCCGAGCAACAGGATCGGTGATCGGTCGACCACCCGGCAGTAGCTGCGGCAGTGCTCCGGTCTCGATTGCCGCGCGGTCACCGGCGCGGCGCGGAATCCAGGCGAGTCGTGCGCCGGTGGTGTCGGCCAATTGCATTGCTGCCGTGAGTCCGCCGGGAATTGAGCCCAGCCTTTCTCCGATCAGGATGACAGCGCCAGGCTGACGGAGGAGCGTGCCAATCTCGCTGGATTCTTCGCGCAATGAGTCGAGAACCGCAGGTTCGTCGCCGGGGCGGGCCTGCAGTAGTCGACCCGACAATTTCTGGAGACCGCGAGTTGTATACGGCGCAAGTGAGATTACTGCTGCTTTGCGCGTGCGCGCGGCTTTGCGCAGACGGAGGAAGATGATCGGCGACTCCTCTTCCGGCTCGAATGCCACCAGCAGTGTGACCGGCGCGGAATCCAGGTCTTCGTATCTGATCGAATCCTCGAGTGGCTTTCCGGCCACGTGTGATGCCAGGAACTGAGCCTCCTCGACAGATTGGGCACGGATCCGGAAGTCGATATTGTTGGTACCCAGCGTGATTCGTGCAAACTTGCTGTACGCGTAAGCGTCTTCCATTGTTGAGCGTCCACCGACCAGCACACCGGCGTTGCCGCGTGCCTCGATGAACTTTCGTGCCACCAAGTCGAGGGCAAATGGCCACGACGCGGGAATCAGAGTGCCGTTGTCATCGCGAATGAGGGGAGTCGTGATTCGATCGCCCTGTGTTGCATAGGAAAACGCGAACCGGCCCTTGTCGCAGTTCCACTCCTCGTTGACCTCCGGATCGTCCCCGGCAAGGCGTCGGAGAACCTTTCCGCGGCGATGATCGGTGCGTTGAGCGCAACCGTCGGCGCAGTGTTCGCAGACGCTCGGACTGGACACCAGATCGAAGGGGCGGGCACGGAACCGGTACGACGTGTTGGTCAGTGCGCCCACCGGGCAAACCTGAATAGTGTTGCCGGAGAAATAGGACTCGAAAGGTTCGTTGGCGTAGATCCCGACCTGCTGCAGGGCGCCTCGCTCGAGGAGTTCGATGAACGGGTCACCGGCGATCTGCTGCGAGAACCGAGTGCACCGTGCGCAGAGAACACACCGCTCCCGATCGAGCAGGACCTCCGACGAGAGGGGAATCGGCTTGGGATATGTCCGCTTCACTTCACCGAACCGGGATTCGGTTCGGCCCGTCGACATCGCTTGATTCTGCAAGGGGCACTCGCCGCCCTTGTCGCAGACCGGGCAGTCGAGCGGGTGATTGATGAGCAGCAATTCCATGACGCCGCGTTGCGCTTTCTCCGCGACAGGTGAGGTGACCTGGGTGTTCACTACCATGCCTTCGGTGACCGTAGCGGTGCACGACGCCAAAGGTTTGCGTTGACCTTCCACCTCGACGATGCACTGTCGACATGCGCCGACGGGATCGAGGAGGGGGTGATCGCAGAACCGGGGAATGACAGTGCCGATCATCTCGGCGGCCCGGATGATCAACGTGCCCTTGGGGACCTGAACCGTTGTGCCGTCGATGGTGAGTGTGACGAGGTCCGACGGTACCGCAGTGTCGGTCTCGGGATCAGCTGCTTGGGTCATGACGCGTACGCTCCTGTCGCGAGAACGGACCGGTGCGGATCGAACGGGCAACCGTCTTGATCGAAATGGGCCAGATACTCGTCGCGAAAGTACTTGAGCGAAGACATGATCGGGCTGGTGGCGCCGTCGCCCAGGGCACAGAATGACTTTCCGAGGATGGTGTCGGAGATGTCGAGCAATTTGGTCAAGTCGGCTTCGGTACCGGAACCACTCTCGAGGCGCTGCAGGATTTGCACCAGCCAGTACGTACCTTCACGGCAAGGAGTGCACTTGCCGCACGACTCGTGGGCGTAGAACTCGGTCCAGCGAAGCACCGCCCGAACGACGCACGTGGTCTCGTCGAAAATCTGTAATGCTTTGGTGCCCAACATGGATCCAGCGGCACCGACGCCCTCGTAGTCGAGGGCGACATCAAGATGTTCGTCCGTGAAGATCGGTGTGGACGACCCACCGGGCGTCCAGAACTTGAGAGTGTGACCGGCACGCACACCGCCGGCGTACTCGAGTAGTTCACGCAACGTGATGCCGAGGGGAGCCTCGTACTGTCCGGGCGTCGTGACGTGGCCCGACAGCGAATACAACGTGAATCCTGGCGACTTTTCAGTACCCATGGATCGGAACCATTCGGGTCCGTTGTGGATGATTGACGGCACGCTGGCAATGGATTCGACGTTGTTGACCACGGTCGGGCACGCGTACAGTCCGGCAACTGCGGGAAAGGGCGGACGCAATCGCGGTTGGCCGCGGCGACCCTCCAGGGAGTCGAGCAACGCGGTTTCCTCACCGCAGATGTACGCGCCCGCGCCGGCGTGCACCACCAGATCGAGGTCGAAACCGGTACCGAGGATGTTCCGGCCGAGGAAACCGGCAGCGTAGGCCTCCGCGACAGCGGTCTGCAGGCGACGGAGTACCGGGACAACCTCGCCGCGGACGTAGATGAAGGCCTTGGCGGCGCGAATTGCGTACGCCGCGATGATCACTCCCTCGACCAGCGTGTGGGGCGTCGCCATCATCAACGGCATGTCCTTGCATGTGCCCGGCTCGGACTCATCCGCATTGACGACGAGATAGTGCGGCTTGTCATCTCCCTGCGGGATGAAACTCCACTTCAACCCGGTGGGAAATCCTGCGCCACCGCGCCCACGCAGGCCCGCATCCTTGATCGTGTCGATCACGGAATCGGGTGTGCCGGACAGTGCTTTGCGCAACCCTTGATAGCCGTCATGGCGTAGGTACGCGTCGAGAGTCCACGACGAGGGTTCGTCCCAATACCGACTCAGTACAGGCGCGAGTGGCATGTCACTTCCCTTCGCCGGGCGTGGACGTATCAGTTGCCGAGGGTTCCTGCCGGCGCGCAATTCGCAGGCCGGCGACGGTAGCGTCGCCGCAGGTCTCCGCCTCCGAAGCCTCGACGCGAGAATCTTCGAACCCCGCGAGGGTGCGGGCCGTTTCACGGAACGAACACAATGTGGCGCCCCGACTGGGCGTGACGCGTTCGCCGCTGCGCAGGGCATCGACCAGGGAGCGCGCCGATTCCGGCGTCTGGTTGTCGAAGAACTCCCAATTGACCATGACCACCGGTGCGTAGTCACACGCGGCATTGCATTCGACGTGTTCGAGCGTGATCTTGCCGTCGGAGGTGCTGAGCGAGTGTGCGGCGTCGTCGCGAGTTCCCGCTGAGCCGAGATGCTCTTCGAGGGCTTCGAGAATGGCGTCGCCGCCCATGATCGCGCACAGCGTGTTGGTGCAGACACCCACCAGATACTCGCCGGTGGGACCGCGTCGGTACATGGAGTAGAACGTGGACACTGCCGCAACTTCGGCGCCGGTAAGGCCGAGTTTGCCTGAGCAGAAGTCGATTCCGGCCGGTGTGATGTACCCGTCCTCCGACTGGACGAGATGCAGCAATGGAAGGAGCGCAGATCTGCTGGTGATCGACGCCTGTCCGGCGGAGTCGTCGCGGTACCTCGCGATAATTGTTTCGGCATCGCTGTCGAGTCGAGCGAGAACATCAGCCGGGTAACTGCTTCGGGCCCCCGGGCGCACCAACTGAGTGGGCTCCTCGGGGCGCGGTCCGAGTTCGATGAAGACTCGGGTGCCGTGTGCGCTTTCGGTCATCGATCCACTCCGCCCATGACGGGATCGATGCTGGCTACCGACGCGATGACATCGGACACCATGCCTCCCTCACACATTGCTGCTACGGCCTGCAGATTGGTGAACGACGGATCCCGGAAATGCACGCGGTACGGCCGGGTACCGCCGTCGCTGACCATGTGAACGCCGAGTTCCCCGCGAGGTGATTCGACGGCCACGTAAACCTGACCGGCCGGAACGCGGATTCCTTCGGTGACCAGTTTGAAGTGATGGATCAGCCCTTCCATCGACGATTCCATGATCTTGCCGACGTGCTTCTGCGAATTGCCGAGGCCGTCCGCACCGACCTCGAGGTCTGCCGGCCACGCAATCTTCCGGTCGTCCACCATTACTGGTCCGGGTCGTAATTTGTCCAGGCATTGCTCGACGATCTTCAGGGACTCCTTCATCTCCTCCACTCGGATGATGTACCGCCCGTAGCAATCGGATCCGGTGTGAGTGATCACGTCGAACTCGTAGTTCTCGTAGCCGCAATACGGCCCCGCCCGCCGCTGATCGTGCGGATATCCCGTGGCTCGCAACACCGGCCCCGTCACTCCGAGAGCCATGCAACCGGTGAGATCCAAATACCCGATGCCGCTGGTGCGGGCCTTCCAGATCGAATTGTCGGTGAGCATCAATTCCATGTCGCGCAGCCGATTCGGCAGAACCTTCAACAATTCGCGTACCTTCGCGACCGATCCGTCGGGGAGATCCTGCGCCAAACCTCCGGGGCGAATGAATGCATGGTTCATTCGAAGCCCGGTGATGGTCTCGAAGACATCGAGGATCAGCTCGCGTTCGCGGAAGCCGAACAGCATCGCGGTGACCGCGCCCAACTCCATGCCGCCCGTCGCCAATGCGACAAGATGCGAAGAAATGCGGTTGAGTTCCATCAACATCACGCGAACGACGGTTGCTCGCTCGGGGATGTCCTCGGTGATGTCGAGCAACTTTTCGACGCCCAAGCAGTACGCCGTCTCGTTGAAGAACGGCGACAGATAGTCCATGCGAGTGACGAAAGTGACGCCCTGTGTCCAGTTTCGGTACTCGAGGTTCTTCTCGATTCCGGTGTGCAGGTAGCCGATTCCGCATCGGGCCTCGACCACCGTCTCGCCCTCGATTTCGAGGATCAGACGAAGAACGCCATGCGTCGACGGATGCTGAGGGCCCATGTTGACGACGATCCGCTCGGCACCGGCATCGGATCGATTCTGCGCCGCAGCGGCAACAATCTGGTCCCAGTCCTGACCGGCAGCGGTGTAGACCGTCTCGGGCCGGGTGGATTCTTTTTTGTCGGCAGTGTTATTCATCAGAGGTACGACCTGCGCTCGTCGGGGGGCGGTATCTGGGCTCCCTTGTATTCGACGGGGATTCCGCCGAGGGGATAGTCCTTGCGCTGGGGGTGACCTTGCCAGTCGTCCGGCATTTCGATCCGCGTCAGCGCCGGATGGCCATCGAAGATGATGCCGAAAAAATCGTACGTTTCGCGTTCGTGCCAATCGTTGGCCGGATAGGTGCCCACCAGCGACGGAATGTGCGGATCCGAATCGGGTACGGACACTTCCAGTCTGACGCGGCGATTGTGTGTGATGGACGAGAAGGGGTACACGGCGTGCAGTTCACGTCCGGTGTCCGAGGGGTAGTGAACTCCGTTGACACCCAGACACAATTCGAACCGCAAGTCCGGTTCGTCGCGGAGGCGCCGGGCAACCTGCGGCAAGTAGGAACGCTCGATATGCAGGGTCATCTCGCCGCGGAAAATCACAACCTTCTCGATTGCCTCCGAGAATTCGATGCCCTTGGCGGCGAGGGCGCCGGTCAATCCGTCAGCGATGGCATCGAAATAGCTTCCGTACGGCCGAGAAGCGTTGTCCGGTGCTGAGACTGGCCGGGTGAGGCGGCTGTATCCCGAGGTGTCTCCGCTGCCTCGCACACCGAACATTCCGCGTCCACCATCGCGATCAGGAGTCATCGCAGAAGGCCCTTCACCTCGAAGAGGGGAGTGGACGCCAGTGCCGCGCGTTCAGCAGCTGCGCGTGCCTCCTCTCGGTTGACGCCCAGCGGCATTTCCTGAATCTTCTTGTGCAATTCGATGATTGCGTTGAGGAGCATCTCGGGACGAGGCGGGCATCCGGGCAGATAGATGTCAACCGGAACAATGTGGTCGACACCCTGGACTACCGCGTAATTGTTGAACATGCCGCCCGACGACGCGCACACTCCCATGGCCAGCACCCATTTAGGCTCTGCCATTTGGTCGTACACCTGGCGCAGGACGGGCCCCATCTTCTGGCTGACACGACCGGCGACGATCATCAGGTCCGCTTGGCGAGGGGACGCCCGGAAGGCCTCCATGCCGAAGCGCGCCAGATCGAATCTGCCGGACGTCGTGGACATCATCTCGATCGCGCAGCACGCGAGGCCGAACGTGGCCGGCCACAGGGAGCCCTTGCGAACATAGCCGGCCAAACCTTCGACAGTGGTCAGTAGAAATCCGCTGGGAAGCTTTTCTTCGAGACCCATACTCGACTCTTTTCAGTCGTAAGCGTTGCTGTGACCGGCATTTTCGGTTCGATGAGGGAACTAGTCCCAGCTCAATCCGCCTCGTCGCCATTCATAGGCGTAGGCAACCGAGACGTTGACGATGAACAACCCCATGGCGGCCAGACCGAACAGGCCGAGCGAGTCGAAATGAACTGCCCAGGGGTAGAGAAAAACGATTTCGATATCGAAGATGATGAACAACATGGCGGTGAGATAGAACTTGACCGGAAAACGGCCGCCACCGGCTGCGCGGGGCGTCGGCTCGATTCCGCACTCGTACGCTTCGAGTTTGGCGCGGTTGTACCTGCGAGGGCCGACGACGGACGACAGGATTACGGACACCACGGCAAAGGCCATCGCAATGGCACCGAGCACGAGAATTGGTACATACGCGTTCATGTCGCCCGAACCCCTCTCCGTCGCCGAAAAGACTGTGCTGATCCTGCTGAAACTGGTACTGCCAAACCGATACTGCCAGCAACTCGCCGATCATGTGACCTGTGACACCACACTAGGGGGTGCCTCCGACATTGGGGCTGATTTTCGGTGTGTGGAGTTTTGCGTCCCCGGTTACGAAGTAGCCGCTGCCGCAACGGGACACCCCAAGATTTCGAGCTACAGGCCGAGTCGAGTCCGAAGTAAGCCGATAACCGTCGACGCCAACTGCAGGGGATCGATGGGCTGCGGAACCGCAGCCTCGGCGCGCGACCACGATGCCAGCCACGCGTCGTCGGGTCGACCGGTCAGAATCACGATCGGCGGGCAGTCCGTGATTTCGTCCTTGAGCTGTTTCGCGACGCCCATACCCCCGGCCGGACTTGCCTCGCCGTCGAGGATCGCAAGGTCGATGCCACCGCGGTCGAGTTTGTCGATCACCACCGGAGCTGTCGCCACCTCGATGTAATCGATCGGTGGGAGGTCGGGATGAGGACGCTCGCCGAGTGCGAGGCGCACCTGTTCGCGGGTGTGGGCGTCGTCGCTGAAGACGAGTACACGCACAGTGGGCGTGATGCGGGGCTGTGCTGTCGCTGCGGACACGCGGCCGACGTTACCCCGAGTGTGTCGATCGCGGCGGTGAATCTTTAACTTGATCAAGGACTTTGCGCGAAAATGCGACAGTCCCCGGCTCCGGAAATTTCCGGGAACCGGGGACTGTGGCGAATAAGATTGGGTGTCAGAAGCTTTCGACGAACTTGGTCAAGCCCTTGCTGGCAGTCTCGAGAGCCACCTTCTGTGCCTTCTTGACCAGGAAACCGGGCAACGGGATCTTGGGGTCGATGGTCAGCTCGAAGCTGATCTTCGTTCCGCCGTCGGTGGGGGTGAGGACGTACGAGCCGTCCTGCTGGTTCTGTTGACCGCTCTCGACCAGAGTCCACGTCACCTTCTCGTCGCCGTCGAAGGTGTAGTCGACAACCTGCTCGTCGTTGATGCCGAGAACCGATACGGACATCCGGACGCGGTGGGGCCGGCCGTCGTCGTGGGTGCTCTCAATGGTGATCTTCTTGTGCGCCGACGACCATTCAGGCAACCGGTCTACGGCAGCAACGGCTGCCATGACGGTGGCCGGGTCGGCCTTGATCTCGAATTCCTTGACGCCCGAAACGGCCATACGACTAACTCCTCCATGCCTGACAGCGACAAATTCGTGCAACGTGTGCGGTGCAATTAGACCATTGGGGAACAGTTGTGCGGGAGATAGGATTTGCCGTGGCGTTTCAGTAGTCCATACCGTTCTTACGCATCTGATCGCGCAGTGCTCCCTGGACGGCTTGCGACACCCAGGAGTTCAGGGAAACGCCGTTCTGATTTGCGGCTTCCTCAGCTCGGGCCTTGATCTGTTCCATCATGCGCAGTGTCACCCGACTGATGTCACCGCTGACGTCGTCGAAGGAATACGTGCTGTCTTTGCCGTCGTCGGCGGCCGAGTTGTCTTGTTCGGCCTTCTGGACGTCGACGAGTATCTCGTTGCCGTCGAGACGGACTCTGACGTCCCGGTTCTCGACCTCGGCGCTGATTTCCTTGGCAAGTTCGGTGGCCGCTGCCAGCAGGACCAAACGAATCGACGGTTCGATGGCGGCGGCGAGAGACGCCGCGATTCGGCGAGTCTGATCATCGCCCAGTTCTGCTGCCGTGACGAGGTCGTCATGCAGCTTCGCGGTGTACTCCGAAATATCCATGACATCAACTGTGACGTCAGATGTGACGTCAGTCAAGGCGTCGGCTGATGTCACCCGATTTGCGTGTCGGGAACTGCCTATAGAGTTGCCGCGCAATAGGGCCGGTAGAGCCTGACAAGTGCTTCTCGAGGAGTCAGTAGTGCCGCACACTGTGTCACTGAAAGTGCAGATGGTGGCGAAGTCCGAATTCTTCCCGCCCGATGACATCGACTGGGAAACAGACGCCGAAGGCGGTGAGGCGCTCGCAGAATTCGCCGGCCGAGCGTGCTACCAAAGTTGGTCCAAACCCAATCCGCGTACCGCCACCAACGCCGGATACATCAGGCACCTACTCGAAGTCGGCCACTCGTCCGTCCTCGAACACGCAACCGTCAGTTTCTACATCACCGGCATCTCGCGATCCTGCACCCATGAGCTGATTCGTCACCGCCACTTCTCGTACTCGCAACTTTCCCAGCGGTTCGTCCGCGAGAACGATGCCAACGTCGTCGTACCGCCGGCAATCGAAGGTGACCCGAAACTCGAAGCGCTCTTCCTCGCGGCGACTGACGAGAGTCGCCGTGCCTACGGCGAACTTCTTGCGGCGTTGGAAGACAAACTGCAATCTGTTCCGGGTGCGCCGGAGCGCGGCAAGCAGGCGCGGCAAGCTGCGCGCTCGGTTCTGCCCAACGCCACCGAAACACGTCTGGTCGTCAGCGGAAACTACCGGGCCTGGCGCCACTTCGTGGATATGCGCGCGACCGAGCACGCCGACGTCGAGATTCGTCGCGTCGCAATCGAGTGCTTACGGCAACTTCAGACCATTGCGCCAAATGTGTTCGGAGACTATGAGATTCTCGGAAAATCGGACGGATCCGAGATCGCTGTCAGTGCATTTGCAGCCGAGTGAAGACTCGTGTGCAGAAGTAACCTCCACACCGGGTAACCTTCTGACCATGACCTACGGTGATTCCGCTTCTCTCGTCGAGCGTCCGTTCGGCACCATTTCCGTTGCGATGGTGACCCCGTTCACTGCCGACGGGAAGTTGGACGTCGACTCCGGAGTGCGCCTCGCAGCGCATCTCGTCGATAACGGCTGCGACAGCCTCGTACTGGCCGGCACGACCGGTGAGTCTCCGACCACCACCGAATCGGAGAAGCTCGACCTGCTCCGCGCGGTGATCGAAGCCGTCGGCGACCGCGCCAAGATCATTGCCGGGGCCGGCAGTAACGACACCGCCCACAGCGTCGAACTGGCGCGAGACGCAGCCCGCGTCGGCGCCCACGGACTGCTTGTTGTCACTCCCTACTACTCGCGCCCCCCGCAGGCCGGACTCTTCGCGCACTTCACCGCCGTTGCCGACGCCACCGACCTGCCCGTGATGCTCTACGACATTCCGCCCCGCTCCGTTGTCGCCATCGAGACGGACACCATCCGTCGCCTTGCCGAGCATCCCCGCATCAAGGCCGTCAAAGACGCCAAGGGTGATCTGAACGCGGGCGCAGAATTGATCGGCACCACCGAACTTCAGTTCTTCTCCGGCGACGACCCGCTGAACCTCCCGTGGCTCGCGGTCGGCGCTACCGGCTTTGTCAGCGTCATCGGACACCTGGTTCCGGGTCGCCTGCGTGAGCTTCACACCGCGTTTGTCACCGGCGACATCGCCCGTGCACGCGAAATAAACCTCAGTTTGATCCCTGTGATCCGTTCCGTCGCCCGTTTGGGTGGCGTCAGCGCTTCGAAGGCGGGTCTGCGACTCATCGGTATCGATGTCGGAGAACCGCGCCTTCCGCAGGTTGCACCCACTAAAGAGCAGATCGACGGCTTGGCCGCCGATCTGCATGCGGCAGGAGTTCTGTAAATGACCCGTCCCCCCCGACGTCGTAGCGCCAGTCGCCAAGCCGGACCGCCTTCGGCACCGGCTCCTGAAACGGCAGCCCCCAAAACTGCAGCCCCGGCACCGGCCACCCCGGTGGAAGCTCCGGTAGCTGCAGCGGCTCCGAAAAATGCTGTGGCCCAGAAGAGTGCGCCCCCGAAGGCTGCTTCTCAAAAGGCCCCAGCCCAAAAGGCCGCAGCCCAGAAAGACGCGCCCCAGAAGGCTGCGCGCAAGTCCCCGTCGGGCAATCGCCCCGCGGCAAAGTCCGGTGGCTCACGCTCCGGCAACCGGCGCCCCGAGAACCGCCCGTCGGTAGATCCGACCGCGCGATTGGGTATGCCGCCCAAGGCTCCGGCCGGCGGACTTCGTGTTGTCGCGCTCGGTGGAATCGGCGAAATCGGTCGAAACATGACCGTGTTCGAGCACCAGGGCAAATTGCTGATCGTCGACTGCGGAGTCCTGTTCCCTGAGGACCAGCAGCCTGGCGTCGACCTGATCCTGCCGGACTTCCGCTACATCGAAGACCGCATGGACGACGTCGAAGCCGTCATCCTGACGCACGGGCACGAGGACCACATCGGCGCTCTGCCGTTCCTCCTGCGCCTGCGCTCGGACATCCCCGTCATCGGCGCCAAGTTCACACTGGCACTGGTAGCGGCCAAGTGCCGCGAGCACCGACTGCGCCCCAACCTCATCGAGGTTATCGAAGGCACATCCACAAACCATGGACCGTTCGAGTGCGAGTACTTCGCAGTCAACCACTCCATCCCGGATGCTCTGGCCATCGCGATTCGTACCGACGCCGGCGTTGTTCTGCACACCGGCGACATCAAGCTCGATCAGCTTCCGCTGGACGGTCGACTGACCGACCTCGCCGGCTTCTCCCGTCTCGGTGACGAGGGCGTCGACCTGTTCCTCGTCGACTCCACCAACGCCGAGGTTCCGGGATTCGTTACGCCGGAACGCGAGATCGGTGGCGTTCTCGACACCGTCATCGGCAAGGCGAAGCAGCGTGTCATCGTCGCGTCGTTCGCGAGCCACGTGCACCGTATCCAGCAGGTCGTCGACGTAGCAGCGCGCTACAACCGTCGCATCGTCTTCGTCGGTCGCTCGATGGTCCGCAACATGCAGATCGCCCAGGATCTCGGGTACCTCACGGTGCCCGACGGCCTGGTCGTCGACATCGATACCGCCGCTAGCCTTCCCGACGACCGCCTGGTGCTCATCTCCACCGGATCCCAGGGCGAGCCGCTGGCAGCACTTTCGCGGATGGCACGCGGCGAGCACCGCCAGATCAACATCCGCGCAAACGACCTCGTCGTTCTCGCGTCGTCGTTGATCCCCGGCAACGAAAACTCGGTCTTCGCGGTGGTCAACGGTCTGGCCAAGCGCGGCGCCACTGTCGTCACCCAGCAGAGCGCCAAGGTTCACGTTTCGGGTCACGCTTCCGCTGGTGAACTGCTGTACCTGTACAACGCAGTTCGGCCCACCAACGCCATGCCCGTGCACGGAGAATGGCGTCACCTGCGCGCCAACGCGGCACTCGCCAAGGCAACCGGTGTTCCCGAAGAACGCATCATCCTCGCCGAGGACGGCGTTGTCGTCGATATGGTCGACGGTCTCGCCGAGATCGTCGGACGCGTTCCCGTCGGGCACGTCTACGTCGACGGTCTTTCCGTGGGCGATGTCGGAGAACCGACACTGTCCGATCGTCTCGTGCTCGGTGAAGGTGGCTTCATCGCCATCACCATCGTCATCAACGAATCGACCGGCCGCGCGGTCAGTACCCCGGAGGTATCGGGTCGAGGATTCTCCGACGACCCGACCGCACTCAAGGACGCTGCCCAGTTGGTGGAATCGGACCTCACACGTCTCGCCGGTGAAGGCATCATCGATGCGCATCGCATCGCACAGTCCGTGCGCCGCGTTGTCGGCCGTTGGGTTGCAGACAAGTACCGTCGTCGCCCGATGATCATTCCGACGGTTATCGCGGTTCCTTAAAGTATTCGAGTACGTTGGCGAAGGTGACCTTCGCGCATGACGAACGACTCGCCCTGGTGGACAGCATGGCCGACTTCGGTCCCGATGCTCCGACGCTGTGTGGTGAGTGGACAAACCGTGATCTGGCAGCACATCTGATCATCCGGGAGCGGCGTCTCGACGCCGCTCCCGGAATCATGATCAGTGCCTTGGCCGGTCATACCGAGAGCGTCCGAAAGGCCACCGCAGCGCGGCCGTGGGACGAACTCCTGCACGATGTGCGGAGCGGGCCGCCCACATGGTCGCCCATGTACTGGCTCGACGCCCAGATCAATACCACCGAGATGTTCGTCCATCATGAGGACGTTCGACGCGCTCACCAACATTGGACCGCCCGTCCCCTGACGGTGGGGCGGCAAGCGCAACTGTGGAAATATGCGCGTCAGATCGCGAAGATGGGGTACCGCAAGGCGCCTGTCGAAGTGATCTTCGAACTGCCTTCCGGCGAGAGCGCAGTTGTGCACAAATCGGATTCACGTACCGTCGTTCTGCAGGGGGAGCCTGCAGAGCTGTTGCTGCATGCCTTCGGTCGCAACGAAGTCCTGATCGAGGCCAAAGGCGAGCTTGCCGACGTTCAATCGGTGATGAGCCTGGACCGAAGCGTCTGAATTGTCTGCCTGGGCAGCTCGCCGTCGCGAATATCACGATTCGAACGTATAAACGGTGTTGCTGGTGTTGCGGATGGTCCGGATGGGGTGGCACCGACTAGCCTGAACGACATGGCAGGTAAGTCGAGCGCCCGGGGACCTAGTACAAGCACGTCCGCGTCACGCACATCCACGTCCCAGGCATCGACCAGGTCGTTAGCATCTACTCCACCAGCGAGGGGTGCATCAAAGTCACGAACACGCACCGTTTCCACCCCACGTAACGTCACGACGTCGTCGCATGCCGGTGGTGCCAAACCTGCTCCGCGTAAGACTGCAGCCAAGAAGGCTGCGCCGGGAAAAGCCGCACCGCGAAAAGCTGCACCGCGAAAGGCGACGG
Source organism: Rhodococcus sp. OK302 (assembly GCF_002245895.1). NCBI lineage: Bacteria > Bacillati > Actinomycetota > Actinomycetes > Mycobacteriales > Nocardiaceae > Rhodococcus > Rhodococcus sp. OK302. Next base: position 3,480,869 of record NZ_NPJZ01000001.1, read on the forward strand.
GCACGTCCTCGTCCGCCCGCCGGCCCGTGTCCAAGGCGAAGCAGAGTGCCAGCCCGTTCGACGCGGTAGGCAAGGGCATTTCCAAGGGTTGGTCGTTGGCCGCCAGGGGAGTGGGGGCAACCACTCGTACCGTCGGCAAAGTCGGTGATATCGAAGCCGGCCACCGGCGCGACGGAATCGCGCTCGGACTCATCGCTTTCAGCGTTGTCATCGCGGGAAGTGTGTGGTTTGCAGCCGGCGGTCCGATCGGCGGTGGAATCGCGACGGCCGTGCGTGCGGTGGTCGGAGCGGTGTCGGCGGTCCTGCCGATTCTCTGCGTGGGCATCGCGATCCTGCTGATGCGAACTGAACCTCGACCGGAAATCCGGACACGACTGGTCATGGGGTCGCTGCTGGTCGGTCTGCCCGCGCTCGGTCTGTGGCATATCGGATCCGGTGCGAAGTCAAGTGCCGAGACGCATGAAATGGGAGCAGGCTTTGTCGGCCGGGCGGTCGGTGGACCCCTGACAGATGGTCTGACAGTGTGGCTTTCGGCGCCACTGCTCATGATCGCTGTGGGCTTCGGAATCCTCCTTCTGACCGGCACCACCCTCCGTCAGGTGCCGGGGAAGTTTCAATCCTTCTTCGGCTCGCCTTCCGATGACGACGAATTCGATGACTACGGCAGCGAATTCGACGACGACAGCTACGGCCGCGACTACGGCGGTTCATCCTATGATTCGTCGGACTTCGACGCCGACGGGTATCCGGTGGACACCTACGCGGAGCCGCCCCTACGGCCGTCCAAACGCTCGAGTCGCCGGGCACCGATCGACAACTATCCGACGGACGAATTCGAGTCCGGTGACAAGAAGACCGAGATCCTCGGATTGTGGAGTCCGGAACCCGATCCCGAACCTGCTCCTGAGGTGCCCGAGGACATTGCACCGGCCCCTGTCGTCGAAAAGCCCGTCAGCCGTCCCAAGATTCCCGCTCGTTCGGTTCCGGTTGCAAAGCCGGCACCCAAGCCTGAGCCGGAACCGGAGGAGACCGAGAGCTTTGTCACCGCTGCGGTGAGCGACAGCGACTACAACCTTCCGCCGACGTCTCTGTTGATCGAAGGCGAGCCGCCGAAGCTGCGCAGTCCGGCCAACGACGCGATGATCGAAGCGATCAGCGAAGTTCTCGAACAGTTCAAGATCGATGCTGCTGTCACAGGATTCACTCGCGGCCCGACGGTGACCCGGTACGAGGTCGAATTGGGCCCGGGCGTGAAGGTCGAGAAGATCACGGCACTCGCGCGAAACATTGCGTACGCCGTGGCCACCGACAATGTTCGTCTTCTCGCGCCGATTCCCGGCAAGTCTGCTGTCGGTATCGAGGTACCGAACTCGGACCGCGAACTGGTCCGCCTCGCCGATGTGTTGACTGCGCCGAGTATGCGCCGGGAGCGCCACCCGCTTGTCATCGGACTGGGCAAGGACATCGAAGGCGACTTCGTGCACGCGAATCTCGCGAAGATGCCGCACCTCTTGGTCGCTGGTTCGACCGGGTCGGGTAAATCGAGCTTCGTGAACTCGATGCTCGTGTCACTGCTCACCCGCGCGACGCCTGAAGAAGTGCGGATGATCCTGATCGACCCCAAGATGGTCGAGTTGACGCCCTACGAAGGCATTCCACACTTGATCACGCCCATCATCACGCAGCCGAAGAAGGCCGCCGCAGCGCTGGCCTGGCTGGTCGAGGAGATGGAGCAGCGCTACCAGGACATGCAGGTCAACAAGGTGCGCCACATCGACGACTTCAATGCCAAGGTGAAGTCCGGCGAGATCTCCGCGCCGCTCGGCAGCGAACGCGTCTATCGGCCGTACCCGTACATCCTCGCGATCGTCGACGAGTTGGCGGACCTCATGATGACGGCGCCTCGCGACGTCGAAGAGGCGATCGTGCGCATCACTCAGAAGGCACGTGCCGCCGGTATCCACTTGGTCCTGGCCACGCAGCGTCCGTCCGTCGACGTCGTCACCGGCCTGATCAAGACCAACGTGCCGTCGCGTCTGGCGTTCGCGACCTCGTCACTGACCGACTCACGAGTCATCCTCGATCAGCCGGGTGCCGAGAAGCTCATCGGTATGGGCGACGGTTTGTTCCTGCCGATGGGTGCGGGCAAGCCGACGCGTATGCAGGGCGCTTTCATCACGGACGAAGAAATCTCGGCTGTTGTGGATTTTGCCAAGAACCAGGCAGAGCCCGAGTACACCGAGGGAGTCACGGCGCAGAAGGCCGGCGAGAAGAAGGACGTCGATCCGGATATCGGCGACGACATGGATGTGCTGCTTCAGGCCGTCGAGTTGGTGATTACCAGTCAGTTCGGTTCCACCTCGATGCTGCAGCGCAAGCTTCGTGTCGGCTTCGCGAAGGCGGGTCGTCTCATCGACCTCATGGAAAATCGTGGAATCGTCGGACCCAGTGAAGGTTCCAAGGCTCGTGAGGTACTCATGAAGCCCGAAGAACTCGACGGGCTGCTGTGGTCGATTCGCGGCGGAGATCCGGAGGAACCGTCTTCCGAGGACTGACAGTTCGGCCCGGCGGGTAATCCGTCGGGTCGAGAACCGGAGGTTGTCGTGCACGTGTCACCGCTGGCTTGGGGCATCACGATCGTGGTGATCCTCGGGTTGTTCGTCTTCGACTTCTTCGCGCATGTCCGAACGCCGCACGCTCCGACGTTCCGTGAGTCGGCCTTCTGGTCGACGGTCTACATCTCGATCGCGATAATCTTCGGCCTGGTCGTGATGTGGATCTGGGGAACCACGTACGGCGGCGAGTACTTTGCCGGATACGTCACCGAAAAGGCACTGTCCGTCGACAACTTGTTCGTGTTCGTCATCATCATGTCGACGTTTGCGGTGCCGCGTGAGTACCAGCAGAAGGTGCTGCTCATCGGTATCGTTCTCGCGCTGGTCATGCGCGGCATTTTCATCGGTATCGGTGCGGCCGCGATCAATGCCTACAGTTGGGTGTTCTACCTTTTCGGGGCATTCCTGATCTACACGGCTTTCACCCTGATTCGCGATCACGGACACGAGAAGGAAGTCGAGGAGAAGCGAGACAGTCGCATTATCGCTCTCGTGAAGCGGGTCCTACCGACCACCGAGGAGTACGACGGCGACAAGCTCGTCACGAAAATCAACGGCAAGCGCGTCGTCACACCGTTGTTGTTGGCACTCATTGCAATCGGATTCGCAGATGTGCTGTTCGCGCTGGATTCGATCCCGGCAATCTACGGGCTCACGCAGGAGCCCTACATCGTCTTCACGGCCAACGCGTTTGCTCTGATGGGCCTACGGCAGTTGTACTTCTTGATCGGCGGACTGCTCGAGCGATTGGTCTATCTGGCGTACGGACTTTCGGTGATCCTGGCCTTCATCGGGGTCAAGTTGGTGTTGCACGCACTCCACGAGAACACGCTGCCGTTCATCAACGGTGGAGAGCATGTCAGTGTGCCCGAGATTTCGACGATGCTGTCGTTGGCCGTCATCATCGGAGTGCTGGTCGTGACTACGATCGCGAGCCTGCTCGAGACTCGCGATCGTGCGTGACGAGTTTCAGACGCTGAACTGACCCAGCACGGGCACCCACTCGGTGATCCGAACGTTCGCAATCAAATCTGCGATGGCAAAAGGATCGTGCGTGAACAACAGAGCCACAGTTTCGGCGTCGGCGGTATCGACGATGATGAGGGCTCCCAGACCGTCGGCGAACGGACCCGACGACAACACGATGTCACGTTCGAGAAGATCAGTGAGCCACGCGCGGTGGTCGGCGCGAATCGCATCGCGCGCAGCGTTCTTTTCGGGGGCGTAGGTGTATTCGACGAGGAACAACGACATCGGGACCGCTTTCGGGGAAGTGTGTGAACCTTTTCAGAGCGTCAGAAGCATACGGGTATTGCCGAGAGTGTTGGGTTTGACGTAACTGAGGTCCAGGAACTCGGCGACACCGGCGTCGTACGACCGGCACATCTCGGTGTAGACCTCGGCGGTGACCGGAGTTCCTTCGATTTCCACGAAGCCGTGTCGGTGGAAGAAGTCGGTCTCGAAGGTCAAGACGAAGAGTCGTTCCAATTCCAGCTCGCGGGCAACCTGGATCAGTTTGTCGACTACCTGGAAACCGGCGCCCTGGCCCTTGACCGTGGGATCGACGGCAACAGTACGGATCTCGCCGAGATCGGCCCAGAGCACATGCATGGCTCCGCAGCCGAGAATTCGGCCGTCCTTCTCGGCCACCCAGAATTCCTGGACAGCCTCGTAGAGCGTCACAAGGTTCTTTTCCAACAGGATCTTGCCCGAGTAGATATCGATGAGACGTTTGATTTCCGACACATCAGATGTTCGTGCCCGCCGCACGATCAAGTGGCTCTCGGTGTCGCTGCGCGCGGTGGAAGTCATGTGGTGCACATTAGTCAATGGGTCTACCGATATTCTGAGTCGCGTGCCCGTCCGCCCCATGAAATTCCTCCGCCGCTCGGTGACCTCCCGGGTTCGGCCCGCAGTCTCTGCGGTGATCCGATGACCTCGCCGCGCGATCAGGCAGATGCCCATCGGGCCGCTGTAGGACCGTCAGATGGAACACCGGCCGCGGACAACCCCGTGCCCCTCTTCAACATCGCCAACATCTTGACGATGCTCCGGATCGTTCTGGTTCCGGTGTTCCTCGTCGTGCTATTTGTCGACGACGGACATCAAACCGCGTGGCGTCTCGGCGCCATGGCCATCTTCATCGTCGCTGCCATCACCGACCGGATCGACGGGCAGTTGGCCCGGAAGTACGGGTTGGTGACGGACTTCGGGAAGCTGATGGATCCGATCGCGGACAAGGCGCTGATCGGCGCCGCCCTGATCGGATTGTCGATGCTCGGCGATCTGTCCTGGTGGGTAACGGGCGTGATCATTGCCCGCGAACTCGGAATCACAGTGCTGCGGTTCGCGGTACTGCGGCACGCCGTGATTCCGGCGGGTAAGGGCGGCAAGCTCAAGACGCTCGTGCAGGCCGTAGCCATCGGTTTCTACATCTGCCCCCTCCCGAGCAGTTGGGACACCGTCAGCTGGCTTCTGATGGCCGCAGCGGTCGTCCTGACTCTGGCGACCGGCATCGAATACGTCGTGCAGGCAATCCGATTGCGCGCCGGGGTCCGATCTGCCGATCGCGACGGGCACTAGATTCCGTGCAGGATCCACTGCTCGAACTCGGTGTCGTCGAATTGGTCGCGTCGCTACTCGACGTCGGTGAGACTGTCGCTGCTGCAGAATCGCTGACTGCGGGGCTCTTCACCGCAGCAGTTGCCTCGGTGCCCGGTTCCAGTGCTGTTCTGCGCGGCGGACTGGTGGTCTATGCGACGGACCTGAAAGCGACGCTGGGGGGTGTCGACCCGGCTGCACTGGCGGCCGACGGACCGGTGTCCGCGCCGACCGCGATCGCGCTGGCGGCCGGGGCACAGCGCCGGTGCGGATCGGACTGGGGGATCGGACTGACCGGGGTGGCAGGTCCGAGTGAACAGGACGGGCATCCGGTGGGCACAGTATTTCTCGGTATCGCCGGGCCCGACGGAACTACCTGCGAACGTCTGTCGTTGAAAGGTGAGCGGTGGGAAATTCGGACTTCCGCAGTCGCGACTGCCGTGTCGCGGTTATGTGATCGTATCGGCGTGGATCGGGCAAGATAGGCTCGGGAACCAATCGGTCGAGTTCGGACGTTGATTGTTGAGAAGATGTACAACAGCGACGTGACGAACGGTCACGATGTAGGCCTGTGACGGTTTTGGCCTGGCACGATAGGTGATGGATGAAGGAGGAGCGAGATGGCGCTGCTATTGCGTGAGGCAATCGGTGACAGTCTCCGGCGTACGCGCGTTTCGCAGAGTCGCACGCTACGTGAGGTGTCGAACAGTGCGCGCGTGAGCTTGGGCTACCTGTCCGAGGTGGAACGTGGACGTAAGGAAGCGTCCAGTGAACTGCTGGCCGCGATCTGCGATGCACTCGCCGTGCCGTTATCGGACGTTCTGGTCGATGTCAGCGAAACGTTGGCCACCAAGAAGTCCGCTCCGGCTATCGGTCGGCCAGTCCCCAATTCCCGTGTGACGTCTCCCGGTGCGAGTGCGTCGGCATCCGGTTCGCCGACCATCGCCCGCGATACTCGTGTTGTTATTCCGGCACCCAACGCGCGCAGGTTGGCCGCTGCATAGCCACTACCGGTCCCAACCGATAGGTTTTGTACGTAACCGCCAGTTTTTTCGAGGCGGGGACACGAAGTTCAGAGTTACGGCATCACAGGGTTACGGCACTACAGGTCACGGCACTACAGGTCACGGCAGTTGGGGCGCAGCCCTTGTTACGGTGTGCGACGGTCGCTCACCGGGTCGCGCAGAGCGCGGCGCATCAGATGGAGGCAGGATCAAACCCATGGCTAATCCTTTCGTCAAGGGCTGGAAGTACCTGATGGCGCTCTTCAACTCGAAGATCGACGAGAACGCGGATCCGAAGGTTCAGATCCAGCAGGCTATCGAGGACGCGCAGCGTCAGCACCAGGCGCTGTCCCAGCAGGCCGCGTCGGTGATCGGTAACCAGCGTCAACTCGAGATGAAGCTCAGTCGCCAGCTCGACGAGGTCGAGAAGCTCAATGCGAATGCACGCCAGGCTGTCAACCTCGCGGATCAGGCTGCCGCTGCCGGCGATAACGACAAAGCGATCCAGTACACCAATGCTGCTGAGGCTTTCGCCGCCCAGCTCGTGACCGCCGAGCAAGGTGTCGAGGACCTCAAGGCACTTCACGACCAGTCGCTGCAGGCTGCTGCGCAGGCCAAGAAGGCCGTCGAGCAGAATGCGATGACACTGCAGGCCAAGGTTGCCGAGCGCACGAAGCTGCTCAGCCAGCTCGAGCAGGCAAAGATGCAGGAACGGGTCAGCGAGTCGCTGCGCTCCATGGACAGCACGCTCTCGGCTCCCGGTAACACCCCCAGCCTCGACGCCGTGCGCGACAAGATCGAGCGTCGCTACGCAAATGCGCTCGGTTCAGCGGAACTGGCACAGAACTCGGTGTCGGGTCGCATGATGGAGGTTCAGCAGGCCAGCGTGCAGATGGCAGGCCACAGCCGTCTCGAGCAGATCCGTGCGTCCATGAAGGGTGAGGCATTGCCCTCCGGTGGTGCTGCAACTCCCGCTCCGACATCTATCGAAAAGCAGCCTCCCGCAGCCGGCACGACCGGGCAGTAGACCGACAACAACACACGATTGATGTTCTGATGTTTTCTTCACGTGGTGGCCGACCTGAGCGAGAGTTCCGGTCGGCCGTCCCTGTTTCAGTGAACGGCGCCTTCGGGGCGCTCGGACGAACCGCCGATTCGCTCCGGGAAGTCGGATTGTCCGCTGCGGAGGCCGCGCGGCGTTGGCAGGACCCTCGGGCCAAGTTCGAACGCAAGCGCGGCCGTGCGAGGCGTCGAGCCCAGCGTTGGGGCTTTATTTCCGGCGGCACAGTTATCGGAACGGCCGGTCTTGCCGTGGCATCCGCTCCGGAGTGGTCCATGGTTGTTGCTGGTGGGGGAGCTGCACTCTTTGCCGTCCCGGCCGTGGTTGCGCTCGGGCGGTATCGGTCGATGAACGCGGGACCGCCGCCGTCGGCTCCGATACGTCGACGCCTGCCACCGTCGTCGTCGCGTGCTTTCATCCCGATGTCGAGGCTCGTCGGTGCCGAGACGTCGTTGTTCGAGATTCTCGGTGTACTCCGACGCGCCGACACCATCGATCCTGCGGAGTTGGACGAGATCACGCTCACGGCGGATTCTGCGATACGAGCGATGTTTGCGGTGTCGTCGGACATCGTTGCGATGGAGCGGGCAGCGAAGGCGACCCCTAAGGTTGCCGAAACGCTCGATCCGACGGTCAACGGTGCGATGCACGAATTGCAGGCAGGGCTGGATCAATACGAGGATCTGGTCAACTCGGCAGCCACCCTCACAGCTCCGCACACGCCTTCGGCGCTGGTGGGATTCAACCGTGAACTTTCGGCGCTCCACCAGGCTGCGGAGCGACTCTCCAGTCTGGCCGACGCTATCGGCGAGGTTGACGAGATCACCCGCAAATACGGCTGAAGTTCGCGGAGAACCGGGAACGTTCAGTCGTCGGCGCCGCGAGCAGCGAGAGCTTCACCCATGGCGTCGGCGGTCATGAGCGTCCCGATGATGACGGGTACCGCGAATGAGCGGAGCGAGAAGCCGAGTCCGCGTGCTTTCCGGGCTTCCGACACCTGGGTGATGACGTCGAACATCAGCGGTATACACCGAATCGTCATGGCCAGGAGCAGTGCGATTCTTTCCGGGTTGACCCCGAATCGTCTCAGGGGCATGAGGAACCCGGTAATTGCGTCGAGCATTTCCGAGATTCGGGTGGTCAGTCCCATGAGCGCTGCGAGGGCGATCGAGAGTACGAGAACACCGCAGATGAGGACGGCTCGTTCCCAGCCGGCGAACAGTATCTGGAATCCGCCGATGAACACGACCATCCACAGTGCGGGGCGCAGTTGAGTGATCGCAGTTCGCACGGGAATTCGCGCGGCAATGTAAAGCGCAACGACGATCAGCGTGGGCGGAATCAATTGCCAAGGGGCGCGGACGAATACCGAGACGGCAATGATCGCCAGGATGAGTGCAAGAAGTTTGAGTCCGGGTCGTGTCCGATGGAGAATCGACGTTCCCGGGCGGTAATGACCGAGGGTGGTCATGCGACGAGGGAACGGTAGAAATCGATGGAATGCGCGGGCGGACCGTCGGCTACGACGAGTCCTTGATCGATGACCAGGACTCGGTCGAACGAACTGATGAGATCGAGCTGGTGGGTCACGACGATCAATTGCTGCTCGAGTGAAGCGAATACGTCGCTGATGAGTCGCGAGTTGCGGAGATCGAGCAAGGTGGTGGGCTCGTCTGCGACCAGTACTTTCGGCTCGGTGACCATGATGGCCGCGAGTGCAAGAAGTTGCTTCTGTCCGCCGGACAGTTGGTGAGTGGGATGGTCGGCGTGACCGTCCAAGCCGAAACGGCTCAGAACTGACGTGACCTTGGCAGCCCGCTCGGGTTTGCTCAGGCCGTGGCGGCGCAACGAGAATTCGATGTCTTCGGCGACCGTCGGCATCACGATCTGATGGTTGGGGTCGGTGAAGACGAACCCGACGCGCTTACGCACGTCGCGGCCCTTCTTTGCGGTATCCAAACCGTCGATACGCACCGAACCCGTTGCCGGAACTACCAACCCGTTGATCATGCGGGCCAGGGTTGATTTTCCGCTTCCGTTGGCGCCGACGATTCCGATGCGTTGCTCGGTCAGGGTCAGATCGACACGGTCGAGCACGGTGCGTTCACCGAAACTGTGACCGACACCTTCGAAGATGATCTCGCTCATGGAGATTCAGTTCGCCAGAGCAGTTTTCGAGCGTGACGTGACGGTGTCACGCAGCAATGCCGGGTAGGCGCGGTGAACCTGTGACGCGACAACGGCGGTGACGACGGCCTTGGCCGCGTCCAGAGGGATGAAGGCAGCATTGGCGGTCCACGCGGCGAGGAAACTCATGTGTCCGCGAATCATCATTCCGCCGATACCGAATATGTAGAGAACTACGACACCACCGAGGAGGTTGATTCCGATTCCGGGGACAATTCGATACTTCGGAAGCATCTTGGTTGTCAGCCAGCCGATGAGGAATGCGGCGGGTATCCAGCCGATCAAGAACCCGGCGGTGGGACTCGACAGCGACACCAGCGCGGTACGCCCGCCGGCGAGGACCGGCAATCCGACCAGACCCAAGGCGATCACGGTGAGGACTGCGAGCACTGCCTTGCGTGGGCCGAGGAGTGCGCCGGCCATCATCACGCCCAGTGATTGAAGGGTGATCGGCACTCCGGAGATTCCGATATTGATGGCGCCAGGCAGGCCCAACGCGATGATGAGCGCTGCGAAGACAGCGACGTGTGCGAGATCGCGGGCAGGGAAACGAGTGGTTGACACTGCGGACGTGCTCCTTAGGCCTACTGGATGGAACTTCGCGAGTTTACGTCAGCGGGTCCAGACGCCGGGTTAGACGCATGCCCAGTCTGCTGGTGGTGACTCGGGGTGAACCCTGATCTTTTCCTGATCTTGCCGGTGAGCTGCTGCTTTGTCGGCTCGAACGTGTCAGGCTGGTCTCACGGACTTCAGCACATGGGTCCGAGATACGGCAAGCGGAGGTAGATCATGTTTTGGAAGATCGTGTTGGCAGTTGTGCTGGTGTGGGTTGCGCTCGCAGTGGTCGGAACGTTGATCAAGGGCTTGTTCTGGGTGCTGGTCATCGGCGCTGTGGGCTTCGGGATCTATTTTCTCGTCAAGGCGATGTCAGGCAATGACGAGAATTCACCCGCTTCGCGTATGTGACAGGCAAGATAGGTCGGTATGGAGCTTTTCCCGGAGGACTGGCACCGCGCCGTGGTCATCGTGGCGCATCCCGACGACATCGAGTACGGAGCCGCCGCTGCTGTGGCGCGGTGGACGGACCAGGGCAAGGACATCCGGTACGTCCTGGCGACCAGTGGAGAAGCAGGCATTGCAGGACTCGCGCCGGCAGAGTCCGGACCGATCCGCGAAGAAGAAGAGCGTCGGTCGGCTGCAGTGGTCGGAGTTGCGGAGGTCGAGTTCCTCGGACTTCCGGACGGTCGATTGACCGAGGGCCTGGAATTGCGTTCGACATTGGCGGCGGCGATTCGCCGGCATCGCCCGGAGTTGGTCGTCACCATGAATTTCTCGTTTACCTGGGGCCCGGGATATCTCAACAGCGCTGATCATCGCGCCCTGGGGATCAGTGTCCTCGATGCCACCTCCGACGCGGCCAATGAGTGGATCTTCCCGGAACTGTCGGCCGCCGGACTGGCGCCGTGGACCGGAGTGCGGTGGGTGGCGGTCAATTCGATGACGCCGACTCATTGCGTCGACGTCACGGACACAGTGGACCGGGCGGTGGATTCGCTGGCGGAACACGCTCGGTATCTGGCCGCACTCAGCGACACGCCGGTTCGGGAACAAGCCCAGGCCCAGATCGACATGGTGTCGGGGCCCAAACCGGGTTTCGACGCGACCCGAGCGGTCGGGTTCGAGTTGTACTATTTCTGACACGCGTCCGGTGCGCTTTATCCGGGGAGTCCGGTACCGTGTTACAGACGATGGCAATCCGTAACGCAGATGACCGTATCCTTGAGCGACAGGGCGACGGTCAGCGCACTTCCAGTCGCGAGATCGATGATCTGATTCTTGATGCCGCGCGCTCGTGCGTGCTCGATTTCGGTATGCAGCGGACGACGTTGGCCGAGATCTCCCGCCGCGCCGGTGTCAGTAGGCCTACGGTCTACCGGAGGTGGCCCGATACGCGCGCTGTCGTCGCAGATTTGCTCACCCGTGAGATCCGCGCAGCCCTCCCCGAGATGATCGACACCGGCAGCGCCCGGTCTCAGTTGGTCGCGGCTGTGGTCGATGTCGTGTCCCAGATTCGGGACCATCCGCTGTTCGTCAAGATTCGTGTTGCCGACCAGGAGTTGTTGACTACCTATATCGTCGACCGCCTCGGTGCCAGCCAGCGGTCGATTCTCGAATTGCTCACTGCCGTCGTTGCCGCCGGTCAGCGGGACGGATCGATTCGCGACGGAAATGTCGGCGAGATCGCGGCGATGACGTTGCTGATCGCGCAGTCCGTCGTAATTTCGGCGCCGACCATGGAGGGCCAACTTTCACGTACTGCAGCGGTCGAGCACATGCGCAGTGCGATATCGGCATATCTGACACCCGTCGCCGGATCGGGGCACTAGGAGCATGGTGAATTACGAGCGAACCACGCCCGAGTCGGGATCCTCGGCTCTCAACGCTGCCCGACGGACGCGAGAGTTGAATGAACTTGCGCACGGTGATTCCGTGGACGTGTTGGTGATCGGCGGTGGGATCACCGGTGTCGGAGTGGCATTGGACGCCGTGACGCGCGGACTCAGTGTCGCTCTGGTGGACAAGCATGATCTGGCATTCGGTACCAGTCGCTGGAGTTCCAAACTCGCGCACGGTGGTCTTCGGTACCTGGCGTCAGGAAATGTCGGTATCGCCCGTGAGAGTGCGGTGGAACGCGGAATTCTGATGACGAAGACGGCGCCGCATCTCGTGCGTGCCATGCCGCAACTTGTTCCGCTTCTGCCGCAGACATCATTCTTCGGAAAGTCATTGGTGCGCACCGGATTTCTCGCCGGCGACGTCCTGCGGGCCAGTGCGCGGACGCCGTCGTCGGTGTTGCCTCGTTCGCGCACCGTCAGTGCGTCCCGGGCCCAGGAATTGGTGCCGGGTGTACGACGTGAGAATCTGCGCGGCGCTCTCACGGCATACGACGGCCAGCTGATCGACGACGCCCGCCTTGTGGTGAACATCGCCCGCACCGCCGCTCTGCACGGGGCACGAATATTGACTCGCGTCGGGGCGTACGACGTATCCGGTACGTCCGCGACTCTGCGGGACGAGTTGACCGGCACCGAGTTCCTCTTGCGCGCGCGTACCGTGATCAATGCAACGGGTGTGTGGGCGGATCAGGTGGATTCCAGCATCACGTTGCGCCCCAGTCGCGGCACACACTTGGTGCTCGACGCGAAGTCTCTGGGCAATCCCACTGCGGCACTGACTGTTCCGATTCCCGGTGAAACCAATCGCTTTGTCTTTGCCTTGCCCGCGCAACTCGGTCGTGTCTATCTCGGTTTGACCGATGAGGCTGCGCCCGGTCCCGTCCCTGATGTCCCGATCGCATCCGAGTCCGAAATCGATTTCCTCCTCGAGACGGTGAATACGGCTCTGGAAGTGCCGCTGACGCGTGCCGATATTCTGGGCACGTTTGCCGGGTTGCGACCGTTGCTCGATACCGGCGACGGATCAACCGCAGATCTCTCGCGTAATCATGCGGTGGTCCGGTCGGGGAGTGGGCTGATCACGGTGGTCGGCGGCAAGCTCACCACCTACCGCCGGATGGCGCAGGACGCCGTCGACTGTGCCGTCGAGGCGGGCGGGCTGAATGCAATCGCCTGTCGAACCCGGAACCTGCCTCTCGTGGGTGCCGCGACTCGGGCGGAATTGAACAAGATTGCAGCTCCGGCTTCACTTGTCGCGCGATACGGCACCGAGGCCGAGACAGTGTTGGCGACAGGCGATCAGGGGCTTGATGCTGTGGCAGGCTTGGACGTCTGCGCCGCGGAACTCGCTTTTGCGGTGTCCCATGAAGGTGCACTCGACGTGGACGACATTCTGGACCGCCGGACGCGTATCGGTTTGGTGGCTTCCGATCGTGAGCGTGCCTTGCCGGCGGCGGAGAAAGCAATCCGGGCGGTATGACCGGTCTCTGCGGCGTGTGACACGCTGTCCGAGTGCGTGTAGCCGTAGTTGCCGGGCCGGACCCGGGTCATGCTTTTCCCGCAATCGCGTTGTCGCTGGCGTTGATCGCAGCCGGCGACGAGCCGATTCTGTTCACCGGTTCTCGATGGGTGGATGCCGCGAGAGCGGCGGGAGTGGAAACCGAGCCACTCAAGGGTTTGGCGCCTCGGCCCGGTGACGACGACCTCGATGCGGGCGCTCGGATCCACGGGCGGGCCGCGTATATCTCGACGGAACTGCTACCAGACCTGAGAGACGTCTCGGCTGACCTTGTCGTCTCCGACATCCTCACTGCCGGAGGCGGATTGGCTGCTGAGCAGTTGGGGATTCCGTGGGTCGAGCTGTCCCCGCATCCGTTGTATTCGCCGTCTCGGGGTTTGCCTCCCATCGGTAGTGGGCTCGCGCCGGGCATCGGACTTCGTGGTCGACTGCGCGATACCTTGATGAGGGCTGCGACGGGTCGCTCGATCAAGCAAGGACTCGCGCAGCGTTCCGAAGCGCGCGTCAGCGTGGGGCTTCCGGCAGTTGATCCGGGCCCTGCCGCACGGTTGATCGCTACAATCCCCGCGCTGGAAGTTCCGCGTCCGGACTGGCCGGAACACGCCCATCTGGTCGGCCCGTTGTTGTGGGAACCGACCGAGGAGGTTCTGGAGCCGTCGATGGGCTCGGACCCGCTGGTCATGGTGGCACCGTCAACGGCGCACACCGGCGCGGTGGGAATGCTCGAGGCCGCCGTCGACGGTCTGGAAGGTGCCGGTGTGCGGTTGATCGCATCGGTACTGGAAGGCTCGGACGGGCAGCATCCGGAGTGGGTTCGGGCCGGACTCGGCCGTCAGGACGTGATGCTCCGCGATGCGTCGGTCCTGGTGTGTGGGGGAGGCCACGGAATGCTGGCAAAAGCCATGCTGGCCGGGGTGCCGACGGTGATCGTTCCCGGCGGCGGCGATCAGTGGGAGTTGGCGAATCGCGCCGCTCGGGGCGGCAGTGCGGTCATCGTGCGGCCCGCTGATGCCGGGTCGATCAGGGACGCGGTCCTGCGGGTCCTGGCGGACAGTAGCTTCGCCGACGCGGCCCGTGCTGCGGCAAAGACTGCATCCGACGTGCGTGACCCGGTGGCTGTGTGCCGAGAGGTTGTTGCCGGGGGAGTCCCGGCCTGATCGCTCTGGTGCGCGAAGCGCTCTGCGTGCACTACCGTTGCGACTGTGCGATTGACCGAATTTCATGAACTGGTACGCGAAGAGTTCGGGCAGGTACGAGGCGACTCGATGCTGGTCGACCATGTAATGACGAGTGTGGGTGGGCAGACTGCGGAGGCGGCGCTCGAGGCCGGCTGGGACCCTCGTGAGGTATGGCGAGCGTTGTGCGCCGACTTCGATGTTCCGCTCTCCCGTCGCTAGATTCTTCGGCGTTGTTCGAGCCTTCCCTGTTGTTCGAACAAATGTTCGTCTATGCTGACTGTGTTCAGTGGTAACTGCCGCTTCCGCGATTGCAGGATTTCGGTAGGCCGGAACGACGAGCGCAAAGTTTGTCGGTGGCCGGTTCTACTCTGATCGCAACACCACTGAGACTGACTTTTAAGGATGGGGATCACGATGGCACCACAGGCACCTGATCGGGACAAGGCGCTCGACCTCGCGTTGGCGCAGATCGACAAGAACTTCGGCAAGGGTTCGGTGATGCGCTTGGGTGAAGGTGTCCGTCAGCCCATCGCTGTTATCCCCACCGGTTCCATCGCGCTTGATGTCGCGCTGGGCATTGGCGGGTTGCCTCGCGGACGCGTCGTAGAGATCTACGGTCCGGAGTCCTCGGGTAAAACCACTGTTGCTCTGCATGCGGTTGCCAATGCTCAGGCAAACGGCGGCATCGCTGCATTCATCGACGCTGAGCACGCACTCGATCCGGACTACGCGGCCAAGTTGGGTGTCGATACCGACGCGCTCCTGGTCTCTCAGCCCGATACCGGTGAGCAGGCACTCGAGATCACCGACATGTTGATCCGCTCCGGCGCCCTCGACATCATCGTCATCGACTCCGTGGCCGCACTTGTTCCCCGCGCCGAGATCGAAGGCGAAATGGGCGACAGCCACGTTGGTCTCCAGGCCCGTTTGATGAGCCAGGCCCTGCGAAAGATCACCGGCGCCATGAGCAACTCGGGTACCACCGTGATCTTCATCAACCAGCTTCGCGAGAAGATCGGCGTGATGTTCGGTTCGCCTGAAACCACCACCGGTGGTAAGGCTTTGAAGTTCTACGCTTCGGTCCGTCTGGACATTCGTCGCATCGAGACGCTCAAGGACGGCACCGACGCAGTCGGTAACCGCACCCGCGTCAAGGTAGTCAAGAACAAGGTTGCTCCGCCGTTCAAGCAGGCCGAGTTCGATATTCTTTACGGTCAGGGCATCAGCAAGGAAGGCTCGCTCATCGACATGGGTGTCGAGCACGGCTTTATCCGCAAGTCCGGATCCTGGTACACCTACGAAGGTGACCAGCTGGGTCAGGGCAAGGAAAATGCTCGAAAGTTCCTGCTGGAGAACACCGATATCTGTGACGAGGTCGAGAAGAAGATCAAGGAAAAGCTGGGTATCGGTGCAGACGTCACCGCTACCGATGAAGCTTCTGCTGACTTCTGAGTCCAGCCATGGTTTTCATCGACGGTGATGGTGGCGAGGACGCCGGCTATCGACGTTCTCGCTCCCGATCCGCGCAGACTGGGCGGCGCGGCGAGCGTGGCCGGCCCGGTGAAGATGGCCAGCGTAGTGAAAGTGGCCAGCGCCGGGAGCGTGAACCGCGCGCCGAAGGTGGTACGGAGGCGCAGGCAAAAGACGCGTGCCTACGTCTCCTGACCGACCGGGCACGTAGCCGTTCCGAGCTGGAAAAGAAGTTGATCAGTCGAGGGTTCGAGACCGAGATCATCACTCGCGCACTCGACCGACTGCAAGAAATCGGTCTGATCGACGACGCCGACTTCGCGAATCAATGGGTGCACTCACGTCACACCTATTCGGGCAAAGGCAAGAAGGCGCTCGCCGTCGAACTCAGGCTCAAAGGCGTCGATCAGGACATTGCGTCCGAGGCGCTCTCTCAGATCGACTCAGCGGATGAGCGTGAGCGCGCTGCAGAGTTGGTGCGACGGAAGCTGCGCAACAAGCCGGTCGAAGATCGCGACAAGGTGATGCGACGGCTGGTCGCGATGCTTGCACGCAAAGGGTATTCGGCTGGTATGTCGTACGAGGTAGTCAAGACGGAGATGGCAGCAGCTGCAGATTCGTAGTGCTACCGATTGACAGAAGCGGGGTGTGTCACCGAATTCGGTGACACACCCCGCTTCTCGTGATTCTGGGAGTGCCCGGGGTCAGGGTTCGGTGAGATCCATACCCGGAACCGAGACGCCCACAGCTGCGATCGGGGCAGCGATCGGGCCCTTGCCTTTTCGCTTTCCGGAGCGCAGGCGCTTTTCGACCTTGGTGGCAAGGTATGTCAGCGACGAGTTCAGGATGATCATGATGACTGCCGCCACGATGAGGGCAGGCAGATAGTTCCGGAACGCAGCACCGATCTGGGTGGACTGCCGGACAAGTTCGGTGTAGCCGATGATGTAACCGAGAGCCGAGTCCTTGAGCGCCACAACCATTTGCGAGATCAGTGCCGGAAGCATCGAGGTGACGGCTTGCGGGAGCAGAATTGTTGCCATGATCTGCGACTTACGCATACCCAGAGCCTTGGCTGCTTCGCTCTGCCCACGGGGAAGCGAATTGATTCCCGATCGAACGATCTCTGCGATCACCGATCCGTTGTAGAGCGTCAAACTCACGACCACGGCAGCGAGTGCAAGGAGGTCGAGTTTGAACACCTTGTATTCGGCAAAAACGGCGTACATGAAGATCATCAGCAGGAGAACGGGAATCGCACGGAACAGTTCGACGAAGACACCGCTGATAATTCGCACAATGCGATGATCCGACAAGCGTCCGATGCCGAGAATCGCCCCGAGGATCAGCGCAAAGACGATCGACAGTGCAGCAGCTACCAATGTGCCTTTGATGCCGGGAAGCAGATATGTGGTCCAGACGTCTGCCTGTAGGAAGGGATCCCACTTGGCCGAGGTCAACTGATCTTTGTCCTCGAGGGCCCGGTAAACGACGTAGGCGACTGCGAGGGCAACGATTGCCACCGCGACCGATATCAGGCGGTAGATGACGCGGGCCTTCGGTCCGGGCGCGTCGTAGAGAACTGTTGCGCGGTCGCTCATCGTGACACCTCGAATTTCTTGGCCAGCTTGCCGAACAGCAATCCTGTCGGCAGGGTCAGGATGACAAAGCCGACGGCAAAGATTCCTGCGGTTACGAAGAGTGCGGCTTCGTTTTCAAGGATCTCCTTCATCAACTTCGATGCTTCGGACACGCCGATTACGGCGGCGACAGTGGAGTTCTTGGTCAGAGCGATCAAGACACTGCCGAGTGGTGCAATCACAGCGCGGAATGCCTGGGGAAGAACGATGAGTCGGAGGTTCTGTACGAAGGTCAACCCGAGGGACCGGCCGGCTTCGGCTTGCCCTGCGTTGACAGTGTTGATTCCGGCGCGGATCGATTCGCACACAAACGATGCCGTGTAGATGCTCAGACCCAGAACCGCGAGGCGAAAGTTGTTGTCGATCACGAAGGTCGAGGAATTGCTACTCGCGAGCTTCACTCCGAGCGTTTGGGACAACCCGAACACACAGAACAGCAAGATCAGTGTGAGCGGTGTATTGCGGAAGATCGTGACATAGGCGGTGCCGAGGAATCGGGCGACAGGCACGGGCGACACTCGCATCGCGGCAATAATCACGCCGAGTATCAATGCGCCGATCGCCGAGAAGATCGTGAGCTGGATCGTGGTCCAGAACGCTTCGAGGATCTGGCTTCCGTATTCGTCGAGAATTTTCACTTACCGTCTCCCCAGTTCATGGGTCGTTGTTGAAAGTGCTTACCCTGGTGCGGTTTCCGGATGAGGAAACCGCACCAGGAGTGGGGACTGCTCAGGTAGCTCAGTACCGATTGACGGTGGGCGGCGTCGGCATCGGGTAACCCGACGGTCCGACGGTTTCGGTGAATGCCGCTGCCCAAGCGCCGGAAGAGATCATCTTCTCGATGGCATCGTTGATCTTGCCGCGTCCCTCGGAATCATCCTTGGCCAAGCCGATTCCGTAGTTTTCGGTCGTGAACGGCTTGCCGGCGATCCGGAACTCGCCGGGAGACTGCGCCGCGTAGCCGGCCAGGATGATGTCGTCGGTGGTGACGGCGTCGACTGCTCCGTTGCGCAGTGCTTCGACGCACGCCGAGTACGTGTCGAATTCCTGGAGCTGGACGTCCTTGGCGTAGGTGTCCTTGACCTTCTGCGCGGGGGTGGAGCCTGCTACCGAGCACAAGATCTTGCCGCCGTTAAGTGATTCGGGGCCCGTGATGTCGGTGTTGTCGGCCTTGACCAGCAGAGACTGCCCGGCAACGAAGTACGGTCCGGCGAAGCTGACCTTTTCCTTGCGAGCGTCGGTGATGGAGTAGGTGGCGACGATGTAATCGACCTCACCGTTCTGGATCAAGGTCTCGCGCTGGGCGGACGGTGATTCCTTGAACGTGATGTTCTCGGGCTTGACGCCGAGCTCGTTTGCGACGTACTGGGCAACCTCTACGTCGAAGCCGCTGAACGTGCCGTCTGCGTTGCGCAGGCCGAGTCCGGGCTGGTCGAACTTGATGCCGACGGTGAGCTTGCCGTCGGCGGCGTTCTGGCTGACGGTGTTGCTTGATTCGCTGCCACCGCAGGCGGTCGCCGCGAACGCGATGGCCATGATTCCGATTCCGAACCGGACGGAACGATTGATCTTCATGGAGACCCTCTCAATTGTTTACGTATGAACAGTGCGGTCGGATCAGTGCGCGAGGATCTTGCCGAGGAAGTCCTTGGCCCGATCCGACTTGGGATGGGTGAAGAACTCCGCCGGGGTGGTGTCTTCGACGATTTGGCCGTCGGCCATGAAGAGCACACGATCGCCGGCTTTGCGTGCAAAGCCCATCTCGTGGGTGACCACGAGCATGGTCATGCCCTCCTTGGCGAGTGAGGTCATGACGTCGAGTACTTCATTGACCATTTCGGGATCGAGCGCCGAGGTGGGCTCGTCGAACAGCATCACTTTCGGTTGCATGGCCAGAGCGCGGGCGATGGCTACGCGCTGTTGCTGTCCACCGGAGAGCTGTGCCGGGTACTTGTCGGCCTGATTGGCGATGCCGACGCGCTCGAGCAGCTGAAGCGCGGTCTTCTTTGCGTCGTCCTTCTTGGCCTTGCGAACCTTGATCGGCGCGAGCATGACGTTCTCGAGGATCGTTTTGTGGGCGAAGAGGTTGAAGGACTGGAAGACCATGCCGACGTCGGCCCGAAGCGCTGCGAGTGCTTTGCCTTCCTCGGGGAGAGTTCGACCGTCGACCTTGATAACGCCCGAGTCGATGGGTTCGAGTCGGTTGATAGTCCGGCACAGAGTCGATTTACCGGAGCCGGAGGGGCCCAGGACAATCACCACTTGGCCCTTGGGTACCTCCAGATTGACCTCTTGCAGGACGTGAAGTTCCCCGAAGTGTTTGTTCACCGAGGTCATCGAGATCATGGATGTGGAATCGCCGGAGGTGGTCGGCGTCTGCGCATCGTCGGCTTGGGTCATACTCGAGAACCTTAGGCGTAGTTTCCGTCTGTGCCCCGGATTTGGCGAGGGTTCCGAGCAGAAGTAATTAAAAATTTACGACGGTGACGTTTATGTAGCGCTTTGTCGGTTTACCTGGGCGTTATTACAGACCGTAGTGGACGTGAGCTAGGCTGAAGCGTGTCACTGATCGACGAAAAGTCCTCCACCGAGCCTGCCCGCACCTACGAAGTGCGGACCTACGGCTGCCAGATGAACGTCCACGATTCCGAGCGCTTGTCGGGTCTCCTGGAAGAAGCCGGCTACAGCAAGGCGGAGTCGGGTTCTAATCCCGATCTGGTGGTGTTCAATACCTGCGCCGTCCGTGAAAACGCTGACAACAAGCTGTACGGAAACCTCGGTATGTTAGCGCGGCTCAAGGAAGTGAACCCCGACATGCAGGTAGCCGTCGGCGGTTGCCTGGCGCAGAAGGACCGCGAGATGGTGGTCAAGAAGGCGCCCATCGTCGATGTGGTCTTCGGAACCCACAATATCGGTTCGCTGCCGGCGCTGCTGGACCGCGCTCGCCACAACCAGCGTGCCGAGGTCGAGATCCTCGATGCGCTCGAGGCATTTCCGTCGACTCTTCCCGCGAAGCGTGAATCTGCTTATGCCGGTTGGGTTTCCATCTCGGTTGGATGCAACAATACGTGCACGTTCTGTATCGTTCCCGCTCTGCGCGGTAAAGAGGTGGACCGCCGTCCGGGTGACATCCTGGCTGAGGTGCAGGCTCTCGTGAACGAAGGTGTCTCCGAGGTGACGTTGCTCGGTCAGAACGTCAACGCGTACGGCGTGTCGTTTGCCGATCCGGAGCAGCCACGCGATCGTGGCGCTTTTGCCGCGCTTCTCTCTGCCTGCGGAAACATCGAGGGGCTCGAACGGGTGCGCTTCACGTCGCCGCACCCCGCCGAGTTCACGGACGACGTCATCGATGCGATGGCCAACACTCCGAATGTGTGCCCGCAGTTGCACATGCCGTTGCAGTCAGGGTCCGATCGGGTCCTCAAAGCGATGAAGCGCTCCTACCGCAAGTCCAAGTACCTCGGCATCATCGAGAAGGTACGGGCAGCGATGCCGCATGCGGCCATCACCACCGACATCATCGTCGGATTTCCCGGAGAGACCGAAGAAGACTTCCAGGAAACGCTCGACGTGGTGCGGCAGGCACGATTCTCGAACGCGTACACGTTCCAGTACTCGAAGCGTCCGGGTACACCCGCAGCGGAGATGGAGGGCCAGCTTCCCAAGGAAGTTGTCCAGGAACGCTACTTACGTCTCCTCGCCGTACAAGAAGAAGTGAACATCGAGGAGAACCGCAAACTTGTCGGTACCGAGGTCGAACTTCTGGTCGCTAGCGGTGAAGGCCGCAAGAACGCGGCAACGCTACGGATGAGCGGGCGCGCCCGTGACGGCCGCCTCGTCCATTTCCGACCTGTCGGAAACGTGAACGAATCGATCCGGCCGGGAGACGTCGTGACTGTGGTCGTCACACACGGCGCTCCGCACCACCTCGTTGCCGACGACGGAGTTCTCACTCACCGTCGTACACGCGCCGGTGATTCTTTCGACAAGGGCATCACGCCCAAGACTGCGCCGATCGGCGTCGGTCTCGGGCTTCCGAAAATTGGTGCCCCAGCCCCACAACCCGTCCAGATGGGATGCAATTCATGAGTTCACAGAACGACAATCCGGCGTCGCAGTCCGCCGACGATGCTTCCTTCGAGGAATACCGCCAGGATCTCGACGCGGTCGAGCGCAAGATCGCGGGGGAGATCGATCCGGGTGCCCGCGCGATGGTTGTTGCCGTCGCAGTGTTGGTGTTGGTCGGCACCCTCGCGCTGCCGCACGCCGGTGTGGCAAACGGTTGGGATGTGTTGGCGTTCAACGCGGATGCCGAGTCCGAGCGCATTGCGTTGTTCTCTCGGATATTCGTGTGGTTCGTCGTGATCTTCGGCATCGGCTTCTCGATGCTCGCCCTGGTCACTCGGCGTTGGGCACTTGCCTGGGTTGCGCTGGCCGGTAGTGCCGTCGCGAGCGCTTTGGGAATGATGGCGGTGTGGTCGCGTCAGACGATTCCCGCAGGATTCCACGTCGCGGGCCCGTCGATCGGGCTGATCGTCGGTTGGTTCACCGTCGTGTTCCTGACGTTCCACTGGCTGAAGGTCGTCTGGGCACGTACGACGCTTCAGTTGGCTGCTGAGGAAGAGCGCCGCGTAGCAGCAGCAGAAGCTGAAAAGAACCAGGAATGGAACGTCGGCTGACCCGATGTTCTGGGCCAGCCGACGAGTGAACCTACTCTGTCTGCACTTACTCAGTCGTTGACTGCGCCTTCGGCTGCCTCGGCCCATTCACGCCACTGTGCGGCCTGAGCGAGAGCCTTCTCGGCATCCTTGGTCTTGCCCGCAGCCTGAGCCTTGGCGGCCTGCTCCTCGAACTGTGTGACCCGTTCCTTGAACTGGGCTGCACGGGCGAGGGCTTCCGGGTCGGTCCGACGCCACTGTGCGTCGACGGCGTCGTGGACCTTGCTTTCGAGTGCCCGCAGCTTCGCTTCGAGGTCCTGCATCCGATCACGCGGGACCTTGCCGATTGCATCCCACTTTTCCTGCAGTACACGCAGCGAAGCGCGTGCGTTGTCGAGGCCGTTCGCGGGGTCGATGTTGGCGTGTGCAGCGAGGAGTTCTTCCTTCGCCTTTGCATTCTCTTCGAACTCCGCGTCACGCTCAGCGGTTGCGGCGTTGCGTGCCGCGAAGAAGACGTCCTGGGCGGCCTTGAATCGCTCCCACAGGGTGTCGTCGGCTTCGCGAGGTGCGCGTCCGGCGGCTTTCCACTCGGCGAGGAGGTCGCGGAACTGTCCGGCAGTCGGGCCCCATTCCTCTGATTTGGAGAGCTTCTCGGCGCGCTCGACGAGCTCTTCCTTGGTGGACCGGGCACTCGCACGATCGCGGTCGAGTTCCGCGAAATGAGCGCCGCGGCGGCGGTTGAAGGATTCGCGGGCCTTGGAGTACCGCTTCCACAGGGCGTCATCGGTTTTGCGTTCGATTCCGCGAATGGTCTTCCATTCGTCGAGAATTTCGCGGAGGCGGTCGCCGGCGGTCTTCCACTGGGTGGACTCCGTACCGATCTGCTCGGCCTCGACGGCAAGAGCTTCCTTACGTGCGGTGTTGGTAACCCGCGACTGCTCCTTCTCCTCCTTGGCATGTGCTGCTGCCTCGTCGGAGCCTTCGACGATGTGGTCGAGGCGGCGAGCCAGGGCATCGAGATCGCCGATGACGGCGGCTGTGGGCAGCGATTCAGACAGTGCGACGGCGGCCGCCTTGGTCTTCTTGGCGTCGCCGGCGCCGGAAGTCAGGCGGGCTTCGAGAAGCGTGACCTCGGTCGTGAGGTCGTCATAGCGGCGTCCGAAATGCGCCAGGCCCTCGGCGGCGTCACCGGCTTGCCACGAACCGATCTGTCGTTCTCCGTCAGCTGTCTTGACCCAGGCTGTGCCGTCTTCCTCGACGCGGCCGAACTTGCTCGGATCACTGGCAGGTGTCGTCGCGGCGGCCGGGCGGGTAGCGGCCGGTCCTGGCCGTGGCGCGCTGGGTCGCGGTCCACCTGGTTTCGGAGCGCCCGGTTTGGGCGTCGACGCTGTTGGCTGCGTCGCACCCGGGGTGGGTGTGGCGGGAGCCGAACTGCGCTCTGTTCCGGTGGTGGGTTCGCTGTTCTCGGTCATCGGTCCTCGTCTCTGCCGCGCGTCACGGCTGCCTGATCGCATTCCTGGTTCCATTGAACCCGGTACTGACGTTCTACGACTATTGAATCAGGTAACGCGGCGTGAGGTTGTCACCTTGGTGACAGTGTGGGGCGTCGATGTCGGGTTCGACTAGCGTTGCACCTGTGTTCACCGCCGCCGCCCTGGTCCCGTCGCCGCCACTCCTAGTTCCGCAATTGTCGGGTGACTCGGCCCCGTCAGCCGAGGTCCGCGCCGCTGTAGTGGGTGTGGCCCGAGAACTCGCTGCCCTGTCCACACACTGGATTGCGGTCGGCGTCGACGCAGCCTCGGTTGCGGGAGATGTCAGCCGGTCGTGTGTCGGGCGTGGTGAATTCGGAACCTTCGCCGGGTTCGGGGCAGATGTGCGGACGAAACTCGACGCGGATGCGTCGGGCCCGGTCAATCGCGAGTTGCCGTTGGCTGCTCTCGTGGCAGGTTGGCTTCGAAGCCAGGTCGAGCGAGAAGTTCACATCGACCTGCACCTGGTCTCGGCGGATGCCACTGCGGACGAATGTCGCGCCGTCGGAGTCAAGCTACGCGCGCAGCTCGACGACGGTGACGAACCCGTCGGCTTGTTGGTTCTCGCGGACGGCGCCTCGACATTGACACCGAAGGCTCCGGGCAGTTTCGACGATCGTGCACCGGCGGTGCAGGCCGTGATCGATGCAGCGCTCGGGAAGGGTGATCGTGAGGCGTTGCTGAGATTGGATCCGAACCTGTGCTCCGAGATCGGTGCGTCGGGGCGGGCCGCGTGGCAAGTCCTGTCGGCAGTGTTTACCGAGCAGCCCGTGGCCTCGGTCGAATACAACAGTGCGCCGTTCGGTGTCGGATACCACGTGGGGATGTGGCGCCCGTGAGTATTCCCGTGCACCTTCGTCCGATCGCCGTGGTGGGCCCGACGGCCTCGGGAAAGTCTGATCTGGCTTTGGATCTTGCCGAGGAATTCGGCGGAGAGATCATCAACATCGACGCCATGCAGCTCTATCGCGGCATGGACATCGGTACGGCAAAGCTCAGCGTGAGCGAACGTCGGGGGATACCGCATCATCTGTTGGATGTTCTCGACGTGACCGAGACGGCCACCGTTGCCCACTATCAGCAGGACGCCATCACGATCGCGGAACGGCTGATGGAATCCGGTCGAGTACCCGTCATCGTCGGCGGTTCGATGATGTACGTGCAGTCGCTGCTCGACGAGTGGGCGTTCCCGGCCACCGATCCTGTGGTGCGAGCGCGTTGGGAAGCTGTACTTGCCGACGACGGTATCGGAGCGGTGCATGCTGCCCTGGTGGCGGCGGATCCCGTCGCGGCAGCATCGATTCTCCCGACAGACGGACGTCGGATGGTGCGGGCGTTGGAAGTGGTGGAGCTGACCGGGCAACCGTTTGCGGCTTCGGCGCCACAGATTGGTGAACCACGTTGGGGGACAAGAATTCTCGGTGTTGATCGGGAGACGGAAGGGCTGGATGCACGCATTCGGTTGCGCACGGATCAGATGTTCGAGAGCGGTTTGGTCGGCGAGGTGGAGGGCTTGATCGAACGCGGCCTGCGCGACGGTGTCACGGCGCCACGAGCTATCGGCTATTCGCAGGTGCTGGCGCACTTCGACGGTGAGTACGACCTCGGCGAGGCGCGCGAGCGGACGTTCATCGGCACGCGCCGCTATGTGCGTCGTCAACGCTCATGGTTCCGTCGTGACTCGCGAGTGCAGTGGATCGACGGTGGCGCCGACGGTGTTCTGGATACTGCACGCCGCGCGTTGTCCGGCGGTGATCGGTGACCGTTTCGGGCCGATGTGTAACAAATTTCCCTGTTCCGCTATTTTACAGATAGCTATTTAGTGGTTAACTTTGTGAGGTGGCCTTCAGGTGGCGTCACGACCGATCAGTCACGACAGACCAACGGAGGACGAGAAGATCATGGTGCAGACCGGGGCGCATGCAAAGCCGAAGCGTCGGCGCAAGAAAAGCCTGCCGCTGATCCTGCTCTTGGTCGTGTTTCTCGCAGTCGGCGGCGGGTTGATCTACGTCGCTGTCAGTGCGGCAGGCAAGCCGATCAGCGCACCGTTGCCGGATGCACCGTTCGAAGTCGGAACGGCACCGGATCCGGGAATCGTGTGGGCTCCGGCACCGACTGATCTCCCGCCCAACACACTCGCGATTCCGGACCTGGATGTACGAGCAGACATCGTGACCAGTGGTCTCGGTGCCAACCGCGGCATGATCCTGCCGCACCCCGACAAGGTCTCCCATTTCCTCAACGACGTGCATTTCGGCGCTCCGGTGGGAACCAACCTCGTAGCGGGGCACGTCGACGACGGTGACCGCACCCATGGAGCGCTCTGGCCGTTGCACCAGATCAAACCGGGCACGCCGATTTACGTGACCGACGACGCCGGGGTCATGTTCACCTACCATGCATCGAGCCTGAAACTCTTCGAGAAGGTTGCGTTGCCGGCCGAGTTCTTCTCCGATACCGGCGAACCGCGCCTGGTGCTGGTGACGTGCGGTGGGCCGACGGTTCCGGACCCCTCGATGCCCTCCGGTTTCACCTACGAACACAATCTCGTGGTCACCGCTTCACCGGAATAAGTCGAACGAGTACGCGCTACGGATGGGTTCGGCGGGCCGCACCGACTCCGAATTTCATCGTTGACCGCGCGAGCCATAGGGTTGCCAATTGTGGTGCTCAGTGCGCGTTCCGTCCCCGGTAGTAAGACCTTCGCCAAAGTGCGTGTCCTGCCGCCCGTCGTAAAACTGCTTTTGCTCTCGATGGTGCTGTTCAACATCGGCTTCTACTTGGTAGTTCCGTTTCTCGCAGTGCATCTTTCGGAGGATCTGGGATTCGCAGCCTGGGTAGTGGGACTGGTGCTGGGTCTGCGTATGTTCAGCCAGCAGGGGATGTTCTTCATCGGAGGAAGCCTCGCCGACAGATTCGGTAAGCGTCCGATCATCTTGTTGGGCATCGCCGTTCGTGTCGTCGGCTTCCTGATGCTCGGACTTGCCGAAAGCATGGCCGCCGTCATCGTGGGAATTCTGCTCGTCGGGTTCGCCGCTGCTTTGTTTGCTCCGGCGGTGGAATCTGCGAACGCGGAGTACGGACGTGAACTCGAAGAGTCCGGGGTAATGCGTCGGACCGATCTGTTTGCGGTAGAACAGATGTGCAGTCGGCTGGGGACGGTGATCGGACCAGCTCTCGGTGCCGCGTTGCTGGTGTTCCCGTTCTCATGGACGGCGTCGGCAGCGGCAATCATGTTCGCGATCATGTGGGTGGGATTTTTCGTCTGGTTTCCGCGTCCGAACGATGGTCAAGATTCCGCCGGGCAGGTATCTACATACACCTTGCGGGACGTCTGGCGAAGTGTGCTGACCAACAACAACTTTCTCCTCTTCGCGACACTCTGCAGCTTTCAGTTGGTGGCATACAGTCAGCTGTATCTGATGCTGCCCGAGCAACTCGAACGTGGAATCGGTTCGCAATCTGCACTCGGCTGGTTCTACGTCGGTGCAGCAGTGCTCGTGATCGTCGGTCAGGGGCCGACGGTTGCGGTGGCGCACCGTATCGGGCATCGCCGAGCGATCACCTTCGGACTGTTGCTGATTTCCGTGTCGTTCTTGGTTCCGCTGGCCACCGGTGTATCGACCACTGCCTCGGCGTCGACGCAGATCGCGGGACTGGCCGCCTGGATCGGTTTGCTACATCTCGGACAGATGCTGATGGTGCCGCCGATGCGGGACACCATCGCGATCCTCGGCCGGGAAAGCAACCTCGGGGCGCATTTCGGCATGCTCAATACCATCGGCGGACTTCTTGCCTTGCTCGGAACGGTGGGTGTCGGGTTCGCGTACGACCTCATCGACAACGGCCACGCCGGAGCAGCGACACCATGGGTGATCGTTGCACTCTGCGTGGCCGTCTCGGCTGCGACGCTCTGGCTGTGGTCGGGTCGAACGAAGGTTATCGAGCCGCGATCGTCTGATTGATCTTCGCGACAAAATCTTCGAGGACAAACGGGATGGTCAACGGGTTGGGCATGGAGACGGCGTCGCTGACGATGGGGTCCAGGCTGATCAGGCCGCCGGACTTGACGACGTTCAGATTGGTGAACGCCGCCTGTGACTCCATTTCGGGGCGAGCCTTCTCGTAGTTGTCGAACAGCAGGTAATCGCATTCGAGAAGGTCGTAGTTCTCGGCTGAGACCTCGTAGTTGAGCTTGCCCGCGAACCGTTCCTTCAGGGCGGCGGGCGCGGTGAATCCCAACTGGGTGAGCAGCTGAGCCCGCGCGGCCTCAGGGCTGAAGGCACGCAGTTTTCCGTCGCTCCACCGAATGACGAGTGCGGCCGTCTTACCCTCGAACTGCGGGTTTTCGGCGCGCGTCCGAATGATCAATTCTTCGACCTCTCGGACCTCGTGCTTTGCCTGGGCGGGCACTCCCACTGCCGTGCCGATGCGGGTGGTCACTTCCTGCCAGGGGAGTACCCAATCGGTTTGGTCGGCGGCGTGCAGGACTGTCGGGGCAATAGCGCTGAGCTGCTTGTACAGGTCCTCGTCGATCGCGTTGTTGACCGCGATGATCAAGTCGGGAGCCGCGGCCACGATGGTTTCGATGTTGAACTCGGTGGTGGCATTGGCCAACGGCGTCGGCTCTGCGCCTTGAACGCTGGAGTCGGCCCAGACACCGATTCCGTCGTCGGTCGATCCCTTCCAGACCGGAACCAATACCGGGGTCAGCCCGAGAGAGAGCAGGACGTCGGCGTCGCCGATGCCGACTGCAGCGATTCGGCTGGGGGCCTGGTCGATCGTGGTGGATCCGAACTTGTGATCGATGGTGACCGGGAATGCATTCGGCTCGGCGTGCCCGCTCTCCGTCGTCGCCGCTGTGTTGTCATTCGAACTGTCGCCGCAGGCAGCCAGTACAAATCCTGCCGCTGTGGCAAAAGTGACGGACAACATTGCGCGACGACTCAACATAGGGTTCACGGCTACCTCGATCTAAGTAGGGTTGGGTATCCTAACCATAGTCGACGGCAGCGCCGGAAGGCCGCCCGATATGATCACGCTCATGGATTTCAGCAAGGGACACGGCACGCAGAACGACTTCGTTGTTCTCCCTGACCTCGACGTTCGCATCGATCTCGAGCCCGGCAAAGTCGCGGCGCTCTGCGATCGTCAGCGTGGATTGGGAGCTGACGGCATCTTGCGCGTCGCTCGGGCCGGTGCACTCGCAGAAGCGGGAGTCCTGGCCGAGATTCCGGCTGGAGTTGCCGCTGACGACTGGTTCATGGACTACCGCAACGGAGACGGTTCCATCGCCGAAATGTGCGGCAACGGTGTCCGTGTATTTGCGCATTATCTGAAGGCTTCCGGCCTCGAGAACCGTGGTGAATTTGTCGTCGGCAGTCGGGCCGGCGCTCGTCCGGTTATCGTCCATTCCGCTGACGGCACGGTTGGTGAGGTCACCGTCGCAATGGGCATGATCAAGGAACTGGGTTCGAGTACAGCGACGATCGACGGGCGCACGTTCACGGGACTCGGCATTGATGTCGGGAACCCACACCTTGCCTGCGTCGACGCCGCGCTCACCCCGGAAATGCTGGCGGCACTCGATCTCGGTGGTGCACCGGTGTTCGACCCGGCATTCTTCCCGCACGGAGTGAACATCGAAATTGTCACGGCTCTGCAGGACGGCAGCGTCAACATGCGCGTCCATGAGCGAGGCGTAGGCGAGACGCGTTCGTGTGGCACCGGGACCGTCGCCGCCGCTGCGGCTGCGTTGAAGCACGACGGGCGCGTCGACGGCACGGTGACAGTACGAGTACTCGGTGGTCAGGTGCAGGTTTCCGTCGAAAACGGCTGTGGTTCGCTGCGGGGTCCGTCGGTGCTGGTCGCGTCCGGAACGATCAGCGACAACTGGTGGAATTCGCTCGGATGAAAAGCGGATGCACCACCATGACGTTTCGTGGGATCATGGGTCTTGTATGACGAAATCACATGACAGTCAAGAATCCGCTGCAGACGAGTCTGCAGAGTCGTTTGCTGCAGACGAGTCCACAGGACACGAGCAGCCTGAATACACGGCGCCGGCCTCGTCCGGAGATCCGTCGGTCGGCGAGATGCAGCTCGAAGCGCGCGAAGCTCGGCGCCGCGTCTCCGGTCTGTCTACCGAACTCGATGATGTCACCGAGGTCGAGTACCGGCAGTTGCGTCTCGAGCGCGTGGTCCTGGTCGGTGTCTGGACCCAGGGGACGGCTGAGCAAGCCGAGAACAGCATGACCGAGCTGGCTGCGTTGGCCGATACGGCTGGGTCCGAGGTTCTCGACAGCCTCGTACAGCGCCGCGACAAGCCGGATACGGCCACATACATCGGCTCCGGCAAGGCACAGGAGTTGCGCGAAATCGTGCTCTCCACCGGCGCCGACACCGTCGTGTGCGACGGCGAATTGACGCCGGCGCAGCTCACGGCGCTGGAAAAGGTCGTCAAGGTCAAGGTCATCGACCGTACTGCCTTGATTCTCGACATCTTCGCCCAGCACGCGACCTCCCGTGAAGGTAAGGCCCAGGTCGCCTACGCGCAGATGGAGTACATGATTCCCCGCCTGCGCGGTTGGGGTGAGTCCATGTCCCGTCAGGCCGGTGGTCGTGCGGGCAGTAACGGCGGTGTGGGTCTGCGTGGCCCCGGTGAGACCAAGATCGAGACCGACCGTCGACGCATTCGTGAGCGGATGGCAAAACTGCGCCGCGAGATCAAGGCAATGAAGGCTGCTCGCGACACGAAGCGGACGCGCCGTCTACAGAGTGACATTCCGTCGGTTGCGATTGTCGGCTACACCAACGCCGGTAAGTCGAGTCTTCTCAACGCCCTGACGGGTTCGGGCGTTCTGGTGGAAAACGCACTGTTTGCCACCTTGGATCCGACTACACGACGGGCATCGCTCGACGACGGTCGCGAATACGTCCTGACCGACACCGTCGGATTTGTGCGACACCTGCCGACTCAGTTGATCGAAGCCTTCCGCTCGACTCTCGAAGAGGTCACCGACGCCGATCTGCTGATGCACGTGGTGGACGGATCCGATCCGCTGCCGACCGACCAGATCAACGCCGTCCGCGGTGTCATCACCGATGTTCTGCGCGAGACCAATTCAGCGGCCCCGCCGGAATTGATCGTGGTCAACAAGATCGATGCCGCAGATCCGGTCACACTCACGCAGTTGCGTGCGCTGCTGCCCGGCGCTGTCTTCATCTCGGCTCAGACCGGCGAGGGCGTTGCGGAACTGCGCGCCCACCTCGCCGAGGTGCTGGTGCGTCCCGACGTCGAAGTTGACGTGCTGGTTCCATATCACCGCGGTGATCTGATGGCCAGAATCCACTCCGACGGAACCATTTTGGAATCCGCTCACGAGGAGTCCGGTACCAGGGTTCACGCCCGCGTGCCACAAATGTTGGCATCGGCATTGGTCGAGTACGCACCGAGTGCGTAGGCGGTCGAGTACGCACCGAGTGCGTAGGCGGTCGAGTACGCACCGCGTGCGTAGTTTGGCGCGTGCAGCCGCGGCAGTGGGTGCACTGTCGGTGCTGGTCGCAGGAAGCGCTACTGCACAAGCGAATACGCCCGTTCCTGGAACGGGCGTATTCGAACCGCTTTGCACACCAACCGATCCGGGTCTCGAAGAGCTTTCGGGAATGGCGGCCCTCGGCGATCGAATCTTTGCGATCGGCGACAGCGGCAACGACGAGGTAGTCCTCGAGATGGATTTCGATTGTGTTGTGCGTGGCCGCATTCCGGTACCGATCGACCCGTACGACGTCGAGGATCTGGGCTCGCACGCCGGTCTCTTGATTCTGGCGGACACCGGCGACAATCGGCGGGCTCGTGAAACCGTTGCCTTCATCACCCTGGACCCTGAATCGGGTGACGGCACACTGCACCGAGTTACCTTTCCGGACGGCCCGCACGACGCCGAGGCGGTGCTCGTGGATCCGAACGGCCGTTTGTTCGTCGTCACGAAGGAATTGCTCGGACCGAGCAGCGTGTACACATCCGAAGGTGGGCAGACAATCTCCGACCTGGCGGAACCGGGACCAACTCCGCTGACCCGGGTCGGCACGGTGCGCACTGGTGATACGTCGACGAGCGGGTTCAATTCCGTGATGTTCACGGGTGGCGCAGTCTCCGCAGACGGTTCCGTACTGGCACTGCGCAGCTACACGGATGTGTACCTGTACCGGATCGGTGACGACGGTATCGGTGCGGCGCTGACAGAATCCGAACCCTTGCGAGTCCCGACACCCCACCAACCGCAAGGTGAATCAGTGATGTTCACCGATGGCGGTGATCTGGTGATCGGCTCCGAAGCGCAGGGTGGCACATTGCCACCCTTGTACGTCATGCGCGGGGTAGTTGACGGGATGACGCCCGATGATCCGGCAGCGGCAGAAGAGGCCACGTCGACGGCGTCGAACGGGGTTGTGCTGTGGGGCGGCGTCGGCATGGTTGCCGTTGCACTGGTAATTCTTGTCGGCTTCCGAGTTCGTCGGCGCTGAGAGCGAAAAAGGCCGGGCCTCGCACTGAATGTCAGTGCGAGGCCCGGCCTTTCACGTCTGTTGCTCAGGCGTCGAGATCTGCGGCAACCAGCTCGGCAACCTTCTCGAGGGCGGCCACGTCGTCGGACTCGACGGTGACTTCGGTGTCCTTGGCAGCGCCGAGCGTCATGATCATGAGCGCGGAACCGGCATCGACGGGTTCTCCGCCGGCGACAGCGAGGGTGACGGTGGCTCCGGATGCGCCGACAGCTTCGGCGATCAGAGCAGCGGGGCGAGCGTGGAGGCCGACTGCGGAACCTACGGCAACGGTCTTACTGGGCATGGGAACTCCTAGAGGTGTGGTCGTAGTGGTTGGTGTTGATCATGCCGCAGCGGGCACGGTTTCGGGGTCCAACTCCGCGTCGGTCGGTCCGGAGCGGATGAACTGTTTTGCTGCGACGACTGCCAGTGCCGCAACGACGGTGCCCGCGGCGAGGGAGACGAAGAACCATCCGATTCCGCCGATCGCGAAGGCGACGAAGATCCCGCCGTGCGGTGCACTGAGAGTGACGTCGAAGGCCATGATCAGGCCACCGGTGACGGCGCCGCCGGCCATCATCGAGGGAATTACTCGGAACGGATCGGCGGCTGCGAACGGGATGGCGCCTTCGGAGATGAATGCGGATCCGAGCAACCACGCTGCTTTTCCATTTCACGTTCAGCTTCGCTGAAAAGCTTGGGACGCAGGACTGTGGATGCGAGTGCCATCGCGAGGGGCGGAACCATTCCGGCTGCCATGACGGCTGCCATGATGCGCAGTGAGGCCGGGTCGTCGACGTTCAGGCCGGCAACAGCGAAAGCGTAGGCAGCCTTGTTGACGGGACCGCCGAGGTCGAAGCACATCATGAGACCGAGAATGATGCCGAGGAGGATGGCGGAACTGCCGGAGAGGCCGTTGAGCCAATCGGTCAGGCCGGAGGTAATCGCGGCCAGGGGGCGTCCGAGGACGAGGAACATCAATGCGCCGACCACCAGTGTGGCGAACAGCGGAATGATCACGACGGGCATCAATCCTCGTAGCCACTGTGGGACGGCAATTCGGCCGATGTACAGCGCGACTACACCGGCGATCAAACCGCCGACCAAGCCGCCGATGAATCCCGCGCCGACAAAAACAGCCACGGCGCCGGCGGTGAAACCGGGAGCAATACCGGGGCGGTCGGCGATGGCGAAGGCGATGTAACCCGCCAGCGCCGGGACCAGGAAGCTGAATGCCAGCGAGCCGATCTGGAACAGAACGGCGCCGAGGTAGGTGGCGAGTCCTCCGTCCGGCAGATTCGTCAGCGAATTGTTAAGCACGATGTCCTGTGCCGGCCCGGAGATTTCGTACCCACCGAGCAAGAAGCCGAGGGCAATGAGGAGGCCACCGGCCGCGACAAACGGGATCATGTAGCTGACGCCGGTCAGAAGCACCTGGCGCAGGTGTGTGCCGAAACCGACTGTGCCGGTGTCGTCGTCGTCCACTGCGGCAGCTGCTCCGTCGACGACCGCGGCGGCCGGGTTGTCCGCAGCGCGCAGTGCCTCGGCGAGCATCTTGTCCGGCTCGTTGATGGCTCGTTTCACGCCGGAAGCGACGACGGGTTTGCCGGCGAATCTTTCGCGGCCCTTCACCCCGACATCGGTGGCGAAGATGACAGCGGCGGCACTGGCAATCACGGACGGCGCGAGGGCGGTGCTTCCGCTGGACCCTTGGGTTTCGACGTGGACCGTGACACCCGCACGTTCACCGGCGGCAACCAGTGAATCAGCGGCCATGTAGGTGTGCGCGATCCCGGTGGGGCAAGCGGTGACCGCAACGATGTGGCGCGGCTCTGCCGGCTCCGGGGCGGCTGGTTCCGCAACCTGTTTCCCGACGGAAACAGACGCGGGTGCGGGAGTTGCGGGTGCCGGCGTTGCCGGTGCCGGATTGAGCACCTCGTCGACCAACCGCACGATCTCGTCCGGGGTCGACGCTTCGCGAAGGGATGCCACGAATGCCGGGCGAACCAAGGCGCGGGCCAGGGAGGAAAGGAGCTTCATGTGCTCGGCGCCGGCGCCTTCCGGTGCGGCGATCAGGAACACGAGGTCCGCCGGACCGTCGGGAGCTCCGAAGTCGACCTTCGGGTCGAGGCGGGCAAATCCGAGCGACGCGGACGTCACGGCCGCGGAACGGCAATGGGGGATTGCAATTCCGCCGGGAAGACCGGTGGCCGATTGGGCCTCGCGAGCGAGGGCAGCCTCGACCAGTCCGTCGGCGTTGTCGGCGCGACCTGCCGCGGTCAATCGCGCGGCCAGGGCGCGAATGACGTCGTCTTTGGAAGAGCCGAGGTTGGTGTCGAGTGAGATCAGTTCGGGGCTGATGATCGGGGAGCCGGAACCGCGTGCGGTGGGATCGGACATGTCAGTTTCCTTAAAGCTCAGGCGAGTTCGGTGGGCAGGGCGGACTCGGCAGCGGTGATCGTGACGCCTGCGAGATCGACTTGTCGGGGTGTTGGAAGGGTGGTTCCGGGAAGAGATGCAGCTGCGCTTCCGTAGGCGACGGCATGGCGGAGGCACTGCGCTTGATCCGCTCCGGCCGTCGCGGCGAGGATGTAGCCGGCGAGTGACGAATCACCGGCACCGACGGTGCTGACCGCGACGATGGGGGGAGCAGTAGCGATCCAGGCGCCGTCGGCGGTGACCAACACCGCGCCCGCCGCACCGAGTGTTGCGAGTACGGCGCCGACGCCACGTTCGACCAGACGGGTTGCCGCGGCGATTGCGGGACCCGGATCACCGGCCTGCGCAGCACTTTCCAGAACATGGCCGTCGACGCCGGTGAGTTGAGCCAACTCTTCGCCGTTGGGCTTGAGTAGATCCGGCGCCGAGTGAGGGAAATTGTCGGCGAGTGCCGACAGGGGTGCGTCGGAGGTGTCAACGGCAACTCGGCACGGGTGATCTCGAAGGGCCGCAACAAGTTCCGCGTACCAGCTCGGGTGAACCCCGGGAGGTACCGATCCGGACAGGACTATCCAGTCGGCGATGTCAGCCCGTGAGATCAGTTCGTGGGCCAACGCCTCCAGTGTCGACGCGGACAGTGCGGCACCGGGTTCGTTGATCTTGGTGGTCGTGCCGTCAGGTTCTGCCACGGTGATGTTGGTCCGGGCGAGGCCCGTCGTGGCAACACCCAGGTGGGGGATTGCGCCGGTAGCGAGCGCGCTCAGAAGCGGATCGCCGGGATTGCCGGGGAGAATCGCGAGTACTTCGAGTTGTGCGGCGCTCAGGACACGGGCCACGTTCACCCCCTTGCCGCCGGGATCGCTACGGGTGGACTGTGCGCGCAGGACGGAACCCCGCAGGAGGGGTTGGTCCAACTGCACCGTTCGATCGATGCTCGGATTGGCGGTAAGTGTGACGATCATGCGATCACCACCTCGATTCCGTGGTCATGGAACTCGGATGTATCGGTGGCACTGATGTCCCCGTCCGTGATGAGGACATCGATGCTGTCGAGCGGAGCGAAGCTGATGAGATGCTCGCGGCCCACCTTGGTGGAGTCGGCAAGCACGACAACATGATTGGCGGCCTTGACCATGGCGCGCTTGACCGCGGCCTCCTCGCTGTCGGGGGTTGAAAGTCCATGTCCGGGGCTGATGGCGTTGGTGCCGATGAAGGCCACGTCGACGCGAAGTGTGCTCAGCAGACGTAGGGCGTCCTCGCCGACCGCGGCCTGGGTGACTCCGCGAACCCGACCGCCGAGCATGATCAGTGACACGGAACTCATCGATGCCAGGCGTGCCCCGATCGGGACGGAATTGGTGACGGCCGTGAAATCGAGTTCGGGGGGAATTTCCGGCATCATGCGTCCGGTTGTGGTGCCGGCGTCGAAAATTACGCTGCCGCCACTGGCCGGCAGGTAGGTGGTGGCGCACCGTGCGATGCGGTCCTTCTGCTCGGCGCGGGTCTGATCACGTTCGGCCATTCCGGGTTCGGTGACGTGCAGCGAACCGGTGGGAACGGCGCCGCCGTGAACGCGTCGGATCTGGCCGATTCGTTCGAGGAAGGCGAGGTCGCGTCGAACGGTTTCGGTGGTTACGCCGAAGGTTTCGGAAAGTGCTGACACGGACATGCGGCCACGCTGCGACACCATTCCGGCGATCGCTTGCTGACGTTCTTCCGCGTACACGTGTTCTCCGATTCGACGAGGGGATCTGGCGGTCGGTTGCCGATCACAGTTGATGTTGCTTTATGTTGTTTTACGCCCGAGTGTGTTGACATGTCAATAGAGGCGAGTAACCTTCGTCACAACGAGGCTGAGTAAGCAGGAGGACACGATGACCGAACAGATCGATCACGCGAGCGTGCACGGAACTCCCGTCGTGCCTGGTGTCGCTTACGGCCCGGCCATCTGGCCGGCCCGGCGCCCGGAACTGGTCTTCGAGGCACCGCCGCTCGACGAGTCCGTACGAGCAAGCGCGCAGGACGACTTCATCGCCGCAGCCAAGACTGTGGAGGGCCGACTGCTTGCGCGAGCTGCTGACGCCACCGGCGCTGCGGCCGAGGTACTTGTGGCAAATGCGGCGATGGCCGCAGATCGTGGTTGGATCGGCGCCGCCCAGAAATCGATTGCCCAGGGAGTCCCGCCGGTGCAGGCGGCGATCGCGGCGACGGAGCAGTTTGTCACGGTCTTCACCAAACTCGGCGGGTTGATGGCCGAGCGGGTCACGGATCTGAAGGACATCCGCGATCGCGTCATCGCAGAGTTGGCGGGCTTGCCCGAGCCTGGCATTCCGGCTCCGGAAACTCCGTCGATTCTGTGTGCCGACGACTTGGCTCCGGCTGATACCGCCGGCCTGGACCCAACCAAGATCATCGGTCTCGTGACCGTTCTCGGTGGTCCCACCAGTCACACGGCGATCATCGCGCGTCAGCTCGGGATCCCGTGCATTGTCGCGGTCAAGGACCTGGCCGCGGTTGCAGCCGGGACGCCCGTACTGATCGACGGAACGACGGGCGAGGTGATCAGCACGCCGGACGCAGATCAGGCTCGCGCTTCGGTCGAGGAATCCAGGTTGGACCGTGAGCGTGTCAGCACGTGGGTCGGACCCGGTCAGACCGCAGACGGAGTGGCCGTCAACATCATGGCAAATGTGCAGGACGGTGCCGGTGCTCGCGCGGCTGCCCTGACGCAAGCCGAAGGCATCGGACTGTTCCGCACCGAACTGTGCTTCCTCGGCCGCGAGACCGAGCCGACGGTCGACGAGCAGGCCGCAATTTACACCGAGGTTCTGGAAGCATTTGCCGGCAAGAAGATCGTGATCCGCACCTTGGATGCCGGTTCCGACAAGCCTCTCAAGTTGCCAACCATCAGGAAGAAGCAAATCCGGCCCTCGGCGTTCGTGGTGTTCGAATTGCGTGGCAGGACATGGGAATTCTCGACCGTCAGCTTGACGCCATCGCGGTTGCGGCGGATCGAACAGGCTCACAGCCGTGGGTGATGGCACCGATGATCGCCACGCCTGCCGAAGCCAAGCGCTTTGCCGACGCAGTCCGCGCCCGCAATCTTGTGCCCGGTGTGATGGTAGAGATTCCGGCTGCGGCTTTGCTGGCGGATCAGATTCTCGAGCACGTCGAGTTTCTGTCGATCGGTACCAACGACCTCGCTCAGTACACGATGGCAGCCGACCGGATGTCTTCCGAATTGGCAGAACTGACTGATCCGTGGCAGCCCGCGGTGATTGCCCTGGTTGCTCGGACGGCGCAGGCCGGAAAAGCCGTCGATAAGCGTGTCGGTGTGTGCGGCGAAGCTGCTGCAGACCCTCTGCTGGCCTGTGTTCTTGCCGGTTTGGGTGTCTCGTCGCTGTCGGCCGCATCCGCGTCGGTGGCCGGTGTCGGGGCCAAGATCGGGTCCGTCACGATGGCGCAGTGCGAGGCAGCTGCGACGGCGGTTCTCGCGACCGGCGATCCGGCCGAGGCGCGTAAGGCTGCGGCTCGCGTATTGATGTAAGGGGGATTCGAGCAGTGTGACGCCGGGGAGTCGGCGTCGGCCTCTAGTATTTCGACCTGTGACTGAACGAGAAACTATGACCGGGTCCGGCGGAATCGGCTGGAGCGTCCACGGCGACGGAAAACGAATTGCCGACGGGGCCGTGGTCGGACCGGACGAGCGACTCAGCTGGCCCCGCACGGTCGGGATCGGGATGCAGCACGTCATCGCGATGTTCGGCGCCACGTTGCTGGTGCCGACGATCACAGGCTTCCCGGTCACGACGACGCTTCTGTTCTCAGGTATCGGCACGGCGCTGTTCCTGATCATCACGAAGGGCCGGATTCCGAGTTACCTCGGTTCGTCGTTTGCGTTCATCGCGCCCCTGACTGCGTCGGCGGGTTCGGGTCCGGCGGCTCAGCTCGGTGCCGTGATGGCGGTCG
Organism: Rhodococcus sp. OK302; assembly: GCF_002245895.1. NCBI lineage: Bacteria > Bacillati > Actinomycetota > Actinomycetes > Mycobacteriales > Nocardiaceae > Rhodococcus > Rhodococcus sp. OK302. The sequence continues at coordinate 3,519,738 of NZ_NPJZ01000001.1, forward strand.
GCATCGTGCTGATGCTCATCGGTCTCGCTGTTCGGTTGATCGGCGGACGCATCATCGACGCTGTCATGCCTCCCGTGGTGACCGGTGCCGTCGTGGCGTTGATCGGCCTGAACCTTGCGCCGACGGCCGCGGGTTCCTTCCAGTCTCAGCCTCTGATCGCCACGGTGACGCTGGTGTCGATCCTGCTGGTCACCGTGGTCGGGCCGGGTTTGCTCGGGCGACTCGGAATCCTCGTCGGTGTTGTCATCGGCTGGGTATTCGCTGCGGTGTACGGCGGTCTCGACAGCGAGCGTGTCACAGCCCTTCATGACGCCGACTGGTTCGGCCTGCCGACCCTGCACGGGCCCTCGTTCGACTGGTCCGTCATCGTGTTGGCTCTGCCGGTCGTGATCGTTCTCGTGGCCGAGAACGTCGGACATGTCAAGGCAGTCTCGGCGATGACCGGGAAAAATCTCGACGACCTGGCCGGCAATGCACTCTTCGCCGACGGCCTCGCAACGACGCTTGCCGGCGCCGGTGGCGGTTCGGGTACTACGACGTATGCCGAGAACATCGGCGTGATGGCGGCGACGCGCGTCTATTCGACCGCGGCGTACTGGGTGGCGGCAGCGACGGCCATGGTCCTGGCTTTCTCGCCGAAGTTCGGTGCACTCGTCTTCACTGTTCCGAACGGTGTCATCGGCGGTGCGACGATGGTTCTCTATGGTCTCATCGGAATCCTGGGTGTACGGATCTGGATGGAAGCCAAGGTCGATTTCACAGATCCCGTGAACCTCACGGTGGCTGCTGCAGCACTCGTTGCGGGTATCGGCAATCTGACGCTGACAATCGGGTCGGTGGAGCTCGGCGGCATCGCCTGGGGCTCGATCGGCATCCTCGTTGCGTACCCGGTCATGCGTTCTCTCGCCAAATTCCGTACTTCAGGTAACAGATAACCGGTTCAGTCACGAATCGTGATCGTTCGGGTCATCGACGGATTCGACGAGTCGTTCTACCGTCGGAACGAATAGTGAAGTGGGTTGTCGAAGTTCGCCTGCCCAGGATGCATCGAAGTACTAGGAGTCGGCGTGGAACGTACCCTGTTCGAACCGGAACATGATCTCTTCCGGGAGTCTTTCCAGAAGTTCCTGGCGCAGCACGTAGCGCCGAATCACGAAAAGTGGGAAGCACAGAACATCGTCGACCGCGACGTCTGGGTAGAAGCGGGCAAGCAGGGCTACCTGGGAATGGCTGTTCCCGAAGAATTCGGGGGCGGCGGAGTCAAGGATTTCCGCTACAACGCGATCATCACCGAGGAAGCCACCAAGGGGGGCTACAGCGGGCTTGGTTTCACGCTCCACAACGATGTCGCAGCGCCGTACCTTCTCGATCTGTGCAACGACGAGCAGAAGCAACGTTGGCTTCCGGGTTTTGCGTCGGGCGAACTGATTTCGGCGATCGCGATGACCGAACCGGGGACCGGTAGCGACCTGCAGGGCATCAAGACCAGGGCTGTGCGCGACGGCGATCACTGGATCCTCAACGGCTCCAAGACATTTATCACCAACGGCATCAACGCCGACATCGTCATCGTGGTCGCGTGCACCGACCCCGACAAGGGTGCGCAGGGGTTCAGTCTGTTTGTCGTCGAGCGCGGTATGCCGGGCTTCGAACGTGGCCGCAATCTGGACAAGATCGGTATGAAGGCCCAGGACACGGCAGAACTGAGTTTCACCGACGTGCGGGTACCTGCGGCAAACCTGCTCGGCGACGAGGGCATGGGTTTCCTCTACCTCATGAAGAACCTTCCGCAGGAACGACTCTCGATTGCTGTTGTTGCCGCCGCTGCAATGGAATCGGTGCTCGAGAGCACAATCCAGTACTGCCGTGATCGCAAGGCTTTCGGCAAGTCGATCGGCAGTTTCCAGAACACCCGATTCGTACTGGCGGAACTGGCAACCGAAACCACGGCGGTCCGCATCCTGGTGGACAAGTTCATCGAACAGCTCAATGCCGAGAAGTTGACGGTGCAGGAAGCTGCCATGGCCAAATGGTGGACCACCGAGGCCCAGGTCAAGCTGATCGATCGTTGCCTCCAGCTCCACGGTGGCTACGGTTACATGAAGGAATACCCGGTTGCCAAGGCGTACCTGGACTCCCGTGTCCAGACCATCTACGGAGGCACGACGGAAATCATGAAGGAAATCATCGGACGGTCTCTGAACCTCTGATTGCGCAGAACTTTCAGATCGCAGAACCACAACGACGCGGGCCCCGGCATCAGCCAGGGCCCGCGTCGTTCGGCAAGGCATACAGCCTGCGAGGCTGCTGCTCAGACGTTGAGTGGTATGGCTCGATCCGAAATTGCGGTTGCCTCGAAATCAGGCAATCGTGTTCCGATGCCCACCAATTCGGCAATAGCGGCTACCGCACGGACGGCAGCGTTGCCGTCACCGTAGGGGTTGCCTGCCTGCGCCATCGCGCCGTGCGCATCTTCGTCGAGCAACAACCGGGCGGCGTCGGTGAAGACTGCGAGTGGTGCAGTGCCGGTGAGTCGTGCGCATCCCGCCTCGATCGCTTCAGGCCGCTCGGTCGCGTCCCGCAGCACCAGCACCGGAACGCCGAATGTCGGTGCCTCCTCCTGGATTCCGCCGGAATCTGTCATCACAAGATGGGCGTGACGAAGGGCGGCCACCAGGTCGCGATAGGACAGGGGTTCTGTGAGGAGGACCCGCTCGTGTCCGCCGAGGCGTTCGGTCAACGTTGTTCGGACCGCGGGGTTCGGATGCATCGGACACAGTACGACGATGTCCGTCACCGCGTCGGCGACTTGCCGGACGGCGTCCGCAACAGCCTCCATCGGTTTGCCCCACGACTCGCGCCGGTGCATGGTCAGCAGTACCAGTCTCCGGCCGCTGTCGAGCGCTGCCCGCAGTGCAGCATTTTCCGGTTCGTCGGCGTCCGTCTTGGCTGTCAGCAGCGCGTCGACGACTGTATTGCCGGTTACCACAATGCTGTTCGGAGAAATCTGCTCGGCGAGCAGATTCTGCCGAGCGAGTGGGGTCGGACACAGGTGCAGCGACGTGATTGCTGTGGTCATGCGCCGGTTTCCCTCTTCGGGGAACGGATTACGAAGATTGTGCGAGCGAAGTCCGGCCTCGAGATGTACGACCGGGATGCCTTCGCTGAAGGCCGCCAGTGCTGCGGCCGTCGAACTCGACGTGTCACCATGCACAACCACGACGTCAGGGCGGATCTCACGTAGGACCCCGCTCGTTGCCGAGGTGACGCGTCCCGAAAGTCGGCCGAGTGCCTGGCCGGGTTCCATCAGTGCCAAGTCGCGGTCAGCGTGGATGCCGAAGATCTGGTGCACTTCGTCAACCATCTCGGTGTGCTGCCCGGTCACTACGACGGTGACATCGAGCCCGGGATGCGCCTCGATGGCCTTGATCAGGGGCGCGCATTTGATTGCCTCGGGCCGTGTTCCGTATACAACGGCAATCCGCGGACGCGACGCGGTCGGTTCCGAATTTAGCTTCACTACCAACTCCTCGAACACTGCACGGTCAGCACAGGTGGCGTCGACAAGTCTGGTCCCCAGTAGCACGTGGGGAGTGAGACGTGGCGGACATTGTGCGGGAAGGCGCACGGGAGATGCGGGCACCCGCACAATTGCATCGAAATTGGCTGAACGCTACAGAATTCACTCCCTGATTTCACCTTTCGTCGCAAAGTTCGACCGCCACGAAAGCTACTTTGCATAAGTACCGTAAATTGGGACAAATAGAATTGATCGGACAATATTGACCATTCGGCGTCGACATTAAAGAACAGATTTGAGGAATCAGCACTGCTATGTTCAGCCTTGAAGCCCTCACGCATGCAACCTGGCTGGACGTGACCATTCGCCGGATCACGGCGCATCTCGAAGCCGCGCAGTCGGGGCGGGGTACTGCGCTGGTATTGGTCGGTCCACCCCGCTCGGGACGGACCAGGCTACTCGCAAGATTAAGTGGACCAAAGCCATTTCGTACGGTCATGCTCACCGGCTCGGGGAATGCGAACGAATCCATCGATGTCAGTGTCGCCGCCCTGTTGGCGCGGCTCGAGAGTCCTGCGTACGGTAAATCGGACGGCGTGCCGGAGACGCGCCCGCTTCTCCGCGCCGATGCAGATGTGAGCGCCAGAGGCGAGTGCCTACTCGACGTGATCGAGAAATGCACGCGTGAGTCCGACCCGCTACTGATCGTCGTCGACGACGCCGACGAACTACCCGATACTTCTCGGGATGTGCTGGGATATGTGGGGCGCCGATTGGCCAATCATCGGGTGTTGTTGATTCTTGTCTCAGGCCTCGAACGGCCGGTGCAGTTTCTGCCCTTTCCGCAGATAGCGGTACCTCAACTCAGTGTCGAGGACACCGCGGCGTTGACGACTGCTGTGCTCGGTCGAACGGTCGCGCCGACCCTGGTGAGAGAATTGCATCGCGCGGCAGCGGGCAATCTCGGCGATACCGTGGAATTGTGCGGGGCACTCACCGACGACCAAATTGCAGGCTTGGCATCGATACGATATCCGATGATCGTCTCGGCGCAGCGCACCGATCGTTGGGAACGAGTCTGTTCGCGACTGACCGAGAATCAGCGCATCTTGTTGACGATATTGGCTCTCGTGCAGTCGATTTCGGTAGAAATTGCGGTCCACGTTGCGCAATCGAGCGAAGGTGCGGATGCAGTCCCCATTTCCGTCGAGGCCGAGGTGTCTTCACTGATCGAGCTCCGATACATCGAACAACTCGGTGACCGATTGCACATCGGCAGTGACATGGATCGGTGGGCGATCAGAACGCTCACATCACCGGCTTTCGACGCACGAGCTCGCACGGTGATCGCGAGTTACGGGCATGCCGGAGGTAGCGCCGCCGATACCTACTTGCCGGGCGTTGGCGACGCAGTGAACACAGTGGAGATGGTGGCAACCAGAGCGACAAACATTGCCCGAGACCAGTCCTGTGCACAAGCGTTGAGTATGCTGCGAGAAGCAGCCGCGACGTTCACCGACGATGAACGAGCAATGCTCTTGGCGCTGGCATCCCAACTGGCTATTTCGCACGGATTTCTCACTGATGCAGACGAATTCGCCGATACGGTTGTGCGAGACTATCCGGTATCACGCTATCGGGCACTTATGGAACAGATCAAGCTCGAGGTGCGTCATCTTGCCGATCGACCGATGAATCTCGAACGGGTCACGGCCGCCGCGGTGTCACTCGTCGATCATGATCCCGACGGGGCACGGTCATTGGCAGCGTTGGCAATCCTCGCTCAGTCGGAACACCATCGAACTGATGGGATCGAGTTCTTGCTCAAGTTGGCGCGGGCCAATGCCGAACCTCAGGTAACTGCTGTGTCGGCATGGTGCAAGTTGGCGGAGGTAACACTCGCGGTCGACGCGGAGAATCCGGCGCTGGCGCAAGCCCTGTACGACGAGTCGGATTCGCAGTGGAGTTTTTCGCAGCGTGGCCTGAGCGAGGCGATTATTTCAGCATCACTACTCAGCCGACTCGGGCGATTGGGGGAGGCACGTGATCGTATCGAGTGCGCAAGCGACCTGCCTGACTCAGCGCAACCTCCGCTCGCACGTGCCAATCTGCTGATTTCACGGGTGAATCTCGAACTATTGAGCGGCAACATCGTGGTGGCTCACAACCTTTGGGATCGCGCAGAGTCGATACTCCCTGCCTGTAGCTACCTACCATCCGCCCGAACCGCTCAGCAGGTGCAGATCCTGGGACTGAGAGGGAGGTTTGAGGAGGCTGATCGGGTTGCCGCCCAGGCACTCCCGGTTGGAGGAGTCAGCAGCGCCAGCCGAATCAGCGCCCGTTTGCTCGCTGCGCTGGGGCAGAATGCACTGATGCGAGGGCATGCGGATCGAGCGGTCATGCTGCTCGAACAGAGCATTGATCATGTCGATCGCCACTCCGGAATCTGGCAGACGCGACGGTATATCGACCTGATCGAGGCGCTCATGATGGCGGATGATCGACAGTCCGCCGAGAGGGTTCTCGACCTCACGACGCGTCGTTTACGTTCCTGCGCAACACCGTTAACATCAGCCTTGCTTGCCCGAGGTCGGTTGTTGGTCGCCGATATCGACTCTTGTCTCGAACTACTGGAACTCGCTCTCGGTCCGCGCGAACTCGAAGTCCCCGCGCTCGAGCGGGCGCGCGCCCTGGCAATCTATGCAGACCGACTCCGCACGCATGGCCGGATCGCTCAGAGTCGGCAAAGACAACGAACTGCGCACGCGCTGTTCGAGAGAGTTGGCGCGCAGGGCTGGATCGATGGCGGACGTTGGTCCTCGGGCGCACCAACCGTGATCGAAACGCACACCGACCCGCGAGTTCTCACTCTCACCGGCATCGAATGCAAGATCGCAAATCTGGTGGTCACCGGGTTACGGAATCGGGATATTGCTGCGCAACTGTATATTTCGCAGCGCCTGGTTGAGAAACATCTGACCAGCATGTTCCGCAAGCTCGGCATCAGCTCCCGGGCCGGCTTGTACGCAGCGATCAAGAGTGATTCACGCTCGCCACATGTCGCCGCGCCATTGGTCAGCCCCATGCCACTACACAGCCCTGCGCTGCCCGAACCAATTGTCTAAGGATTTCACGTTCAGATGGATCGAAGACGGCGACCTTCGCGCTATGCGGCCACCCCGATCGTGCTCGAAAGGGAGTCGACGAAAGTGCAGAAGTGGTATCGAGTGCTAGGGGACTCGCTACTGACGCTCGGCCTGATCGGGGCGCTGTTCATCGTCTACGAGGTCTACTGGACCGATATTTCGTCGGACCGCAAACAGCGCACTGTCACAGAAGAATTGGATCAGGTCTGGGCAGAACAAGATTCCGTCCAGCTTCGTACCACCACGTATGAGGCCGACGGTCCAGTCGGCTTCGCAAAGATCCGAATTCCGCGCTTCGGCAGCGACTTTCAGATCACGGTAGTGAAGGGAACCTCCGACGCCGATCTGGAAGTAGGGCCCGGACAGTACGAGGGCAGTGCGGATCCCGGGCAGGTGGGCAATTTCGCAGTGGCCGGTCACCGGGTCGGGAAGGGTTCGCCTTTCAATGACATTGATGCATTGCAGACCTGCGACGCCGTAGTTGTCGAAACCTCAACCCACTGGTACACCTACCGAGTGCTGCCCAGCGCCGACGAAGTGCCGGCCTGGGGAGCTGAGCCGAGGTCTGACCGGTGCACTGCTGATCCAATCCCGGTCGCGCCGCTGCCGGCTCCCTACCAACGGGTGCTGGGCCAACAAGTGGTCGATCCGAATGAGGTGGGTGTCATCAGTCCGGTCCCGATGGACCCGCGGTACGCGGAAGCGCCCGATGGCGGTGTCGCGCTGTTGACCTTGACCACCTGCACACCGCGGTTCAGTGCGACCGATCGTCTTGTGGTGCAGGCAATGTTGGTGAACACCACAGCGAAGGACTCGCAGACACACTCTGCCCCCGCAGTTCTCTCGGAAGGATAGTGCCGTGTACGGCTGGATCTGGCGTCGTCTCCCTGGGCCTTTGCCCGCAAAATTTGTCGCAGCACTCGTGTTGTTCGGCGTCGTGGTGACACTACTGATGCTGGTGGTGTTCCCGGCCATCGAATCGTATGTGCCGTTCAATCGGGTAGCGGTTTTGTGAGCGGGGTGGTTGTTACGCGGGGGATCGGCACGGTACTAGCCGCGGTAATGGTGATGGGGCTGGCTGTGTCATGTTCGGCTCCACCGGACAAGAATTCGATAGCTGTGGAACATCCGGTGACATCAGCGTCGGGGTCTGTCCCGGCGACCCCGAATCCCGATAGTGCGGGACTCTGTCCGTACCTGACTGCGGATAGCGTCGAGACTTTCAACGGTGAACGGGTCGATTCAGTCCTGCTCGACGCAAACTCGCAACCGCCGGCTTGTTTCTTCACCGACACGGCCGGCAACGTAGCGGTGTCGGTCTGGGTCCACCACGCCGAATCATCTTCGATAGCTGTCGAATTGGTGAACCGTGCTGCGCCGCTTTCGAATACCGCTCCGGCCGCAGATCCGTCGGGTTGGGTCGGGGGACGGTTCGGTGGAGACGAAGGCGCGGGTTACGCCGTCTCCAAAGGGGCGGTCGCGGTCCTGGTGACGACAACCCAACCACAATCAGTGAAGGCGCAGCGAATTGCGGTCGCAGTGATCAACGAACTCGGACTTTAGCGGACGGCACACCGCCATGCGGTAAGGCGAACGGTGGGTGCGGGATCGCGCACTCTTTGCCTTGAACGGTCCACCTGCTGTCATTGCGTCCCTATTCTGCGAAGGTCGAATTCAGCGGCAGTGCAGCGCGTTCCATACGCCCGCGACGCCGCTCGAGAATGGAGTGAACTTCGTGAGGGTGAATTCGTTGGTCCGGCGTACGGTCGGTGCGACGCTCGTTGCCGCAACTGTAGGTGCGGCCGGATTGTTGACAGCAGCTCCATCGAGCGCAGTTCCCCTGGACACGTTCCCCGGCGAAGTGGTGCCCAACGGCACCGGCGAGAGCACCGCGGGGTGGACGGGCCCAAGCCTTGCCAGCGTGGCCTATGCCGACATCGGCGTGCCGACCTCGGTGATGGACAGCACCGGAGCCCAGGTCGGAACCTTCGACGGAGGCAGCAAAGCCCTCACCTACGTGGGAACCCCAGCGGGCGCGACACAGACATTCAATCTGCCCGCCGCGGCCCTAGCCCAGATCGATGCCGGAATAGTGTCGGCGAACGTGTCGGCCTACTTCGGTGGTACCGCGACCTCGGATGACACCTTCGGATTGCGTGTCAGGTTCGGACAGGGCGGCCTCCGTCTCCTGGGAACTTTCGGTACCGCGGCGGAGCGTGGCAACACCGCCGGATTTGTTCCCCGTTCGATGACGGTCCCGGTACCTCCCGGCACTCGCAGCGTCAGTATTTTTCTCAACGGTGTGAGGACGGGGACGACGTTCGATACCTACCTCGACAACATCTCCCTGAGGCTCCAGACCCCCGCTGCCGGCGCTCTCGAGGTGACACACACCTCGGACGCTTCCGGCCCGGTCACGGACGGTCAGGTCGTGAACTACACCTCGACGTTCACCAACACCGGTGAGCAACCGGTTGCGGTGGATCGTGCCCTGGCGCTTTCCGGGCTGCTCGACGACGCGGACCTGGTGTCCGGTCCGACGAGTGCGAATGCGGCTCTGTCCGTGACTGATTCCGGGGCCGGTGTGCACGGTGTCACGGGAACTTTGGCGCCGGGTCAGTCGGTGACAGTGACCTACTCGGTCGCGGTCAAGGCTTTTGCAAGTCAGGGTGACCACAACCTGGTCACGGTTGTATCGGAACCGGCAAATGTGCCCGTTGGTGTCCCCGCTTCCTGTGCGGGTGCTCCGCTCTGCCTCGAGAACGCAGCGGCCGAGACCGCGGCTGTCCCACTGATCAGTCCGGCAGTCGCAGGCGTCGTTGCCGCAGTTCTAGCCATCGGCGCGGGTGGATACGTCATGATCCGCCGTCGCCAAGCAGCAACCAGCTGATCGACTGGAACGACTGAATCACCCGTCGCCGGTGCGGGATCGCGCAGACCCTGTGCGCGATCCCGCACCGGCGTTCTGCATGTGAATGCAGAGACTCTGCGGCTCACTACAGTTCGAATGTTCGTGACATGACCGAAGCTCCGCAATGAAGCCGGCATACAAGGAAGTGGTGTCGGTGATCAGGTCGATCCGGTTGATCGTGATGTTGGCTGCGATGATCGCACTCGGAAGCGCGTGCGGCGCAAGGCCCGACGAGGCATTGCCGACGTACCAGGCGACCGAAGGTACGTGCTACGTTCGCGAGACTGCCGAGGAGATGCTCTCGCTGAGCAATGTCTCCCCGTGGGTGAACTGCGACTACCCCCATCAACTCGAGGTCTACGGTTTCGGCACTCTGCCGGAAGAAGTGATCACCGCACCGGATCGTCCGTCCAACGCACTCGAACGCCTTCAGGCCGCCGACGTCTGCCCCTGGGCCGAGATTCGCGAGTACCTCGGTGCACGCGAATTCGACTACCAGTTCGGGATTTCCGTGTGGTCGAAGTACCCGACCCAGAAAGAGTGGGCGGGCGGGCTACGCACCGTGGTGTGTTCGCTCGGAGTTCAGGATCCGCAATACCCCGAGAGTCGTCCTGAGTTCTCCGGGTCCCTGCGAAACATCATGGAACGCACGCAATCTGCCGCTGTTCGACTCTGCCGATCCGGCGAGACAACCACTACCTGCGATCAGGCGCACGACGCCGAGATGACCGGGTCGGTACCGATACCTCAGGGTGGAGCTCAGGCCCGGCTCGACGTGGCGTTCGAGGCGTGCACGCCGGTGATCGCGCAGTACACGGCGGATGCGCCGCCCGAGGACTTCGTCATCAAGCCGCTGGTCAACGATGAATCGGCGGACTGCTGGTACGGGCCGACTTCCGGCACCACCACCGGCACGATCCGTGGTGGCCTGACATGAGTACCAGGTTCGAACTCGAGGCGCCGGACGGTGGCACCTTCGAGGATGATCCGTTGGCGCTGGTCCCGGGTACGAAGCGGCGCAAGCCGCGCCCGCGTCTGCAGGCCGCTATGGCAAGTGTCTCGCGGATCGCCGGATACCGTATGGACGGTACCGGCCTCGGCTGGGTATCTGTCGGAGTCGGAGTTGCCTTTTCCGGAGCGTTGCTGTTGCGGCTGTTCCTCAGTGGCGCAATCGGTCTCAGCGATCAGGGTGACGGTCAACGATTGACCTGTGGGCTCGGGTTGCGCGCCGGAAATGCCTACAACACCCCGGTTGACGACCTGGTGTACACCACATACTTCGACCACCGGTGGTACGGCGAGGACTGCCCGTGGAACACCTACGGCCAGCCCTACAACTCCTCTCAGCTCTATCTGCTTCAACTGGCGAAGTGGCTGACACCACTGCTGCGTTTGCCCGGCGACATGGATCTGCGGGCACTGGGAGTGGTGTGCGCGCTTGTGCTTGGTGTGTTGGCTGCCCTGATGTTCGTGTGGATTCCCGGTTCATTGGTGGGCAAGGGATTTGTTGTCACCGGGGTATGGCTGATCGTTGCCGACGCGACGTTCGCCGGCTACTTTGTCTCTGCCTACAGCGATACCGGCGCGATTCTCGGCGTGCTGGCGCTGATGGTTGCAGCGCTCGCTCTGTGGCGGGCCGAGCAGGTGCACTGGTGGCATGTCGCCGTGGTCGCGGCGATCGCGTTGTTCACCGCGACCACCAAGACGCAAGCGGTAACCTACGCTGTGGTCGCGGTACCGCTCATGCTCAGCCGCCGAGTCGGCGCACAGAAACATGGCAAACGATACTTCTTGCAGGGTCGATGGTTTGCGCTCGCCGCGTCCGGTGGATTGGTTGCCGCGGTCGGGCAGTACATTCGTACCCAGCCCGCACGGTTCGGTGAACTTAACCAGTACAACGCGGTGTTCGTCGAGATGCTTCCGCACAGTAAGAATCCCGAGCAGGACCTGGTGCGACTCGGTCTTGACCCGACGCTGATCTCCGGTAGTGGATCGCGGATCAACTCACCGAACTCTGTGACCGAACTGCCTGGCTATCAGGGTTTTCTGGATAAGACCTCGACGTGGGATCTCTTCTCTCAGGTCTACCTTCACGAACCGTTCCGACTTCTCTCGATGATGGGCCGGGGACTGGTCGGCATGGCACGATTACGCGTCGACTACATCTACTCCTACCCGTGGTACTCGGGCCGCCCGGACACTCTCGAGTGGAGAGTGTCGCTGTTCTACCAGGTGTGGCGAATGATGTTCTCTTCGTTGCCGTTGCTGATCATCGTGCTGACTCTTGCTTCGTGCCTGGCCTTTGTCATCGTGCTGAAAGTCTGTACGACGCAGGAGGACCGGAGCATCGGCGCGGTCGGGTTGTTCCTGGCAGCCGCAGCCCTCGCGCAGTTCTGGGCGGTCAATCTATCCGAGGGTGCGTCGGACCTGATCAAACACTTGATGCTGACCGATTTCACCACCGGACTCGTACTGATTCTCGGCGCCTACTCGGTGATCGTATTGCGTTCGAGCGTAATACGAGAGAAGGGAACCTCCCGGTGAATGCGGAACGTACGGTGCGCAGACCTGATCCGCCCGCAGTGCGCTGGGTGGGGGTGGCTGCGATATCGGGGGCGATGTTCTTGCTGCTCACCAGGCAGTCTGCGTTCCGCGGGTGGGAAGCCGGACTCGCCGCGCTTCTCAACGGCATCGTCGGTGCACCGACCAAGTGGACACGCGGATCGGACGTGTTTTACGTCGGGATCGGCACCAACAAGGTTTTTGCACTCCAACTCGTCACGGGTTGCAGCACGGCACTACTGATCATTCCGATGCTGTTGCTCGCGGGAGTGTACGTGCACTTCGGTCGGGTTCGTCTGGTGCACATGATGATCGGCCTGTTGTTGAGCTGCGCGGCGATGCTGACAGTCAATATGATCCGCCTCGTCGTGGTCGGCGTCTACACCGTTCACAGCGGCCGCTCGGGATTCGAGCTGGCCCACACCATCATCGGATCGTTGATAGTTCTGGCCGGCGGCGCAGCCACCCTGCTGCTGTTCAGTCGCTGGATCAGTCGGGCGAGTACCGTCGCGGCAGATGCCCCACCGATTCGCGCACGTATGAAAGAAGGGGCACAGGAGTGACTTTCGATACCATCCTGGGACTGTCCATCGTTCTGTCACTGATCTTCGGACTTGTTTTTCTGATGTACGTTGTGGCGATCCTGATTCCGTACCTACGAAACACCACGGAACTACCGGGAAATCCTGACGACTTCGAGTTGCATTTTCTGATTCCTTGCCTCAACGAAGAAGTGGTCATCGGCCACACGCTGGCGTACCTACGCGAACACTTCCCGGCAAGTTGCGCCTGGGTGATCGACGACGATTCGCAGGATGGGACCAAGCAGGTGGTCCGCGACATGATGGTCGCCGATCCCATGATTCACCTCATTGCGCGGCAACTCCCGAATGCCCGCACCGGAAAGGGCGATGCACTCAACGCCGGGTACGCCCGGATCAACGATTGGCTGCCCGGGCGCGCCGACCGGTCGCAGGTGCTTATCTGCATCGTTGACGCAGACGGCCGACCCGCGCCGAACATGCTGGAGATCTCGGCCGGCCCCGATGCTTTCGGTAATGACTACGTCGGCTCGGTGCAGGTAGAGGTGCGAATGAGCAACCGCGCCGACCCACTGCCACTCGGACCGGGAAACCGTTGGAAGAACCGCTTCGCTCGGACGTTGATTCGACTGCAGGATATGGAGTTCCGCGGGCCGATCTCTGCGATGCAGATGGCTCGGCGATATTCGCGCACGGTAAGCATCGGCGGTAACGGCCAACTGAGCAGGCTCTCGGCTCTCGACGCGGTGGCGGCGCGGTTCGGTGAGCCGTGGCACGGGGCGTTGCTCGAGGACTTCGAGCTGGGCCTGCACCTGATCCTGCTCGGCTGGCGGAACGTCTATACAACCGCCAGTTGGGTGGATCAAGAGGCGCTACCCGAGCTGAAACCGCTTATTCGACAACGCGTTCGGTGGGCCCAGGGTGGAATGCAATGCGTCCGGTACCTGCCCGCGATCTGGCGGTCGCGGCGCGTGACGAACCTGGGCGCGTGGGAAATTACGTACTTCATGCTCACTCCCTGGCTGCAGGTCATGGGAACCATCGTCTACCCACTTCCCCTGCTGGTCATGGTGTGGAACATGGTGAACTATCCCGAGTTCTTCAAGGCCTATTTTGTGAGCGGCGGTTGGGCGCTGCTCATTTCGTATCTCATTCTGGGAGTGGGCGAATTCGCGATCTGGGGCCCGCTCTACCGCAAACGCAGTGCACCGGAACTGTCCTGGCGACAGGGATTCGGACTCGGTCTCGCCTACGTCGGGTACATGCTGCTGTCCTACGTCGTGGCCTGGCGGGCATTCGGACGGTTGGCGAGTAAGCAGAGCGATTGGGTGAAGACCAAACGCAATGCCGAACGCGAGCCCGCACAAGTGTGAGTTGCTCGTTCTCGCGACGTCGCGCACCGATCGAAAGCTTCGAGGAACCTGCGCCTCAGAGTCTGGCGCCCTTCGCGTGAAAACGACATGGTCGTTGCAACTCCCAAAACACTGGGTGTTGCAACGACCGTTAGAAGTCGCCGATCGAACTCGAACTGGACGCGGTCACGCGTGGGGTCTGGGTGAGAGGCGCTCAGGCTGTTTCGGTGCGTCGTCGTCGGAGCAGGAAGATGCCGCCTCCGGCAAGGCCCACTGCCGCCGCGATTCCGGCGACGGCCGGGTTCACGAGGGGCACGGCGGCGGTGTCGGCGGTCGCCGCTTCGAGGCAGTCTGCGGTACCGGCGCACGAGGCCGGCACGCCTCCCGGCAGGGCGGACGGGTCGGCCACGAGGGACACGACGTTGTGATCACCCTGCTGCGCATACGTTTTGGTGACTACGCTGTAGACGACGGTCACCGTCTGGCCGGGCTGCAGGGTTCCGGTGATGCCGAAGGTGTCGCCAGAGCCCTGGACGGACAGTGCAACGTCCGAACTGGTCGGTCCGGAGACGAAGTTCGCGTCGTCGAGCAGGCCCGCGAGTGCCAGTGCCTTGTCGACCGCGAGCGGTTGGGCGCCGGTGTTGGTGAAGGTGACGGTGTAGTTGACCACCTGGTTGTCGTCCAGCGGGCCCGATGCGTCGGCGGTGTGCGTGAGCTGCAACTCGCTCGGTACCGCGTCGAGTCGTAGCGAGACATTGTCGGCGAACGCGTCGAGCGTGCCGTAGGCGGCGGTGAAGGAGAGGTCGACCGTCACGGAGCGGGTGCCGATCGGAACGGGCGCCGAGGCGTCGCGGCGGCCGAATCCCCGTACGCCACCGCGGTCGGTGAGGGTCACGGCGGGCAGCGAGACAGTGTCCAGGACCTGACCGGACGCGTCCGTGAAGGTGTAGTAGACGCCGACGCGGTCGTTCTGGCCCGCGATCCCGCCCAGGTAGGCCCCGCTGAGGGCGGTCACCCGGCCAGTGTCGATGCTGGCCGCGGATGGCGTCAGATCGACAACCTGCGTCGCCTTCCTGTTGGCATTACCCGTGACCCCGAAGAAGCTGCTGCCGCCGTCGAACGTCTTCCCGGTCGCGCCGTTCTGGTCGACGATCGTCGTCGGCAGACCGGTGCCGTAGGCCCTCGACACGAAGGCGGTGCCCGTCCATCCGGTGATGCCGTTCTCGGCGTCGCCGTTGACGATCAGCTCACCCGGTTGCGCGGCAAGCGGATCCGCTCCGGCCGGTGCCGCGGCGATCCCCCATGTGGTCGCGGTCAGGGTCGCAACCGCCAGACCTGAGACGGTCCTGGCGAACGATGGCATTCTCATTGTTTCTCCATTCTCGTGCAGCCTGCAGTGTCACGGGCCGCAACAGGGGAGACTCCCCTCATGGTCAGGTTCACCCACGAATCAGCACGGAGGCAGTTCGGCGAGATCGTTATGCGGCCTCGCGCACGGACAGTGCGCCATCCTGCACTCCGGCGGCAGACTGTCGACTTGAACGAGTCCATTCCCGGGGCGACGATCAAGGGCATCGCCCCGGGCACGTCTACGTGAGATCGTCACCGGGACCGAATCGGACACCCCGGAGATGAAAATCGCTCGCGGAGTGTGGGTGGCCAGTGCGGTGCGGACGCGCGCACAGGTTCCGCACGGTGCCTCCGCCTCGTCGCCAGGAGCTGTTCGCGCAGTGGAGTATGTGGGGGTCAATGTCAGAGGAAATCGAGGACTTCGGATGTATACAGGGCTTAGCGGTGGACCTACCGCGGGTGGCGGCGCTGCGATGGTCGGCGGTGCCGGCAGTCTCGCCTTCACCGGATTCCCCGTCGCCGGTGCGACGATGCTGATGCTGACAGTCGTTGTAGCCGGCCTACTGCTACTTCGGGCATCTCGAGTGCGGGCCGACGAACTTCCCGACAGGGCGTAACCGACAGCGATGACGATGCGGCGGCGGTCGATACTCGCGGCCGGTGTAGTTGTGGCCTGCGTGACATCGCTACTTATCGGCCGGGCAACAACCGGACACGAACCTGAATCTCCGACTGCGTCGCCGCCGTCGACGATGACTGTCTCCGCTGCTGCCGAGCCTCCGGCGCAACTCAACGACGAACTGATTGAGTCAGCCGGACCGTTTGTCACTTACAACACGTATCCCGGTGCGGCTCAGGCGCAGTGGGGGAAATACTCGATTGCTCTCGAGCGAAACGGCTCGTACTACTTGCTGTCCGCCGGGCACGTCGCCGGAAAGGTCGGAGCCGGTCTCCAACTCGGATCCGCAGCGCCCAGCGAAGCGGTGGTCAGCCATAGCACCCGGACTTGGGACCCGGAATTCTCCCGGACTGTCGGTGGATCCGGCCCGGACATGTCCATGATCGACACCGGGACCGCCCCGATCACACCCGTCCTCCAACTGACGACCACACGAGCGGGCGGCGCTGCACCCGATCGTGTGCAGGTTCCCGCCACCGACGGTTCCGGTCAACTCTCACTTCCACGTTTGGCGGAAATCTCTTCGGTTGCAGGCAATCTCGAAGCCGGCACCGTGGTATGTCAGAGCGGAGCGGACTGGTTCGCCTCGGAATACACGGCAGCAGCGGGAAATGTGAGGTGCGGCAAGCTGATCGAACCGTGCAACCCGTCGAGCGTGACCTGTCGATTTGTCGATGTTGATCGGGGAGTGCCTGCAGTAGCGGTCAACGATTCGGGGAATCCTGTCTGGGTGCCCCGGGCCGATGGCACTGTAGAGATACTTGGCATCGTTTACGCAGCAGGGTGCGCCGGCGTGGAACCAGCCTGCCGGACCGGATTGCTGACACGGGTGGATGCGTACACAACGCACGACTGGACCGAGGTTGAGGTTCTGCCGGGTAAGCCCCTCGGCCCGGGAGGTCGCATCGTGGTCGCGGCACACTGAACAGAACGCATTCGAACCCGACGGGCGAGACGGAACGGGCCCCGGCATCAGCCGGGGCCCGCGTCGTTGCATTTGACTATTCGATCTCGCGAAGCGTCAGATCTTTCGCATAACGGTGACAACCTTGCCCATGATGACTGCGTTGTTTCCGGAAATCGGCTCGAACAACGGATTGTGCGGCATCAGCCACACATCTTTCTTCACTCGCTTGAATGTCTTGACCGTTGCCTCGCCATCGATCATGGCGGCGACAATGTCACCGTTCTCGGCCACGTTCTGCTGACGGACTACCACCCAGTCGCCATCGCAGATAGCGGCGTCGATCATGGATTCGCCGACCACCTTCAGCATGAACAGGGAGCCCTGGCCCACCAATTCGCGGGGGAGCGGAAACACGTCTTCGACGGCTTCTTCTGCAAGGATCGGCCCACCAGCCGCGATCCGGCCGAGGACGGGCACAAATGCCGGCTCGGGAAGTGGATCGCCCGTGCTGTTGCGGATCTCCGACGAGTGCTTGGTCACCGATGCAATGGCGGTATCGGCGGCAACCTCGTCAAGCCCTCGAACGTCTACAGCGCGAGGGCGATTGGGGTCACGGCGAATGAACCCCTTGCGCTCGAGGGTGCGGAGCTGATGGGCCACCGACGACGTCGAGGTAAGCCCGACGGCGTCGCCGATCTCACGAATGCTCGGCGGGTAACCGCGTTCGGTCACCGATTCACGAATGACTTCGAGAACACGGCGCTGCCGTGGAGTGAGCGACTCGGCTGACGTCGCGGTAACTCCTGCCGTTGCGGCACTTGTGGAGCGATCGTCCTTCATGGCGTTGTGCCTCCGTGTCTGCGGTGTTTGGTCGTGCTGCGTTTCAGGTGGTGCTGCGTTTCAGGTGGTGCTGCGTTTCAGGTGGTGCGGCGTTTCAGGTGGTGCGGGGTTTCAGGTGGTGCGGCGTTGCTTGTCGGTAGGTCCTGATCAAATCAGCTTCAGCAGGTAGAAGTCGCTCAGGGATCGTGCTGTGTGCTCTGACACGAATCTATCTCTATTTGCTCAGGGTTTCAAACATCTGTTCGAGACGTGTCGCTGGAAACGCGAGACTTTGTCGGACGAACGTGGTAGAAATTCGAACATGCGTTCCATCGAACGCAGGTTCGAATCGTTGGCAGGTTCGAATCGGTCGGTGTAGATCCGCGGAGGTCATGATGGGCAACGCAGCACTGAAGTACGAAGTGTTCGATGACGCAGAACTGAAGTTCGCAGCATTCGATTGTGCTGTTCGGCCCGGCTACGGCACAGCATCGGGGAACGCTGGTCGGAACTCTGCCGCTGCGCCGAAGTATCACGCGTCGTTCTACGACGCTGCGCCCTATGACGTGGCCGTCGGCGTGATGCCGTATCGGGTGCGCGGCGAGGTATCCGACATTCGCGAGCGCCGAGGCGGCACTCACGAAAGTGGTCGTGACGATGTTGCTGATCGTCGGTTCGAGCGGGATGTGGACCGTGTGCGGCCCAATGGCGGCAACTTCGAGCACCGTAATCGGGTAGGCGTGTCGCGCGCACCCCACGTTGTCGATTCCGTTGACGTAGGTTGGCGGAGCATGGTTTTGGGTGTGCTGCTGACGGCGGTAGCGGTACTGGGTTTGGTGGGCCTTGCTTCCGTGTCCGCGGGTGGGGTTTCAGGTCCGGTTGACGAGACGGGCGTGATTCGGGTTGCTGCAGGGGAGACGCTCAGCGACATCGCCGCTCAGGTAGCGCCAGGGCAACCCGCAGGCACGGTGATCGATCGGATCATGGACCTCAACGCAATGTCGAATTCGAGGCTGAGCGTGGGTCAGACTCTGATTGTTCCTGCTGCGCAGGGTCGTTGACGACGGCCGGTTGTGGCGTTCGATCGGTGGTCGGCATGCGTGAATTGATTTCGTCGAGTACGAGTAAGCTGTGGGCTTGACAGTCACACCACTCCGTGTGGTCGCGTTGTGCCCGCGTGTCTGCTCTGCGAATCGTCGGAAGATTTGCAGTGGTAGGGAATCGGAATGGCGGCCATGTCGGCAACACAAAAGGAACAACGATGCATTGCCCGTTCTGCCGACACCCTGACTCCCGAGTGGTCGACTCGCGTGAGGCGGATGAAGGGCAGGCGATTCGCCGTCGGCGGTCCTGTCCCGAATGCGGTCGGCGTTTTACGACGGTGGAAACAGCAGTGCTGTCGGTAGTCAAGCGCAGTGGCGTCACCGAACCCTTCAGTCGTGAGAAGGTCGTCAAGGGTGTGCGTCGAGCGTGCCAGGGTCGTCAGGTCGACAACGATTCATTGAATCTGTTGGCACAGCAGGTCGAAGACGCCGTGCGCTCTTCGGGTTCCGCAGAGATCCCGAGTAATGAAGTAGGGCTTGCCATTCTCGACCCACTACGCAATCTCGACGAGGTTGCGTACCTCCGGTTTGCGTCGGTCTACAAATCCTTCAGCTCGGCCGAAGATTTCGAACGCGAGATCACCGACATGCGGGAGCATGCGCAGAATCGGGAAACCGTGAAGACAGCCGGCGAAGAAGCCGTTTCCACTGTCGATTGAGGCCTGCGACTTAGATAACGCTCCGGGAACAAAACTGCGTTTTGCCCGAATCTGAAGCCGGCAGAGGCCTACGCTCGGCGGGTACGTTCAGCGGTTCGAGTTGGTTTCGTGCCACTTGGATCGTCAACCGATAGTTATCGTTACGGAGGCGTTATGCCCTTGAACGGAATCATCGCAGTTCTCAACAGTCTGGTCACCACGGGCTTTGCCAACACTGTCACGACAATTGGTGGCTCAGTGACAAACGTGAACGTCATCTGAACCGACGATCAGCGTTTGATCGACTCGATCGCCTTCAGGACCCGTTTCTCGGAGATCGGTGTAGGCGTTCCCAACGATTGTGCAAACAGGCTCACACGAAGTTCTTCGATCATCCATGAGATGGCATCCACATCTCTGGCGGTACGACGCTCTTCAGGTAGCGAGTTGAGTAGTCGGTCGTAGGCAGCGTAAACACGGTCGAGCACGTCCATGGCTTGCTGGTCGCGAGTTGCGCTGGCAGGTAGGGCTTCGAGTCGGAATGTCGCTGCTGCCAGGTAGCGGGGTAGTTCGCGCAGTCGCGCCGAACCCAGTTCGGCGACAAAGCCGGGGAAGAGAAGCGACTTCAGTTGCTCGCGAACGTCTTCGGCGGGTTCACCGCTTGAACGATGGAGAACCACGTTCAAGCGGTGCGACTGTTCGAGGATGGGCACGATCATTCGCAGTATCGCGGACACGCGTCCTGCCAGTTCTGATCGCGCGACTGTGACAAGCGCGTCGAATGCTTCGGGTGTGCGAACAGGCCCACCCTTCGCGGCGATGATCTCGTTGGCGGCGGCGACTCGACAATCTTCGACCAACGCTTCGAGGCTTCCGTCCGGGTTCTGGCCCAGTAGGAGTCGATGCGTATTGGAGAGTCCGGACGTAACAGCTTTGAGTTGCGTCGGCACCGCTGCGAGGAGCAGAGCGCGGGAGCCGTCGCGCATCGACTGAGCTTGCGCTGCAGGGGTACTGAGGACGCGAACTGCCACGCCACCGTTTTCGGGAACCAGTGCCGGATATCCGGTGACCTGTTGGCCACCGATTTTTCGGGTGATGGTGGGTTCCAGGGCGCCCAAGGTCTCGGACGTCCACACCGCTGCGGCTGCTCGTTCGGTTCCGGTGGCGGCCTTGGCAACTTCCTTCTGGACGCGCGGAGCGAGTGTGCGTCGGAGCTGCGCCAGATCTTTGCCCTTGGCCAGAACCTTGCCTGATTCGTCTTCGACCACAAAAGTCATCCGCAGATGATCCGGCAGTGCACTCGGATCGAAGTCCTTGGATTCGATGTGTACTCCGCCGAGGCGGGAGAGTTCTCGGGCCATTGCTGTGAGTAGTGGTTCGGAGCGGGGCTTGATCGACGCGAGTGCGGCGCTTGCATAGTCCGGTGCCGGCACAACCTGGCGTCGGACGTTCTTGGGCAGTGTCTTGATCAACGCCGTGACGAGGTCGATGCGCATACCCGGCACCAGCCAATCGAACCCGACGGGCTGGAGTTGCGCGAGTAGTCCGACCGGGATGTGCGCGGTTACTCCGTCGTCATCCTTGCCAGGTTCGAACTGATAGGTGAGCGGCAGCTTCATATCGCCCTGGCGCCAGGCGTCGGGGAACTCGCCCCCCAAAACTGTTGCAGCATCGGAGTTCACGACGGTTTCCGGCGTGAACGTCAAGAGGTTCGGATCTTTTCGGCGTGCAGTCTTCCACCACTTGTCGAAATGGCGTGCAGAAACGGCTTCCTCACCGATACGGGAGTCGTAGAACTCGTAGAGGGTCTCGTCGTCAACCAGAATGTCGCGTCGGCGCGCTCGGTTCTCGAGTTCTTCGACGTTGTCGAGCAGTGCTCGGTTTTCGTGGAAGAACGCGTGCTGGGTAGTCCATTCGCCCTGTACCAAGGCATGGCGGATGAAGAGTTCCCGCGAGATTTCCGGATCGATCGAGGAGTAGGTGACAGCGCGGCCCGTGACGAGGGGGACGCCGTACAGAGTGACCCGCTCGTACGCCATCGCGGAACCACGCTTCGATGACCAATGTGGTTCGGAGTAGGTGCGTTTGACCAGGTGTGGCGCCAGCTTTTCGGCCCACTCCGGTTCGATGCGGGCGGACATGCGAGCCCACAGCCGCGACGTTTCCACCAGTTCGGCGGCCATCACCCAGCGCGGTGGCTTCTTGAACAGGCCGGAGCCGGGGAAGATCGCGAAGCGGCTTCCCCGAGCGCCCAGGTAGTCACGCTTCTCGCCTTCGCGAAGTCCGATGTGGGAGAGCAATCCGGCCAGCAACGACTGGTGAATTGCGTTCTCGCCGGCCGGCGCGTCGTTGACGGTCCATCCGAGACCACGCGTGATCTGACGCAGTTGACCGTGCAGGTCCTGCCATTCGCGGATGCGTAGCCAGTGCAGGAATTCGTTTCGGCACATCTTGCGGAACTGGCTGGAAGACAGATCGTTTCGCTGATCGCGGACATAGTCCCACAGCTTCAGGTATGCGAGGAAGTCGGAATTCTCGACAGCGAAGCGGGCATGTTTTTCGTCGGCGGCCTGTTGGAATTCAGCCGGCCGCTCACGCACGTCCTGGATGGACAACGCCGCGACGATAACCAATGTTTCGTGCAAGCAGCCGTTTGTCTTGGCTTCCACCAACATTCGCGCCATGCGTGGGTCGACGGGGATCTGCGCGAGTTCACGTCCGATGGGAGTGAGTTCCGGATGGGTTGCATCGGAGCCCCGCGCGATGGCGCCGAGTTCTTCGAGTAGCCCGATTCCGTCCTTGATCGCCCGCGAATCCGGCGGTTCGACAAACGGGAAGGCGGCGATGTCTCCAAGGCCCAGCGCCGTCATCTGCAGGATGACGGACGCCAGATTGGTGCGAAGAATTTCGGGTTCGGTGAATGCCGGCCGTGATTCGAAGTCTTCTTCGGAATACAGGCGAATGCAGATGCCCTCGGCCACACGACCACAGCGGCCGGATCGCTGACGCGCCGACGCCTGGGAAATCGGCTCGATGGGCAGTCTCTGTACTTTGGTGCGTACCGAGTATCGCGAAATGCGCGCCGTACCAGGATCGACAACGTAGCGAATTCCGGGAACAGTGAGCGATGTTTCGGCGACGTTGGTGGCCAGGACAACTCGTCGACCGGTATGGGCTGAGAACACCTTGTGCTGCTCGGCGGCCGACAGTCGTGCATAGAGCGGAACAATTTCGGTGTTGCGTAACCGTTTGTCGCGCAATGCATCCGCAGTGTCGCGAATCTCGCGTTCGCCCGATAGGAAGACGAGGATGTCGCCTTCGCCTTCGGCGCTGAGTTCATCGACGGCCTCGCAGACTGCGTCCACGGGATCCCGGTCGTAGCTGATATCACCGGACTCGACGGTCAGTGGCCGGTAGCGCATTTCCACGGGGAACGTGCGGCCGGACACCTCGACGATCGGCGCGGGCTTCCCGTCGACGGCAAAGTGCTCAGCGAATCGCTGGGGATCGATGGTGGCCGAGGTGATGATGACCTTGAGATCAGGTCGACGGGGGAGTAGTTGCGCCAGGTATCCGAGAATGAAGTCGATGTTGAGACTGCGTTCGTGAGCCTCGTCGATAATCAGTGTGTCGTAGCGACGCAGCATCCGGTCGCGCTGAATCTCCGCGAGCAGAATGCCGTCCGTCATCAGTTTCACGTAGGTGCGGTCGGACACCTGATCGGTGAATCGCACCGTGTAGCCGACGGCGTCGCCGAGTTCGGTGTCGAGTTCCTCGGCGATACGTTCGGCAACGGTACGTGCGGCGAGGCGTCGCGGCTGGGTATGGCCGATGAGCCCGCGAACTCCGCGGCCCAGTTCGAGGCAGATCTTGGGGATCTGGGTTGTCTTGCCGGAACCTGTTTCGCCGGCCACGATCACGACCTGGTTTTCGGCGATCGCGCGAGCGATGTCGTCCTTGCGCTGGCTGACTGGCAGCGATTCGGGGTACGAGATTGCGGGCACACCGGCCGCGCGGGTGCTCAGTCGCAGGTGTGCTTTTTCTATCTCGGTGGCCACCGCTGCTAGTGCGTCCGGGGTGCGGGCACGGTCGAGTGTGCGTCGGAGTCGATTCTCGTCACGCAGGGAGACCTGTGTCAGTGCGCTCTTGAGGTCACTGCGTCGGGGCGAGAGCGGGACCGGTGGTGTAGTAGACATGCTGACGACAGCCTATCGAATAGGTATGCAACTCCTGCCCGCAGAGTCCGCGGTTGTGAAAACATCGACCAGTGACGACAAACACCGTTGATGGGGCATCCGACAGGGCAGCGTCGACGCCGATTGTTGTGCGTGCACTTCGACTGGCCTTCGCGATCTACGGCATCACGGCGCTGCTGTGGATTCCGATCCGCAACGCCGACGGGTTCTCGCTGACGAACTATCTGAGCTACTTCACCATCGAAAGCAATATTCTGGCGGTGATCCTCCTGCTCGTCGGAGCCGTTCGCGATCCACAGTCGCGGACCTGGCAGTCGATCAGAGGTGCAGTCACCCTCTACATGGTCATTACCGGCATCGTCTACGCAGTGCTGTTGGCAAACGTCGACGTGATGCTCAAGGACGCGTGGATCAATGCCGCGCTGCATCGAATACTGCCGTTGGTGCTGTTTCTCGACTGGGTCTTTTTGGCATCGCGTCACAAGTTGTCCGAAGTGGAGGCATTGAAATGGCTCGCATTTCCTGCCGCCTACGGGATTTACTCTTTGATTCGCGGACCCATCGTCGACTGGTATCCGTATCCTTTCCTCGACCCGAGGCAGCAGGGTTACCTGTCGCTGGTCATCGGAATGGTGGTGCTCGCCGTGGCTATGGCCCTGATGGCGTTGGCGGTCAACGCAGTTGGGCGTCTCGGTGCCAAGTGGCGGTATCGCGATGATGAGACGGTTCTCGCGGCACACTGATAGAAGGCGTTGCGCAGTCCGTCGTGACGATTGTCAGGTGACCCTCACGGGAACCCGTAGCGGCGGCGCAGTTGATCGAGGGCGTGAACATCTTCGTCGGTAAGTGCCGTGGCCTGTGCCAACTCCATGGCCAGGAGGTAATCCTGGTGCCGGCGATCGCGGTCGGCGTCGGGGAGATCGGCATATCCGGGGCGATCGTCCGATGCTGTGGTTCCGGGTTGATCTGTGCGTTCGAACTGAGCGAGGTAGGTGGCGATGGACGCGGCTTGGCGTCGATGGTCGGCTGGTGTCATGTTCGCATCTTTCGGATGATCATCATGGGCCCCGACTCCACTCGTCAGGACTGGTCGATAGTTTTCTGGAATAGCTGAATCTGGGCGATCGGTGAACGGTGAGCATCAATCGGAATGATCGTGCTGTTTCTGCAGCTCTGGGCAGTATCGCCATCTGTGCTGGTTGACGTTCCCGCTGATTGGAAACGTGTCACTCAGTTGGATCTACTTACAGTGTTCGGCAGTGCTCGATAATAGCGACATACCCTCCAACCCTCTCGGTTACTCCACAGTAGCAATGTACCGGTTATCGAGAAAGCTTGCAGGCGCGTTACACGGCTGGCGCTGTATCGGTTTGTGGATCGCACCCCTCGAATGTGCGCCGAGCGCATTCGTCGATCACGTCGGCGACGTGTGATCGAGGGGCCAGTGTGCGGCGTTGCACGATGTCCCCATTGCCGTGATCGAGCATCATGTCGAGATAAGCGGTGACCTGGTCGAGTCGGCAAGCTTCGGTGCAGTGTGATCCAACACGGTGCGGACCGAGTGGCGAACAGGCACTAGGCGCACGCCCTCCGTGACCGGTAGCGATGCGTGTCAAACCGGATGCCGGTGTCGGTTTGTTCGGTAGTTCGATGCGGCCTGTCGGGCCGAGTGTTTGTCGGTTCAGTGGGTATGCGGAAAGTCAGGGACCGTTGATGCTGCGGTCGGAATTTCGACCTCGGTTCCGCGAGGAGGAAGTGCACATGAAAATCTTGATATCGGACTTTGCGACATGCCATGACCCGGTGCCCCAACCGCCCGTACCCCAACCGCCGGTACCTCCGACTCCGCCCGTTCCGCCACCGTATCCGCCGGAGCCGGGTCCAGTGCCGGAACCTCCTGTCCCGCCGCCATTTCCGCCCGACCCAGATCCGATACCTGATCCCTTGCCGCCGCCGCAGATCGGGCTCCGACTCGTCAGGTGGGAGTAATTGTGTCCAACACCTCGGAATGAGTTTGCGGTCACTGACTAGGTTGGGGCAGTGTGCAACTCGATATCTTCGGATTGACCCCGAAATAGTTCAGCGGTCCCGCGATCACGGTGACCGCGATCGTTCCGGCACTTGCGCAGCTGGTCTCGGAACTGTTGCTGAAGTAACCACGTTGACCCGCAGCGACTGCGCCGACTATCAGCCATACCAGGACGATCAACACAATGATCCGCATTGCAATCACCACACCCGTCACATAGGTGAAGATGGAATGCCCTCACTAGACCCCGGCAAACCTACTTCCGAGATCCTTTCTGCCAGATAGTTTTCAGACCTTACGCCGCTGCTCTAGCCTCGATACCGACACAAAGATTCTATGATCTTCTACCGTCCGGGGGTAGGGCTACCGCTCACCGGTTCGCCCAAGCGTGAGCGATGTCCGGGTGTGCGCGCAGGATCTCGTCGACCCTGTGGTCGTCGGCAGTGTCGACCTCCGCTCGGTGCCGTTGCGCCGTGACCAGGGGACCCGTCGGCGCGCCCGGTGGATCCTGCGGCGGGTGTGACGGAGCGTCTGCTTCCAAGTCCAAAACCAATTCGTCCAGTCGGGTTGTCAGGAAAGCCCTTTTGCCCGTACTCATCGACATCACTCCCATTCGATCCAGGTGCCCAGGCTGTGTCCTCGGCTACTCAAAAGTCCTCGTCTATGCAGGCCAGACGATCGCCGGCCATGCCAGCCTTGCCGGGGTCGGTCATGGTGTGTTGCGCGTGAATCACGACCGATTGAGCTTGATCTTCGCGGAA
This sequence comes from Rhodococcus sp. OK302, assembly GCF_002245895.1. Taxonomy (NCBI): domain Bacteria; kingdom Bacillati; phylum Actinomycetota; class Actinomycetes; order Mycobacteriales; family Nocardiaceae; genus Rhodococcus; species Rhodococcus sp. OK302. Next base: position 3,546,253 of record NZ_NPJZ01000001.1, read on the forward strand.
TTCCCAGTCGACAGTGCTCGATGATTGGGCATTTCCGGCAGCGTCCGTGGTGACGTCGAGCCAGACTTCATTCTGGGGATTGGCGTAGGCCGGATCCGACGACGGAGTTTCCGGCGTGGCCGCCGGATCGACATTGTTTTGATAGTGGGGTCCTGCATCCGACGGTTTCGGTCCGCATGGCCGCGTATGGACGTGTACGCCGAAGTCTCGGTTGGGGGCGAGGCCCTTCGCGGTGAACATGACGGTCGTGCGGCCGTCGTTCTCGTCGGATTCGATGTCCACGGACGAACCCACGGGCACTGCGGCGGCGTCGTAGGTAAAGGCGTCGACTTCTCCGCTGCTTGTTCCGGGTGTTTGAAAGACATCTCCATTCATTCCAGGCATCGGCATAGCGGTGTTGGTCGTTTCGCGAGACAGGGGAGGCGTTTCGATGGTGACGGTCTCAGTCGTCGACGAATTGTTGCTACCGCATCCGGCGGCGACGAGTGCGGTCAGGGAGACGCCGGCGATGACAGTTGCGCGTCGTATATCCATGATGTGGCATTACCCGCGATATGCAGCCCTGAACCAGACGATCGGACCTATCGCCGAGATGCCCAACGATTCGGGTCGCACTCCAACGCAGCACTGTCCCAGTGCCCCAACTCAGCGGCGGCGCGGTACGTGGTTTTCAAGAACGCCGTGAGTGTCGCGTCCGGGTCTGCTGAGGTACGGACGGCTTCGTACGGCAGCAGAAATTGGCCGAAGTTGTCGCTGTAGAACGCCGCCGACGGCTCAACGCTGGAATCTTTGAACCCATCGGGCGTGGGATAGCAGTACGAATAGAACGCTCCCTCGTCGCCACCACCCGGCCAGAAGCCGCAGCTGCTCAGCTCGTGGGAATACCCCTCCACCATCACCCAGTCGCCGCAGTTGGGGGCGCCTCCCGGATGCGGTGGCGCGGTGCGTCCGGAGAATCGCGTACACGCGAGGTCCATCGCGCCCCAGAAGAAGTGCACCGGCGATACTTTTCCGATGAATCCCGCACGGAAGCCTGCGATGACGCGGTCCGCTTGAACGAGTTGCCGCCAGAACAGGTGGACTGCTCGGGCGTCGTAGGCGCAGTGCGCGTGATCGTCAGGGAACGGAACAGCCGGATCGACTTCATTCGGCGTTCGTTGAATGTCGACCGAAATGCCCAGGGCTCGAAGCGCTTCCATCGTTTGTGCATAGAACGTCGCAACGGATTGAGGTTCGAGTGAGAATCCGTGTGACGCCCCGGAACTGTCGCGGATTCGTAACCGGTGATCGCAGAAGTCGAACTCGATGTCGAAAACGCGGCCGCCGTACGGGATGGATGAGGTCGTCAGTCCTCGAGGCGTGACGTACATCGTTACCTGCCACCAGTGATTGACCAACGGTGAGCATGCAAGCCGAATCTTGCCGATGATCTGCACCCACATGTGCAGTGTGCTGCGGGTATCGGCCCATTCGTCCACTCGTAGTGCGGGCCAATCCTCCGAAGTGCTGGATGCAATCATTCTGCTGTCCTCCACACTCGATCAACAATGTCGCCGCGACGATCCACGGCTACTGCTGAGCTGGAACTTCCTGCAGTCCGAGGGTGTTACCGGTGGCGAGAACCTGATCGAGGCGATCGATGTTGGGGTGCTTGCCCGGGTTCGCACGCGCGTCCTCGGTATGTTCGGCGAAGATGGCCAGTGCGGCCTCTGCCGCCTCCGGGGTGATCGCGCCGTAGACCTGCGCCAGATGGTTGTAGACCTTCACCGAACCGGACTTGCCGGGCTTGTTCTCGACGGTGTCGATAATTGCACCGTCGGCATCGAGCACGTTGATGGCGGCGAGGTGATCGATGGCGGGCAGGGCAGCGAGATTGTCGGCAAAAGTCATGGCATCAAGGTTACGTGCTTTCGGCGTAAATCCCATCGTCGGGGAACAGCACTCGGGCCTCGATCTCGGGAGTCGATATAGTCGCAGCACATCGTTTGCGCACCAGCATCGTTTGTATTCGAAGGGGAAAATGATGGCTTCGGCACTGTGGCACGGTTTCGCGGATATGGGCGCGGTAGAAAAGAACGGCGCATTTGTCGTCTCGCGCGGCGAGGGCGCATACATCTGGGACTCGCAGGACAATCGGTACCTGGACGCGACTGCCGGCCTATGGTTCACCAACGTGGGCCACGGCCGCACCGAAATCGCCGACGCCGTTGCCGCTCAGTTGTCGAAGATTGCGCACTACTCCAACTTCGGCGACTTTGTTCCCGAGACAACTCAGGCATTGGCGGAACGTCTTGCCGAGATCGCGCCGGTTCCCGGTAGCAAGATTTTCTTCACCTCAGGCGGTTCCGATTCCATCGATACTGCGGCGAAGTTGGCTCGCCGGTACTGGCATGAGGTAGGTCAGCCCGACAAGAACATCATCGTCGGTCGCGAGAAGGCTTACCACGGAATGCACGTTGCGGGAACGGCTCTCGCCGGTATTCCCGTCAACCGTGAAGGTTACGGCGAGCTGATGGCCGACGCCGCCACCGTGAGCTGGGACGACGCCAAGAGCCTGCTCGCGCTTATCGAGAAGGTCGGTGCCGACAAGATTGCGGCATTCTTCGCCGAGCCCATCATCGGTGCCGGTGGCATCTACCTTCCGCCGGACGGATACCTGGCCGAGGTTCGCGATATCTGCCGTGAGCACGACATCCTCTTTGTCGTCGACGAGGTTGTCACAGGCTTCGGCCGCATCGGCGGTGAGTGGTTCGCGTCCACCCGCTTCGATCTGCAGCCCGACATGATGACCACGGCAAAGGGTTTGACCTCCGGCTACGTTCCGATGGGCGCAGTGTTCATCGCTCCTCGCGTCGCCGAGCCGTTCTACAACGGCGCGTGGTGGCGTCACGGTTACACCTACGGCGGGCACGCCGGCGCGGCCGCTGCAGCGATGGCTAACCTCGACATCCTCGAGCGTGAGAATCTTCTCGCGGAGTCCAAGCGTCTCGAAGCGTCGTTGCACACGCACCTGCAGCCGCTGGCCGAGCACCCGCGGGTCGCTGAGGTCCGCAGTGGGCTCGGTGCCGTTGCAGCCGTTCAGCTCGTCGATCCAGCTGAGGCACTGCCGTTCGTGAAGACCCTGCGTGAGCACGGAATTTCGGGCCGCGCCGCGGGTCAGGGAGCTATGCAGATTTCCCCGAGCTTCGTGATGACGGACGAGCAGGTTGCCGACATGGCTGCCGGAATACTCGCCGCGCTCGGATAACCCCTCAGCTTCGGCGCCGAATGAGCTTCTTCATTCGGCGCCGAAGTGCACTCGGCACCGGTTCGAGTTCGATTTCCTCCTGCACCGATTGCTTCGCGTACGCCTGCGTGTAGCGCTCGTGCAGAACCGAGCGAATTTCGTCGGGGAGTAGGCCCGGCGCGTTCGTTCGTTGCGCGCCGCCAGAACCCCGGTGGCCGCGACTCCCATGACGCCGGCCAGGCCGACGAGCTTCCAGATGTGCGAGGCACGAAGTGTCATGCCTCTAGGCTAGAGGCTATGGACCGACGACTGCATTCCCAGGTGACTCTCGACGAGGCTGCGGCTGCCACACGCACCGGCGACATCTGGATTTTCCGCGGAGAATCCAAGGCAGACAAAGCGATCCAGACGCTCACCAACAGCCCGGTCAATCACGTCGGGATGTCGGTGGTGCTCGAGGATTTGCCGCCTCTCATGTGGCACGCCGAATTGGGACATTCGCTTCAAGACATGTGGACGGGAAAGTTTCAACGTGGCGTGCAGTTGCATGATTTGAGAGCCGCAGTTCAGGTGTGGGGTGCCAAGTACGGACAGCAGGGTTGGTTGCGTCAACTCGAGACTCCCGTGACCCGTGAGCAAGAGGACGCATTGTTACGCACCATCGCCCGCTTGGACGGCACTCCGTTTCCGTCGACCGCCAAGCTGGCGTCGCGCTGGTTCGGTGGGCGTATCCCGAAGTTCCGTAAGAAGCCCGAGGCACCGGCATCGGGAATCGAAAGTGCCTATTGCGCCGAGGTTGTCGCGCAGACATACGAGGCAATGGGTCTGATGCTCGCGAACCGTCGGATCAACTGGTTCGATCCGGGCAAGTTCTGGAGTGGCGATCATTTGCCGCTCGTACCCGGAGTGAATCTCGGTGACGAGATTGCCGTGACGCTCAGCGCCGAAGACCTTGAAGCGGGCCGTAATCCGGCGGGATACACCCAGAGTTCCTGACTACAGGCACAGCAAAAAACCTCCCCACCAATGAAGGTGGGGAGGTTTTTCTCTACTGCGTGAAGTCTGTGATCAGACCTGTGCGGCAGAAAGGATTTCGTTGGCTTCGACAGCCTGAGCAACACCCATGACGATGGAACCGGCACGGATCGCTTCGAAGATGACCTCGCGGGAAACGCCTTCCTGACGGAGGGTGTTCTCGTGAGCTTCGAGGCAATGGTTGCAGCCGTTGATCGCGGAAACCGCGAGCGACCACAATTCGAAGTCAGCCTTGTCGACGCCCGGGTTGCCGATGATGTTCATCCGCAGGCCCGCACGAAGGTCGTCGTACTTACCGTCAAGGTAGCCCTTGGTGCGGTAGAAGACGTTGTTCATGCCCATGATCGCCGCTGCGCCGAGCGCTGCGTTGTAAGCCTCAGCTGAGAGGTTGTCTGCAGCCTCCGCCGCGATTTCCTTGAGCGTGGTTGCCGACTTGGTGGCAGCGGCTGTTGCGAGGAGTGTGCCCCACAGCTGCTGCTCGTTCAGAACTGTGGTGCGCGCAATGGAACTCAGGTTGAGCTTGAGGTCCTTGGCGTACTCGGGGAGCGAGTTCTTCAGAGTGTCGACACTCATGATCAGACGCTCGCGGTGAGGAGCTCGCCGACGTTGATGGTCGGGTCGCCCTTCTTCCAGTTGCAGGCGCACAGCTCGTCGGACTGCAGAGCGTCGAGAACGCGGAGAACCTCGTCGACGTTACGGCCGACGGAACCGGCTGTGACGGAGACGAACTGGATCTCGTTGTTGGGGTCGACGATGAACGTCGCGCGGTCTGCAACGCCGTCAGCGTTGAGGACGCCGGTGGCCTCGGCAAGCTCGCGCTTGAGGTCCGAGAGCATCGGGAAGGGGAGCGTCTTGAGCTCGTCGTGCTGTGCACGCCACTGGAAGTGCACGAACTCGTTGTCGACGGAAGCGCCGAGAACCTGTGCGTCGCGGTCAGCGAACTCGTCGTTCAGCTTGCCGAATGCTGCGATCTCGGTGGGGCACACGAACGTGAAGTCCTTGGGCCAGAAGAAAACGACGCGCCACTTGCCGGCGTAGTCATCACTGGTGATCTGTGTGAAGTAGTCATCAGGCTGCTGCGCATCGACCTTGGAAAGGTCGCCGCCGATAACGGCCTTCAGGTTGTATGCCGGGAACTGGTCGCCGATTGTCAGCAGAGCCATATGTCTCGTTCTCCTACTTGTCTTGTGAACAGGGATTTTTCACACGCACGATCACAACTGGCGTGATCGATTAGGCTTATTACCTTCGAGCGGGTCTCACCGTAACGGTGCGTGACCGGCGCTTTTTGGTATGAGTCCATTCTGCATCAAAGTGTTCAAAAGGTAAAGGTGATCAGTGGCACTACACTGATAGGCATGGCTGATCAGACTTATCAACCTTCCTTGTCACAGCTGCGTGCCTTCGTCTCAGTGGCCGAACATCGACACTTCGGCACCGCTGCAGCACGTTTGGGTGTGAGCCAACCCACACTGTCGCAGGCGCTGGCGGCGCTCGAAGCCGGACTCGGGGTGCAATTGATCGAGCGAAGTACTCGGCGCGTGCTCGTCACCAGCGACGGCCAGCGACTCCTGGGCCAGGCCAAGGTGATCCTGGAAGCCGCCGAAGGATTTGTTGCGAGCGCCGCCGGAACCGGGGAACACCTAGCCGGTCCGCTGCGCATCGGATTGATACCCACCGTCGCGCCCTACGTCTTGCCGACGCTCTTGCCGGCGTTACGTGAATCCATGCCCGCAGTCGCGCCTCAGGTCATCGAGGATCAAACAGCCAGATTGCTCGACGCACTGCGTTCCGGAGCTCTCGACGTGGCACTGCTTGCACTGCCGGCGGGCGCACCCGGACTGATCGAAATACCGCTCTACGACGAGGATTTTGTCCTTGTCGTTCCCACGGAGAATGAATTGGCGGGGCGTACGGATCTGACGGCCGCAGTCCTGGACGAGCTGCCTCTGCTGCTCCTCGACGACGGTCATTGCCTGCGCGATCAGACATTGGATCTGTGCCGCTCCGTCGACGCACATCCGCTGTCCGGGGATACCCGCGCAACGTCCCTGGCGACAATCGTTCAATGCGTTGCCGGTGGCCTGGGCGTTACCTTGGTCCCGGAATCGGCTGTGCTGGTGGAGAGTCGACGCGCTGAACTCGCTACCGCGACGTTTACTGCTCCCGCTCCAGGCCGCACCATCGGGCTGGTGTTCCGCTCGTCGAGCGGCCGCGGAGTGGGGTTCCGCCAGTTGGCGGATGTCGTGAAATCCGTTGCGCCGGGAAGGCAATGCATCGATGCCACGGCCGTTGTCACCGTGGCCAATTCTGCGTGAAACCGTCAGATCAATATTTGACGGGTTTCGCATCTGGAAACCCCGGAAGAAATTCTGGTGGCTTGTGGAAATTCCAAAACCCACCGGACTCGATGATCCGAGCGTTGAACGTGGTCGGGTTGGCATCGAGAATTGGCTGGAGGCCGCGGTCGACATCTGCGAGCTTGGATTCGACAGCGGTCAAGGCGCCGATTGCAGTGTGTACGGCGATATCGACTTCGTCGAGTGCAACACCAACGCCGGCCGCAATCGCTGCTTCTGCGCGCGCATCGGTGACGGTGGCTGTCCCGATGGTTTCGACAATGCGCCGGCGGGCGTCCACGATCGTCGTGGCCCAGTCTTTGCACACAGTCGCCAGGTTTTCATACTTTTCGTGGACGTCCCTAGTGGAAACGTAGACGCCATTCAGGTATGCCAGGGCATGTGGCACCTCATCCGAGGCAAATTCTTCGAGGGTGCCCCAGGCGTTGCCCGTTGCGTTGTTTGCATCGCGGAGACAGTCGGAAGCCGTTTGCCAGACGGAGGCGAGCGCTCGCAGTTTGTCAGGGTTCCCGTCAGGCCAGTGGCGCCCCTCGAGTTGCAGGCTGATCAACTCCCAACCGTCGGGGGTATCGGCCTCGCCGCCGTACGAGCCCTTGAACGTCGGTACGGCTGTTGAAAGAGGCTGCGGGGGAGTGCTTTCAGTCGGTTCGGCTGGGTTCTGGTTCGATCTCTCGATGTTGACGAAGTCGACCCATGTCGCAGCGAGTAGGTCGTGCAGTTTCCCGGACGCGTTGGCGATGTTCGTTCCCGCTGCAACGGCCTCGATTGCAATGCGGTCGTAGTCCGCGGCCCATTGTGTGCCGGCGTTGTCAGTTCCGGCGCAGGCCGAGTGCGCGTCGAGTGCGGTAGCAAGCCAACGAATCACGTCGTCGGTGTAGCTTCTGATCGCGCTGTAATCCGTGGCCGCGTCGAGGAGGATCTGAGGGTCCATCGTGGTGGGCGGCATTAGTGCAGCCTCTCGGTGTTGTGTTTGATGTGGTCGAGGTTCGGTTGGGCTCGAGGCTGGGTGGCGCTCAACAGCAGTCCCGGCCGCTGAAGTGTGCGTGAAACTGAAGGACGAGTTTTTTCAGTCAGCGAATAGGCCTATTTCATATTCGCAGTTCTCGATAATCTCGATTGGTTCGTGAATATATTTCGCGAACTCAAGGACTTTGTCGAGGGGAACTCCACTCTGACGCGCTATGACTGGTAAATCGGAGTCGTTGTCATCGATGCCCAGGATGTCTTTCACGATTTCGACAGTCATATCGTGCAGAGGATAATCTTTGGATAATCGATTAGTATTGTTGTCAAAAGCTTCGAGATACCACATGTTTCACTTTCCAGATTTTCAGCTTTGCGGGTGCGATCGGCGGGTTTGAGGTCTATGAAGTCGAAGTGCCAAATCGTCAGGCTTGCTATGGCATTCGAGCGGCGGGTCTTGTTCAGTCGGCGAAGAAGCCGATTTCGTATTCACAGTTTGGGATTACTTTGATCGGTTCGCGGATATATTTTTCGAAATCGAGAACTTTGTCGAAGGGTACGCCACTCTTGCTTGCCGAGATGGGTAGTTCGCGGTCGTTGTCGTCGATGCCGAGTATTTCTTTCACGATTTCGACAGTCATATCGTGTAGCAGATGATCTTCGACTATCAATTCGGTGTCGTTATCGTAAGCTTCGAGATACCACATGTTTCAATTTCCTGCTCTGCGGGTTGGGTTGGCGGGATCGGAGTCCAAGAAATTGATTTGCCGAATCGTCGGATTCGGCGTGTGGATCGGCGCCGGTGCTGTTCAGTCAGCGAAGAGTCCAACGAAGTATTCGCAATTTTCAATTACTTCGGTCGGTTCGTGGATGTATTTTCGAACGCGAGCACTTTGTCGAGTGGCACGTCACTAATTCGCGCCACGACGGGCAAGTCGAAGTCGCTGTCGTCGATCCCGAGGACGTATTTTACAATTTCGTCGGTCATATCGTGTAGGAGGTGATCTTCGACTAGTTGCTCAGTATCGTTGTCATAAGCTTGCAGATACCACATGTGTCATTTTCCTGCTCGGAGTCCGGGTTGGCGGGTTTGGAATACATGAAGTAGATCACGCCGAATCGTCGGATGCGGCGTGTGAATCGGCGCAGAGATGCTGTTCAGTCAGCTAGATTTGAGACTTCATATTCACAATTTTGATCTATCTTCAATGGATCGTGAATGTACTTCGCAAATTCGGGCACTTTCTCAAGGGGTACGTCATTCTGACGTACCCCAACAGGTAAGTCGAAGTCACTGTCGTCGATGCCGAGGATGTCTTTCACAATTTCGGCTGTCATATCGTGTAGGAGGTAGATCTCGGTTTGTAGTTCGGTATCGTTATCGAAGGCTTGTAGATACCACATGTGTCATCTTCCTGCTCTGCGGGTGGGATCGGCGGGTTTGGTCTGTGTGCTCGTGTCGGCGTCGTATTCTCCTAGGTGTCTGCCGTTTCTGCTGTATTTTTCGACGGCGCCATGCCGGGAGTCCCACTCGTAGATGCTGCCTTTGTCGTCAATCCAGCGTTTTCGCCCATTCATGCTTTTGGCGGGCTTGGCATTCGGGAATCCTGGGAGGTTTTTCGGCGCCGGATAGTAGTGGTGCGAGTTTCCGCCGCCGGTGTTGGCGTTGAAGGTAGTCGGGCTGGCTTCGAGGAGCGGTTGCAGCTCGTTGACCGCACCCACAGCCGCAGCCCCCGCCGCGGCAACGGCACCGACCGCAGCGACAGCGACCGAATCCACCGCACCGAGAACCCCGACGACGCTGGCAGCGATCACGCTTCCCGTTGCACCGGCAGCGGCGACGGTACCGGTGCCGAGAGTGAACAGTGCGGTGACCGCGCCGGCCACAGCGCCGATGATGATGGCTTTGCCGACGAGGTCGAAGATCTTCCGGTGAGCTTCTTCGATGGTCTGGGCCCACTCGTCGCAGGCAGCGGCCAGGGTGTCGTACTGATCGGCGACATAGTTGGTGCTGACGAAGACATTGTCGAGTTGTGCCAGGACTTGCGGCATTTCGTCGGAGGCGAGTTCTTCGAGGGTGACCCAGGTGGTGCCGGTTGCGTCGTTCGCATCGCGTAGGCCGGTGGCGGCGGTACGCCACGCTTTGCCGAGGGTTTGGAGTTTGTCGGGGTCTCCGTTGGGCCAGGTGTGGCCTTGCAGCCAGGCGGTGATCAGTTCCCAGCCGAGGGGTGCGTCGGTGTCGCCGCCGTAGGCGCCGTAGAACGTCGGCGCGGAAACCGGTGGGAGTTGTGGGGGAGGACCGTCGGGTGGTTCGGGTGGGATCGTGTTGGATCGTTCGGTGTTGGCGTGGTTGACACCGGTGGCGGCGAGGAGGTCGTGGAGTTTGCCGAAGGCGTTGACGATGTTCGTTCCGGCGGCGACGGCCTCGAAGGCGGCGGGATCGTAGCTGGCGGCCCACTCGGCGCCGGCGCTGTCGGTTCCGGCGCAGCCCCAGTTGGTGTGGAGGGTGCTGGCGAGTGATCGGATGACGTTGTCGGCACTGTTTCTGACGGTTTCGTACTGCGTTGCGGCGCCGGTGAGGATGTCGGGGTCCATGGTGATGGGCGCCATCAGGGCCACATTCCGCTGTTGTGTTGGGCGTTGGCAATATAGCGGTCGTGCGCGCCGCGGGCGTTGGTTTCGAGTTGCGCGAGTGCGGTGCGCATGTCGTTCATCTCGCGGCGGCGGGTGTCGTGTTTGGTGCGGTGCGCGGTGGCAGCGTCGCCGTCCCATTCGACGTTGAGGGCGGTGACTTCGCGTTCGATGTCGGTGATGCGTTCCTCGAGTCGCTGGCCGATCTCCTTCGCCCGGTTCACCACGGCGAGGATCTGTTCGGTGTCGGCGCGGTAGCGGCCGCCCATCAGAGGTTCATGTTCAGTGTTGCGGTGGCCACGGTGTTCGCGTTTGCGTTGTCGGTCTTGCTGTATTCGGCGGCGGCCTGGTGTAGGAGTGCGGCGTCTTCGGTGAGTGCGCTGGCGACTTGCCGGGCGGAGTCGACCCATTCTGCCCACAGGGCTGCGTGGGTTCGGGCGGCGTCGCCGGTCCAGTCGGCTGTCATGAGGTTTTCGGAGTCGCGGCGAAGCGATTCGACGTCGTCCCAGAAGTCGTCTGCGAGGTCGGAGATCCGTGTCGCTGTGGCATGCATCTGTTCGGGATTGCCGTGCATCAGTGACCGCCAATTGGCGTCGGGCACAGTCGTTTTGCCGCGTTCGTACGATTTTCTTGGATGGCGAAGTTGTGCATTCTGTCGGTCCCCCCAGGCGTCATGAATGTTGCTGGGAGTCTAACCCGGAATGGACCGATGGCGCCTACTCCGGGTGGTTCTGTGGGGATACTATTTTGCGGCGATCACTGCTCCGGGATTGAGGATTCCCAACGGATCGAGTGCGTCTTTGACCTTCCGATTGAGCAACATCACGTCCTCGCCCAGTTGAGTTGGTAGCCAGTCACGTTTGATCCGGCCCACACCGTGCTCGCCGGTAATGGTGCCGCCCAGTGCAATTGCGAGATCCATGACGCGACCGAAGGCGATACGGGCGCGTTCGGTCATATCGGGATCGGACGGATCGAAGACGATGAGTGGATGAGTGTTGCCGTCGCCGGCATGGGCAACCGTGCAAATCAGAACGTCAAGATCTTCGGCGATAGATTCCACCCCGGTGATCAACTCGGGCAGTTGGCGCATCGGAACACCGACATCCTCGAGCATGAGGCTCCCCAGCGCCTGCACGGCGGGGAACACCGCACGCCGGGCTGCCGTGAATGCGTCACCCTCTGCTTGATCGTCCGTCGCAAAAACTTCGGTGGCACCATTGTTTTCACATGCCGCGACGATTGTCTCGATCTCGAGAGTGCCAGCCGCGCCCGGAGCGTCGGACTGAGCGAGTAACAGTGCCCGGGCCTGTCGATTGAGTCCCATCCGTACCGAATCCTCGACGGCATTGATGCTGGTATGGTCCATGAATTCGAGCATCGCGGGCCGAATGTTTCTGGTAATTGCCAAAACGGCGTCCGCAGCGTCCGCTACGGAGTCGAACGAAGCTACGACCGTCGACGTCGGTGGTTGAGCCGGAATGAGTCGCAACGTCAGTTCGGTGATGATGCCGAGCGTTCCTTCGCTCCCGACAAAGAGTTTGGTGAGCGATAGGCCCGCAACATCTTTCAAGAGCGGTCCGCCTAGCGATACCGCAGTACCGTCGGCGAGTACCACTTTCAGCCCGAGTACATAGTCGGTGGTGACGCCGTACTTCACGCAACACAGGCCGCCCGCGTTGGTCGCGGCGTTTCCTCCGATGGAACAGATTTCGAATGACGACGGATCCGGCGGGTACCACAGCCCGTGCTCGGCGGCTGCCTTCTTGACTTCGGCGTTCATCAAGCCTGGTTGAGTCACGGCAACCCGGGCAACCGGATCGATCGTGATCTCCCGCATCCGCTCGGTACTGACCACGATGCAGCCGTCCACGGCGCTCGATCCACCGGAGAGTCCCGAACCGGCGCCACGCGGAACCACCGGCACCCGATGCTCGGTGGCCCAGCGCATGACGACTTGAATGTCTTCAGTGCAGGTGGCTCGAACCACTGCGGCTGGATGGCCGGCAGTCGGATCCGCCGCCCAGTCTTGCCGATAACCTGCTGTCAGATCGGGATCAGTGAGCACCGAACCATCAGGCAGCAGTGCGATCAGTTGGTCCAGGGCGCTTGAATGCTCCGAAGTCATGGTTTCCATCATGCTCGCCGAAGCGAGATTTCAGGGGAGGTTCAGCGGCCCTTCGGCTTACTCGAGAACCGGCCACCGGAACTCTTGGTGCCGCCTGACTTGCCGCTGCCCGCTTTGCCGCCGGCCTTGGCTTTGCCGCCAGCTGTGTTGCGGCCCGACACACTCTTGGCCGTTCCGGAACTCTTGGCCTTGTGCTCAGCTTTGGCAGCCTCGGCGCGTCGTTCCTTCGCCGCTAGCTTCGCCTTGACCGAGCCCTTGATCTTCTCGGCCGGCTGACCGTTGCGTCCACGGGAGCTCTGCGCAGTACGTCCACGCACGATGCCGATAAGTTCCTCGACCAATTCTGTGGTCTTGGACTCCATCCACGCGAGCGCGATCGGAGACTCGGGAGCACCGTCCACCGGACGGAAAGTCAGATCCTTGCGGTGGTGCAGGCGCGCCAGCGAATGGGGGACCACAACAACGCCAACGCCGGCAGCGACCAACTCGATGGCGTCGGCGATGGTCTCCGGACGTTCGGCCGCGGCCTTGCCCGGACGCGTCGTCCATTCGAGGGTGTCGTCGAGGGGATTGAGCACAATCTCGTCGTCGAGATCGGCGACGGAAATCTGATCGACAGTGGTGAACACGTGATCCTTGGGGATCACTACCACCGGCGTCTCGGCATACAGGGAGATGGCGCTGAGCTCCGTGCGGTCGATTGGCAAACGAACCAAACCCGCTTCAGCCTCACCAGCGCGAAGTGCCGCTACAACCTCGAGAACGGGAAACTGAACGAGCTCCAGGCGAATGTCGGGGAGACGTTCGTTCCACACCCGAATCCACTTGGTCGGCGTCACCCCGGGGGCATACGCGAGACGAAAAATTGCCGGACTATCCGCGTCTGTCACCTGGCAAGGTTACCGCCTTGGTAAAACACTTCGCGACGGCTGGCTACTCTTGTTGCATGACGTCGAACAAAACGCCCCAGACGATGAAGCCGACGACGGCTGCCAAGAAGCTGGGTGTGTACCTGGAAGCAACACCGAAAGAGTTCCAGGAAGGCGACGTGACCCGTGAAGAACTGACCGCGCTGCAGACCGAAGCTCCGGAGTGGCTGCTCGAGCTGCGCAGCACCGGCCCGCATCCCAAGCAGGTCATCGCAGCCAAGCTGGGCATCTCCATTGCCGGTTTGGCGCGCGGAGGCGTCGAAGAGGCGCTCACCACGGATCAGGTCGCTGCCCTGCTGGAAGAAAAGCCCGAGTGGCTACAGAAGGAACGCAAGCTCCAAGCCGACGTGCGCGCGGAGAACGTCCGCATCAAGGAAAAGCGTGCATCGCGCCGCAATCAGCCGCGCAAGGCTCGTCGCGGATAGATCGTCAATGTAAAGAAAAGAATGGTGCGCACCGATTCGGTGCGCACCATTCTTGTCTCTCAGCCTTCTACGACGCTGAGTTCGTCGAATACGATTTCGCCCAATGCGTCGGATTCCGGGATGTCCACGACGCCGAGCAATGCCCAACCGTGATCGCCCTCGGGATCTTCGAGCACCTGACGCACGCGCCAGAACTCGTCTTCCTCGACTACCTGGAACAGGGCCGGCCCACGTGCCGACGGCCCGGTTCCGATGGAGTGATACTCCTCGAAGTAGGGGAGCAGTTGCTCTTCCCACTCCGCGGCGTCGATACCGTCCTCGAGGTTTTCGAGTTCGTGCCAGCGTCGACGTGACGCGAGGTCGATACGGCGGAACATCGCGTTGCGCACCATTACCCGGAATGCGCGTGGGTTCGCGGAGATCGGCCGGGGAATGTCGGCGCCGAAGGCGACCTGTTCGGCGTCGATCTCAGCTCCGGGATCGGTGAGCGATTCCCACTCGTCGAGCAGGCTCGAGTCGACCTGACGGATCAATTCGCCCAGCCATTCGATGATGTCTTCGATTTCTTCGGTACGCGCTTCGGTGGGAACTGTCTGGCGCAGTGCGCGATAGGCGTCCGCGAGGTAGCGCAGGACGAGTCCCTCGGAACGAGTGAGCCCGTAGTGGCTGATCAATTCGGCAAACGTCATGGCACGCTCGATCATGTCGCGCACCACGGACTTGGGGGAAAGTGCAAACTCGGTGATCCACGGATGGCCGCCGCGGTACATCTCGAATGCAGGGAACAGCAACTCCGACAACGGTTTCGGCCAGGTCACTTCTTCGAGGAGTTCCATGCGCTCCTCGTATTCGATGCCGTCGGCCTTCATTTGAGCCACAGCTTCGCCGCGAGCGAAGTGCTGCTGGCCCATCAACACCTGACGGGGATCGTCGAGCGTCGACTCGATGATGGACACGACATCGAGTGCATAAGTATCGGATTCGACGTCGAGGAGTTCGAACGCGGCCAATGCGAACGGTGAGAGCGGCTGGTTCAATGCAAAGTCGCGCTGCAAATCCATGGTCAAGCGAGCCATGCGGCCGTATTCGTCGGGTTCGTCGAGTCGCTCGACGATGCCGGCGCTGAGCAATCCGCGGTACAGGGAGATCGTCTTGAGGATGTGCTTACGCTGAGCCGGCCGCGATTCGTGGTTGTCTTCCAACAGGTGTCGCATGGCCTCGAAGCAATTACCCGGCCGTGCGATGACATTGAGCAGCATGGAGTTGCTGACCGAGAACCGCGACACCAGCGGTTCGGGTGACGCTGTCACCAAGCGGTCGAAGGTGGCTTCGCTCCAGGACACAAAGCCTTCGGGTGCCTTCTTGCGTTGAATCTTCTTGATCTTCTTCGGATCGTCACCGGCCTTGGCGACGGCCCGCAGGTTGTCCACCTCATGTTCCGGTGCCTGGACGACGACGGTGCCCATCGTGTCGTAGCCGGCGCGGCCTGCACGTCCTGCGATCTGATGGAACTCGCGTGCCTTCAAGTGACGGGTGCGGACGCCGTCGTACTTGGCCAGGCCTGTGAGCAACACTGTGCGGATCGGGACGTTGATGCCCACACCGAGAGTGTCGGTGCCGCAGATGACCTTGAGAAGGCCGTCCTGAGCCAGGACTTCGATAAGGCGGCGGTACTTGGGGAGCATGCCGGCATGGTGAACCCCGATGCCGTGGCGAACGAGGCGCGAGAGCGTCTTGCCGAATCCGGTTGTGAAACGGAATCCGCCGAGAGCCTCGGCGATTGCTTCCTTCTCGGTCTTCGAACAGAAGTTGACGCTCGTGAGTGCCTGGGCGCGTTCCAACGCTGCGGCCTGCGTGAAATGCACGATGTAGACGGGCGCCTGGTTGGTGGTGACCAGATCTTCGATGGTCTCACCGACCGGCGTCGTTGCATACGAAAACATTAGGGGGACAGGGCGTTCGGTGCCGGACACCACGGTGGTGGGGTTGCCGGTACGACGCGTGAGGTCCTCGGCGAAGAAATCGACCTCGCCGAGTGTGGCGGACATCAACAAGAACTGGGCGTGCGGAAGTTCGATCAACGGAACCTGCCACGCCCAGCCGCGATCGGGTTCGGAGTAGAAGTGGAACTCGTCCATCACGACCTGGCCGATGTCCGAGTTCGCGCCTTCGCGCAGAGCCAGGTTCGCGACGATCTCCGCGGTGGCGCAGATGATGGGGGCCGACGAGTTGACCGCGGCGTCGCCCGTCATCATGCCGACGTTCTCGGCTCCGAACACCTCGCAGAGGGCAAAGAACTTCTCGCTCACCAAAGCCTTGATGGGAGCCGTGTAGTACGTACGTTTGCCGCGAGACATCGCGTAGAAATGCGCACCGATCGCCACCATGGACTTACCGGAACCAGTCGGAGTCGCCAGAATGACGTTGGCGCCCGAGACCAGTTCCATGACGGCCTCTTCCTGGGCAGGATAGAGCGTCAATCCTCGCTCCACGGTCCAGGAGGCGAAGGCGTCGAAAACGGAATCGGGATCCGCGTTGTCGGGGAGCAGTTCCGTCAGCAGCACTCGTACAGGCTAGCCGTTGGCGGTGATCAGGTTGCGCTGCGCTCGTCGGAACCCATCGCGTCGAGCACCGCCATACGCGTCGACGACGAACCGGTGATCATATTTTCGCCGACTCCGGCAATCAGCATGTGTCGCCACCGTGCTTCGTCGAACGTCAACGGAACAGTAGTCGCGAGGAAGTCTTCGACGACATGCAGGAAACGCATGGGGTCGTCACGGAACGGGAAGTGACCCGATCCGCGGAAGATTTCGAGGCGGGAATTGGGCATTGCCGCATGCGCAAGATGAGCGTGAGACACGGGGATCACGGAATCGTCGTCTCCCCAGATCAGCTGGACCGGGAGATTCTCCGTCAGGTAACACCGATCGAGCATGGTCACCACTTGGCCGCGCCAATCGACTACGGCACGCAAAGTGCGGAGGTACGCCTCGTAGGCGGTGGGATCGGGCAAGTCGGCGAGAACCCGGATCAGATCGGGAGTGTCGTGGAGCATGGTTCCCGGACGAAGGTTTGATCCGTGGACCGCACCGGCAAAGGTTCCGGCGAGCCGCACCAACGGCATGGCCCCGGGTAGGCGGAGCAGCTTGAGAACTTCGTTGACCACAGGCACAGACATGAGCCGCAGAATCGGATGCACGTCCTTGGTGATGCCGCCGGCAGAGACCAGCACCAGACGATCGACCATGTTCGGGAATTGATATGCGAACTGCATCGCGACACCGCCGCCGAGCGAATGCCCGATCACGGAGACATGTTCGATGCCCAGCGTCGACAACAGATCGCGCATGCCGTTGGCGTAGGCAGCCACCGAATAGTCCGCACGCGGCTTGTCGGAACGGCCGTGACCGAGAAGGTCAGGCGCAATGACGGTGTAGTTCTTGGCGAGGTGCGGGATTATTTCGGTCCACGTGGAGGAGTTGTCGCCGATTCCGTGGAGCAGGAGAACGGCGGGACCCTCGCCGGCGATTCGAAACGCTCGACGGTAACCGTGAATTGTCCGAAACATCATCCGCGGTTCCTCGTCGGGTACCGGACGTAGCTGTCGCGTTCGGGGTCTGCTCATGTCGCCTCCAGGATCATGGCGTGACCTCAGTTGACTGGTGCGCTCCGATTCGTTGAGCCGTCAACAAAAGCTACGCTGAATTTGAGGCTATCCGACGAAAGTGTCGAGGACAACATTTCAGATAACGGCAGGGTTGCGGAATGCGCACAATGTGCGCATTCCGCAACCCTGTTCGTCAGTTCTGGTCGTTGTCGCCATCTCCGGGAGTATCGAACTCGCCGCTGCCGGCTTGTTCGGCCAGGAAGCGCTCGAATTCGGCCCCGATCTCGTCTCCACTGGGGAGATCGGCCTCTCCGGCCAACAGGGACGCTTGTTGTTCCTGGGCTGTGACAAAAGTGTCGTATTGCCGTTCCAGTGCCTGGACAACCGTCTGAACTTCTTCATTCGCAGCAATGTGCTCGTTAACCTGTTCCCGGACTCGCGCCGAGGCTTCACCCAAGGCAGCCAGGGGGAGTTCGAGGCCGGATACCGTGGAAACATTTTCGAGCAGAGTCTCGGCTGCGCCGGGGTAGTCGGTCTGTGCGAGGTAATGCGGAACGTGGACCGAGAAACCTACGGCTTCGTGCCCGTGCTGAGCCATCCTGAATTCGAGCAGCGACGACGCGCTACCCGGCACCTGTAATTCACCCGACCAGCGCTGATGGTCGCCGATCAGTTCCTTGTTCGTGGAATGCGCAGTCAATCCCAAGGGGCGGGTGTGCGGAATTGCCATGGGGATTGCGTTCAAACCGATGGTCTGACGAACGCCCAGTTGTTCTGCGAGCAATCGAACCGCAGTGGTGAACCGTTCCCACTTCAGGTCTGGTTCCATACCGGCGAGCAGCAGGAACGGAGTTCCGACGGTGTCGCGCAGTGCGTACAAGTTGAGCGTGGGCTCGGCGTAGTCCGAGAAGTGATCGGCCTTGAAGGTCATCAGTGGCCGCCGTGAGCGGTAGTCGATCAACTCGTCCACAGCAAACGATGCGACAAGTTCCGTCTCGAGGCTCTCTCGCAGGTGTGTCGTCGCGAGCTTTACCGCGTGACCTGCGTCGGAGTAGCCCTCGAGGCCGTGAATGAGGATCGGTCCCTGGCCGTCGGCAGCAGACAATTGGGGTGCCGGGAATTCCAGCTCGTACATTTTCGACTGGTCATCCATCGCAGTCCCCTTCTTTCGCAGTGCTTGATTCCAGTGTCCACTATCAGCAAGGGCTGATTGGCAGTGGAGTCACTCTTCGGTCGAGGTTCCTCTCATGGAACACGTCCGCTGTGCTCGGGCATTCCCGAAATCGCACATTGGTGCGTTCGCCACGAGCGAATTTCGGTTTAGGAGAGGATTCCTCGCGGGCTGTCCGGTTTCGACACCGATAGCAGATCCATGATCCGGGAGTTCGGACATGGCAGAGTGACAGTGAGGCACTGCCGCCGCGGATTTCGGTTCGGCTGCAGCCGAATGGAGGCGCACATGCACAACGGTCGAGCAATGTCCCGAAAAATGCTGCGGACACAGGTCTGTGGTGTCGCCGCCGCGATCGCCGCAGTCGGTCTGGTGGCAGGCTGCGCAAATCCGATGCCCGGAGCAGCCGTAGCGGATCCGGCCGTGGTGTCGCCGAGTGCGGATTCGACATCCGCGACCAGTACACCGGTGTCGGCCGCGAAGCTGGCCGACCTACTGTTGACTCCGGCCGAGTTTCCCCCGCCTTTCGACGCGGTTGTGCTTCCCGCGCAGGCTGTGCCGATGGCGGCACCCGACCTCGTCGGCGTTCCGCGCGGCGCCACAGTCGATCCGGCCGACTGCGCTCCGCCGAAACAGGACTACGGACCCGAGGGCACGGTCATGGCTGTCGGTACCGACAACTCGACGAGATCGACGATCTCCGTCGAGCTGACGCGAAGTGATACCAGCCTCACCGAGTTGCAGGCGCAGACCGAAGATTGCACGTCGATGACCGTAACGGCCAATGGAGTCACCACGACGGTCACCACCGTCATTCTTCCGCCGTCGCCGATCGCTGCCGATCAGACGTTGTCACTGCGACGTACTGTCACGGCGCCGTCCTCCGCCACCGGCGACCAGTCCATGTTGACCCTGCTGGCCCAGGTCGGTGACGTGCGGATTGCCGCCACTCTCATGACATTCGGGGCGGCACACGGAGCGGGTAACGCTGCAACTGCCCAACTCGACCAAGCGTTTACTGCAGCCGTTCAGAAGGTTCGCGCGGGCAGTTGAGAATGATGCACGGTGCACCGACAGGAAGTGGTGTCGTGCAACGCGAATACTCGATTCATCCCCAGCTTGCCGCGTAATCCACAGATGTGATTTCTGTCGACGTTTTACCAGGTCGATCAGAGGGAGTCTTCGGCGGCGCTTGTCATGGTTTGTGGCATGACAACATCACCGTTTTCCCGTGAATTCGAATCCTCCGACCATGGCGAGAGCCCTTCGGCGCTGCCGCTGTCCGAACACCTTTCGGATCCCGGCGAATTGATAGCCGCAATTCCAGCGCTGTTGGGATTTCGCCCGGCCGATTCGATAGTCGCGATGTGCTTGATGGACACCACACCGAAAACGCTCGGCCCGATCATGAGGCATGACTACTTTCCGAACATCGGTTCCGAACTTGCGCCGGCGATGCACGCGGCCCTGGCACAGTTCGTCCGAGTCTGCGCTGTCGAAGGAACGGTAGCCGTGATCCTCGTGATGGTCGGCGATCATCCACTCGGTGAATTATTCGACATTGCAGGCGAATTCAACGACATGCTCGTCGGCGAGGGAATCAACCTCATCGATGTACTGTGCACTGCCGAGATCGAACCGGGCCGAGAGTGGATGAGCGTATTCGCGCCGGACCGCTACGGGCGATTACCTGATCCGGCGTCGTCATCGGTGGCCGCGGCGCAGGTGTACGGCGGCCGCGTCATCAGGGGTTCGAGAGAAGAGTTGGTACTGGCGGTGCGAGGTGAATCGCGCAATCAGGCGTTGATCGGGTGGTCGATCGACGGGGGAAGGGCGTCACTCGCGTCTGCTCGGTGTGACGCGCATTGTTCCAACGATCCTTTCTCCCAGGTGCGACGGGAGGTGGAGGCCGTCTTGATCCACGTCGAGAACGTGGAGTGTGGGATGTACCCCGACACCGACGAGTGTGCCCAATTGGCGCTCATGTTGTCGGACGTGCGCGTACGCGACGCAATTATGGGGCTCGCTGCAACGGAGTACGCAAGTTCGGCGGAAGCGTTGTGGTCCATGCTCACGCATGAGCTTCCAATTCCGGAATGTGCGTGGGCAGCATCGATTTTGGGGTTCTTTGCTTATGCCCGCGGTGACGGACCCCTGGCCGGCGTTGCGCTGGCCTACGCGCTGGAAGCGGATCCCGAGCACACTCTTGCCGGCTTGCTCGACAAATCGTTGCAAGCCGGAGTCAGGCCGGACGGAATCCGTGAACTAGCGACCGTCGGCCTGACCCTCGCTCGAGAATTGGGAGTCGCCCGAATGCCCGAAATGCGGCGGATGAACTAGCGGGCTGCGTGTGAGGCGGAACCCAAGTCCTGAAGGAACTGCCAGGCGTCGGCCACGATCACGTCGAGGTCGGTGCGCGTCGGCGTCCATCCCAACTCGGCGATTGCCTTGTCACTGGACGCGATGAGAACGGCGGGATCACCCAGGCGCCGGGGTGCATCCTCGACGTTGATCGGTAGGCCGGTCACACGGGCGCAGGATGCAATGACTTCTCGGACGCTGAACCCTGTACCGCTACCGAGGTTGTAGATGCGGTGCTCCGCGGGCGTGGCTGCTTCCAGCGCGAGCAGATGTGCTTCGGCCAGGTCGAGAACGTGAATGTAATCGCGAACTGCGGTGCCGTCGGGAGTCGGCCAATCGGTGCCGAACACCGAGATCTTGTCGCGTTGACCCAGTGCAACCTGAAGGACGAGGGGAATCAAATGTGTTTCGACAACCCGATTTTCGCCGGCGGACTTGTATGCGCCCGCGACATTGAAGTACCGCAGACTGGTCGCCGCGAGTCCGTGTGCGATCGAGTACGAGGTGATCGCGTGATCGATCGCGAGCTTGGATGCCCCGTACGGATTGGTGGGGCGGGTCGGGGCTGTCTCCACGATGGGCGACTGCTCCGGCTCACCGTACGTCGCTGCCGTAGAAGAGAACACCAAACGCGGAGTGCCCGAGAGACGAATTGCCTCCAGAAGAGCAAGGGTGGTGACTACGTTGCCCTGCCAGTACTTTTCGGGATGGAGTACCGATTCACCGACGAGGGACTGCGCAGCGAAGTGCAGGACACCGTCGAACTTCGAGGAGTCTGTGAGGACCTCCGCGGCGAGTTTTGCGACGTCACCTTCGATGAACTCGGCACCGGCGGGTACCGCGTCGGCATTTCCGGTGGAGAGATCGTCGATGATGACAACGTCATGCCCACGTTCGAGCAGCACTGTGCTGCAGACACTTCCGACATAGCCGGCACCGCCGGTGACCAAGAGTTTCATGAGGACGTTCAGACCTGCTTTACCTGTACGGCGTGCGCCATTTCTTCGGACAACTCGAACCCACTGTGGCCGGGCACCGTGATGGTGACGGACCCGGGACGTGTTTCGACGGTGACTCTGGCGTCAGGAACGACGCCGGCTTCACGCAACTGCGCAATGACTTCGGGATCCGACTGCACGTGCTCGGCCAGCCTGCGGACGACGACTGCCGTCGGCTTGCCAGGCGGAACGTCGGTGAGGCGCATCAGCGTCTCCGGTGTGCTGGTCACTCCGGCCAGACCCAACTGGTCGAGCCCGGGGATCGGGTTACCGTACGGCGAGGTGGTCGGGTTGTTCAGAACGACGACAAGTCGACGCTCGACCTCCTCGCTCATGACGTGCTCCCAGCGGCAGGCCTCGGCGTGCACGTCTTCCCACTTCAGTCCGATCACATCCACCAGCAGGCGCTCTGCCAATCGATGCTTACGCATGACCGAGACCGCCAGGTCACGGCCCTTGTCGGTGAGCTCCAGGTGTCGATCGCCGGCAACTGTCAGCAAGCCGTCGCGCTCCATGCGAGCAACGGTTTGGCTGACAGTGGGTCCGCTCTGTTCGAGCCGTTCGGCGATCCGCGCCCGGAGTGGGACAACGCCCTCTTCTTCCAAGTCGTAGATCGTCCGGAGATACATCTCCGTGGTGTCGACTAGATCCTTCACACTCAACCCCTTCGTCGGAAGTCATTCTACCGTTCAGTTCACTGATCTTGTGCCGCTGGCGCAGCGGCGAGTCCAGGGCATTGTCCGTATTCACGTTTCTCGACGCGATTGCCTGGACGGGAAGGTGCAATGGTGTGGTGCATGGCACGAATCGAACAGCAAGTAGCGTGATCGCATGACCGCCTCGATCAGATCTGACGGGGACCCCGCGCCGCCTCGAACAAATCGAGTTGTGGTGTGGAGTCCGGAGTACCTGAGTTATCGGTGGAGTAACGATCACCCGATGAATCCGACGCGGCTCGACCTCACGATGGAACTCTCGCGCGGGCTCGGACTACTCGAGGGAATCGAGTTCCTCGAGCCCACTCCGGCCACCGATGTCGACCTCCTTCGGATTCACACCCCTGCCTACCTGGCGGCAGTGAAACAAGCGGGCCATTCTGCATCCAACGGTGTCACCGGCGCAGATGTTCCCCACGGCCTCGGAACCGAGGACAACCCGGTGTTCCCGCAGATGCATGAGGCGAGCGCAATACTCGCCGGTGGTTCTCTCGCTGCGGCAAAAGAAATCGCGTCGGGTCGCACTCGACGGGCGGTCAGTATCGGCGGCGGCATGCATCACGCGATGGCCGACTGGGCATCCGGCTTCTGTGTGTACAACGACGCGGCAGTCGCGATCTCCTGGCTCCTCGATAACGGGTACGACCGCATCGCCTACATCGACGTCGATGCCCATCACGGTGACGGCGTGCAACATGCGTTCCTGGGTGACCCCAGAGTTCTGACCGTGTCGCTGCATCAGCATCCCGCAACACTGTGGCCCAACACAGGCTGGTCCAGTGAAGTCGGAGACGGTGCGGCAGAAGGAACAGCCGTCAACATTCCGGTATTGCCGGGAACCGTCGACGCGTTGTGGCTGAGGGCATTTCATGCTGTCGTTCCGGGCGCGATCGCGGCGTTCCGCCCGCAGATCATCATCAGTCAATGCGGTGTGGATTCGCATCGGGAGGATCCGCTCGCCGATCTGGCCTTGACGGTCGACGGTCAGCGAGCGGCGTTCCTGGCCATGCGTGACCTCGCGGATCGCTACTCCGAAGGGCGCTGGCTGGCTGTCGGAGGCGGGGGGTACGGACTCGTGCGGGTTGTACCGCGTGCGTGGACACACCTCATTGCGGCGGCCCTCGACCGTGAGATCGACGTGAGCACAGCGGTTCCCGACGGATGGAAAGAAACGACCGGAGTGCTGGCACCCGGTGTCGAACTACCGTTGACGATGGGTGACGGCGGCGATGTGAACTACGCCAAGTGGGACGGCCCCGGTGGTACCCCCGAAACCGGAATTGCTTCGGTGGACCGAGCGCTCACCCGCATCGATTCCGCCATTATCGCCACGCGACGAGCTTCGTTCCCGCTTCTCGGACTCGACCCGGAGGATCCCCGTGACTGAACAGTCCGATACCGAACCGACAGTATCCGAACCGACACCACCAAACGTGGCCCCGGCGCCTGATGCCGCGCACGACTATCCGCACAGTTGGGTTGTCGACGTCCTTGCCTCCGACGGTGGCGCAGTAGCACTGCGTCCGATCGTCCCCGAGGACGCGGACAAGTTGGTGGAATTTCACGGCAAGCTGTCCGAGCGAACCCGTTACCTGCGTTACTTCGGCCCGTATCCCACGATGTCCCAGAAGGACGTCAAGAACTTCACGACGGTCGATCATCACAATCGAGTGGCGTTTGTGATGATGCTCGGTGACGAGATCATCGCTGTCGGCCGATACGAGCGACTCCTCGACATCGGTGACGGCAAGTCGGCGGAAGTCGCGTTCGTCGTTGCCGACGCCCATCAGGGCCGCGGGCTGGGACCGATTCTGCTCGAATACCTGGCTGCTGCTGCAGCGGAGAACGGTCTGACGATGTTCGTGGCCGAGGTGCTCTCGGAGAACCGCAACATGGTGACGGTGTTCCGGGAGGCCGGGTATCAGGTCAGTCGATCATTCGACGGGGGAGTGCTGCGTCTGGAGTTTGCGATCGACCCGACGGAAGCTCTGGTTTCCGTACGTAATTCGCGTGAACGCGCGGCAGAAGCCCGAAGTATGGGCAACGTTCTGCGCCCTCGATCGGTTGCGGTGATCGGTGCGTCCGCCGATCCGGCGAAGGTCGGCAATGCGGTTCTGACGAACTTGTTGCGCGGCGGTTTCACGGGGCCGGTCTACCCGGTCAACGCCGAACATCGTTCCGTCCACGGAGTGCGCGCGTACAAGACGGTGCGTGAGATTCCGGACGATGTTGATCTGGCCGTGGTCGCAGTTCCCGCCGAATCCATCAACTCGGTCCTCGACGACTGCCTCGACAAGGGCGTCAAAGCGCTTGTCGTGGTGTCCTCTGGATTCAGTGACAGCGGCCCGGACGGCCGGGCATCCGAACGTAAACTTGTCCACGCTGCCCGGGCACACGGTATGCGACTTATCGGCCCGAATGCGCTGGGTGTGGCAAACAACGATCCGTCGATTTCATTGAACGCGACGCTCGCACCGGTCCTGCCCGCAGCGGGCAACGTCGGATTCTTCTGCCAGTCGGGCGCACTCGGAATTGCCATCCTCGACGAGGCTGCTCGCAGTCGAATCGGATTGTCCGCCTTCGTCTCTGCTGGAAACCGCGCCGACGTATCCGGTAACGACCTTCTGCAGTACTGGGATTCCGATCAAACCACCGAAGTAGTGCTCCTGTACTTGGAGAGCTTCGGTAACCCACGAAAGTTCTCCCGCATCGCTCGGCGGGTGGCGCGAAAGAAGCCGATCGTGGCCGTCAAGAGTGGCCGCCATGCCGTCCCGCCGGTCCTGGCGGCAACCGGTGTGGAGATCGACGATTCCGTGGTCCGTGCGCTGTTCGAGCAGGCCGGCGTCATCCAGGTCGGATCGATCTCTCAACTCTTCGACTGCGCACTGCTGTTCGGGTATCAACCGCTGCCTGCCGGTCCGCGTTTGGCAGTCATCGGCAACTCCACAGCCCTCGGTGTACTCGCTGCCGACGCCGCTCGCAGCGAGGGCCTTCAAGTCAGCGATCCGATCGATCTCGGTGCGCAGGCCAGTCCGGAACTGTTCGCATCCGCGGTCCGTGACGCTCTCGGCTCCTTCGACGTCGACGCGGTTATTGCCGTCTTCGTTCCGCCCGTCGCCATCCCGGTCGAGCCGTTTGCCAAGGCCCTCAAGGACGCCGTCGCCGGATCGGACAAGCCGATTCTCACCACCTTCCTCGCTGCGGAGGGTGTGCCGGAAGTGCTGACGATCCGCGACGACGCCGGCAACCCCACCCGCGGATCGGTACCGTCCTACCCCGGGCCCGAACGTGCCGCACTGGCATTGGCACGGGCCTGGCGCTACGCAGAATGGCGAAGCAAGCCCGCATCGAAGGTGGTTCGGCCGGCGGGAATCGACTCGGAGCGTGCTCGCGCCATGGTTGCGGATTGGCTCGAAAATTCGCCCGGCCGTTGGCTTTCCGACGTGGAAGCGGCAGCGCTCCTTGCCTGCTACGGGGTCGACGTCGTCGAATTCCGTTCAGTACTGAGCGAGGACGAAGCCGTCGAGGCAGCCGACGCGTTGGGCTATCCCGTCGTGGTGAAGGCCACCGGTGAACTGTGGCGGCACCGCCCCGATCTCGGCGGGGTCCGTTTGGACCTCGTGGGTCCGGATTCGGTTCGACTGGCGTACAGCGATCTGGCTGCGGCGTCGGGCGAGCCTCTCCTGCATGTGCAGAAGATGGCGCCGAAGGGAATCGGGTGTGTGGTGGCGGTGCAGGACGACCCGTCATTCGGTTCGCTGATCTCGTTCGGTTTGGCCGGAGTCATCTCGGATCTGCTCGGCGATCGTGCCTATCGTGTCCTACCGCTCACCGAGGACGCTGCGACCGAACTGATCGATGCGCCCAAGGCGGCCCCGCTGCTCTCGGGATACCGAAACGCGGTCCCGGTCAACAAGGCGGCACTGGTCGATTTGGTTCAGCGGATTTCGACGCTGGCCGACGACATTCCGGAGGTCCGGGAAATGGCCTGCGAACCGGTGCTGGCATCGGCGATCGGAGCGGAGATCACCGATGCGCGGGTGCGGATCGGGCCGGAGCCGAGTGCCGTGGACCTGGGACCGCGTCGCTTGCGTTGAATCACACCAACGCTGAAACAACACACAACACCGGCCCGGTTCGTTTCCATTCGGAAACGAACCGGGCCGGTGTCTTTGGCGTTATGTATTTATCGGATCAGCTGGCGTCGGCGTACGAGCGCAGCTTCTCGGCGCGATCGCCGACCCGAAGCTTGCCCATGACCTCACGTTCGATCTGGCGGACACGCTCACGGGAGAGTCCGAAGAGCTTGCCGATCTGATCGAGGGTGCGAGGCTGGCCGTCGTCGAGACCGTAGCGAAGACGGATGACCTGCTGTTCACGCTCGTCGAGAGTACCGAGCACGCTGCGGACGTCGCTGTGAAGCAAACCGGCAATGACGGCGTTCTCGGCCGACGTTGCTTCGGCATCTTCGATGAAGTCACCCAAGGGAGCTTCTTCGTCGCTGCCGACCGGCATGTCGAGGCTTACCGGGTCGCGGCTGTGGTCGAGGAGATCGGCAATCTTGTGGGCAGGAATGCCTGACTCTTCGGCCAACTCGTCGTCTGTTGCTTCACGTCCAAGTTGCTGATGCAGTTCACGCTTGATGCGGGCAAGCTTGTTGACCTGCTCCACGAGATGGACTGGGAGCCGGATGGTGCGACTCTGATCAGCCATTCCGCGGGTGATCGCCTGACGGATCCACCACGTTGCGTACGTCGAGAACTTGAAGCCTTTGGCGTAGTCGAACTTTTCCATCGCTCGGATGAGTCCGAGGTTGCCTTCCTGAATGAGGTCCAGCAACGGCATACCGCGTCCTGTGTAGCGTTTGGCCAAGGAGACGACCAGTCGCAGGTTTGCTTCGAGCAAGTGGCTCCGCGCGGACTGACCTTCACGAACGATCGTTGCGAGATCCCTCTTCTTGGCGACTGTCAGGCGCTTTCCCGTGGCGAGAACGTGGCTGGCGAACAGCCCCGCTTCGATTCGCTTCGCCAGTTCGACCTCGTCTGCTGCTGTCAGTAGCGCGGTGCGTCCGATTCCGTTCAGATAGACACGAACCAGGTCTGCGGACGGGCTCTGGGCGTCCAGATCCGCAGCGCTCGGGCGAATGCGAGTAGTGGTGCTGGGGCTTGTCATGACTTGCCTCCCTATCGGCGGTCTCTCACAAGGTTCAACGTGTGAGAGTTCCAGATAAGTTCCCGCAGCGAATTCTCCGAAAGCGCCCTGACCTGCAGTGTTCCCGTTCTCGTCCTGAGAAGTTGCTGAGAACTCGAAAATCTGCAACCTGATCGGAACTCAATTTGTGACGGGCAACACCAATCCGTGACGAACCAGTGATACCAACAGGCTGACGACCCCGCCGCTCAGGACCTCGGGGTCTTCACCGTTGGCCGCAGCCAGGAGTTCCACCAACTCCGCTACGACCAAACCGTCGGCGCGCAGGCCCGCGAGTAGGGCGGCTCCCAGATCGTCGATCTCGTGCTGCCAATGTGGGCCGTTGCCGCGGTGGACTCGGGTGACCACCTGCTGCCACCCTTCCTCACCCGGCAGGTAAACGCGTTCGAGTGCAGTATTCGGATCGACGACAAACCGTTCCTGCAGTACATCGTGCTCGCGCAGCCACGCGACGCGATCGAAGTAGGCCAGGGCTTCGGGGCCGAGCGGGTCGGAGAAGCCCTGCAGAAGGTCCTCAGCCATCAAGTCCGTCGGAGAGTCGGTACGGCGCAGGAAGACGAACCCGAAGCCGACACCTTCGACGTGTGACTCTTCGAGATGATCGAGCCACGCGTTGGCGCGAGCCTCCGTCGCCGGATCGCGAGGGTCCTGGCCACCGTCCTTGAGCCACGTTCCGACGTACAGAGCGGGATCCGCGACGTCGCGCTGAACCACCCACGCGTCGACGCCGTGCGCCGGCAGCCACGACGCGATGCGTGATCGCCAGTCCTCACCCTCGATATGTACCCACGACGCCAACAGCGCTGCTGTGCCGCCGGGGTTCAAGTAGTCGACGGACCGGGAGATCATCAATTCGCTCGCGCCGTCGAGATCGAGTCCCGAGTCACGGTAGGTGTGGTGAACGCGCGCCTCGCCGACGACAAACGGGGGATTCGCGACAACCTGATCGAAGGTGCGTCCTTCCACCGGCTCGAACCAGGAACCCTGATGCAATTCGACGTCGAGCCCGTTGAGCGCCATGGTGGCGGCGGTGAGATCGATCGCGCGCTGGTTGATGTCCGTCGCGGTGACCGAATCTGCGTATGTCTTTGCGTGCAGAGCTTGGATTCCGCAGCCTGTGCCCAAATCGAGAACACTGCCGATGCGTGCGGTCGGTGTTGCCTGCAGGAGTGACAGCGATGCGTGTCCCACGCCGAGAACGTGATCGCTCGTTGTGGTCTGCTTGCGGCGAATTCCACCGTCCAGGTCTGAGATCACCCAACGATCCCCGGCACCGACGTCGAGGGGGCGGAGGTCGATCGCGGCCCGCACGACGGAGTTGTCGCCTTCGAGCAAGCCTGCGTCGATTGCGTCGTCGACGGTCAGCGGCGTCAGTGCAGCTTCTACGTCTGAGCGAGGGCAGTCGTCGGCGAGAAGGAACAGCCGAACGAGTACACCCAGATCGCCGTGCTCGCGGCTGGCGCGTCGAACGGGAACCGGCTCACTGCGGCCCAGCGCAGCGTGAGCTTCCGGACCCAAGGTTTCCAGAAGGGTTCCGGTATCGAACCGATTGCGAAGCAAGGCGGTACGTAGTGCCGGAGTGATGGACAGGAGTGTTTCGCTTCTCACTCGAGCATTCTCGCAGGTGCACCGTCAATGGACGCGAGTCAACCTTCGATCGTGTGGTGTGTTCCCGCTTCGAGAGCGCCGGAGTTGTGCCGTCGCCCGTCGTAGCGGCTGGGCTCGTCCTTGGTGCGCGGGGGACGATCATTGGCGATCAGGACCGCGATCCAGGGGAGCGGGATGGACGCACCGATGATGAGCATCGAGATCCAGCCGTTTTCCCAGATGCCGTAGGCGATGGCGGCAAAGATCAAGGCTGGGAAGCGGAAGGCCATGATCGTCATGTACTTCCGGACTCGCGCTTTGTGCTGCTCCTCTACGGAGAGCTGTGCTGCGGTAATCAGTACGGGATTGTCGGGTGTTCCGGCTTCGTCGGACTCGCCGAACGCGCCATTTCGTGCCATGGGTCCACTGTTCCACTCTCGGCCGACAATTGCACACACGACCCGTCGGTCGCATCGCGGCGAAGTAGGCGGCATTATTGGAGGGGTGAGCACTCAAACCAAGGAACGTCCCGACGTTTCCACAGACGAAACAACCGACGACGACACCCCCAAGTTCTTCCACTATGTGAAGAAGAACAAAATCGCCGAAAGCGCTGTCATGGGCACCCATGTCGTCGCGCTGTGCGGTGAAGTCTTTCCCGTCACCAAATCGGCGAAGCCAGGATCTCCGGTCTGCCCCGACTGCAAAAAGGTCTACGAAGGCCTACGCAAGGGCGAATGATCTCGCTCCGCGTGATTCAGCGGCGAATGATCTCGCTCCGCGTGATTCAGCGCCGAATGATCTGACGCACAATCCGAACTCGGCGGATCGACAGTTTCGACATCGACCGCCGGGTTTGTCGTGTCGGCAGTCGTGCGCAGACTCCGCGGCCGCCCGTACGAGGGAACTGCCGCAGGATCGGCCTTGTCGCCAGAGATGCGGATCGGGCTGGTAGTCAGGCGCCAGGTCAGGGTTGCCACCGGGCCGACGTTGTCGTCCTCGCTCTGCTGCGCGACAAGCCACTCGCGGACCTGTTCCATTCGGGTGGCGCGCGCCGGCCAGAATTCTTGGACAGTGGCATTGAACTCGGCTCCGAGTACCACCGCGAAACCGAGAAAGAACGTGAAGAGCAGGAAAGCGATCGGTGTCGCCAAGGCGCCGTACGTGTATCCGGCGCTCGAGACAAATCCCAGGTACCAGCGAAGTCCCGTACTCGCTGCCATGAAGAACACACCCGCCACCAGTGCGCCGGCGAGAAGTCGGTGCCACGGCAGTGACTTGGGCAGGGCAACTTTGTAGAGCGTCGTGAGGCCGATGATCACCAGCAGGCCGACCGCGGGATAGTAGAAAGTGTCGACCAGATGTGAGCCCACTTCGTACCAGGAGGGTGGGAGTGCCCGGCCGATCATGGTGGGGCCGAGTGCAACCAACGGCAGGGTGAACACCGCCATCGTCAAGAACATCAAGTACAGCAGCAACGCGAAGATTCTCTGCCAGATCGGGTTGCGTGCGTCTTGCTGGCCGTGAGCATCGACTATCGAATCGACGAACGTCGATATTGCCGAGGACCCGGCCCACAGAGACAGCAGGAAACCCACGGAAATGATGTCGGGCCGGCCACGCTGGAGGATGTCCGTGACCGTCGGCCGGATGATCTGATCGACGACGCTTTCGCTGAAGATGGTGCCGCTGAACGTGACGATCTTCGATTCGATGATCTCGACCGTGTTGGGGCCGAACCAACCGCCGATGTAACCGATCATGCCGAGCAGGCCCAGGAGCAATGGCGCGAGTGACAGAGTCTGCCAGAACGCGGCGGTTGCGGCTTTCCCGAAGATCGAGTCGTCCCACGCTTTGCTGAGAGTGCGGCCGATCAATTGTCCGGTACGGCGCAAGGGATGCCATCTACGGTGACGTAGATCACTCTCGTGAGGCTGTGGATCCGGCTCGTCACTCATGATCACTCCAGCATTCCTGATGACACGCCAGGTTGCCCAACTGCGGCCGCGACGTGTCGCACTTTTTTCTGACGCACCGTGTGGTCGATGTCTCTCTAAATCCCTGGTGGAGAACACCGTTCCAGTGAATCCGGCCATGCCGAGGTGCTTCGGGTGCGGCTTTCGTCGGTGGCTCCGGTTACGCTCGTCGCCGGACATTCATTGAAAAATCTAGGAGCTCGAGACACCAGTGCGAATCCAGCGGAGGCGCGGCCGATGACGTCTGAGGCAGTTGCGGTTAGAGCGAGTGGGGCGGCAGACGCAATCAACTCGACCGAGAGCACCGGAGGGCAACCGGGCGTTCCGATGCAGTCGCTTCGCGCTTGGCAGCGCCGTGCGCTCACGAAGTACCTGTCCAGCAGTCCGCGGGATTTCCTCGCAGTGGCAACTCCTGGCGCCGGCAAGACGACGTTTGCATTGCGGGTTGCGTCGGAGTTGCTTCGTGATCGAACCATCGATCAGATCACGGTTGTCGCACCCACCGAGCACCTCAAACATCAGTGGGCGGAGTCGGCGCAGCGCTCGGGCCTGGCGCTCGACTCGCGGTTCTCCAACTCCACCGGCCAGACGTCCAGTGACTATCAAGGCGTTGTCTTGACCTACGCCCAGGTCGCAGCGCATCCCACCAAACACCGGGTGCGCACCGAAGCGCGCAAGACGCTTGTCATCCTCGACGAGATTCATCACGGCGGCGACGCCAAGAGCTGGGGCGAGGCAATCCAGGAAGCGTTCGGTGACGCGACCCGCAGGCTGGCGTTGACGGGAACCCCGTTCCGAAGTGACGACAGCGCAATCCCGTTCGTGCAGTACGAACCCGACAAGGAAGGTCTGCTGCGGTCGAAGGCAGATCATTCCTACGGCTACGCGGACGCGCTCAAGGACGGCGTCGTCCGCCCGGTCGTGTTCCTCGCGTATTCGGGTGAAGCGCGCTGGCGCAACAATGCGGGCGAAGAATTCACAGCCAGACTCGGAGAGCCTCTCAGCGCCGAGCAGACGGCTCGGGCCTGGCGCACGGCGTTGGACCCTACCGGCGACTGGATTCCGGCCGTCCTGCACGCGGCAAACACTCGTTTGGCGCAGCTGCGCAGCGGGGGTATGCCCGACGCCGGCGGATTGGTCATCGCGACGGATCAGACGGTTGCTCGTGAGTACGCAAAGGCATTGACGGCGATCACCGGTGAGCCGCCGACCGTGGTGCTCTCCGACGACCCCACCGCCTCGAAGCGGATTGCCGAATTCGGCGCCAGCGACGACAAGTGGATGGTCGCTGTACGCATGGTGTCGGAAGGCGTCGACGTTCCGCGTCTGGCAGTCGGTGTGTATGCGACCAGTGCCTCGACACCCTTGTATTTCGCGCAGGCGATCGGCCGTTTCGTGCGTTCGCGGCGCAAGGGGGAGACAGCCAGCGTCTTCCTGCCGTCAGTGCCGGTGCTGTTGGATCTGGCATCGCAGCTGGAAGCGCAACGTGATCACGTCCTCGGTAAGCCCCACCGCGAGAAGGACGGGCTCGACGACGATCTGCTCGCCGACGCCAACAAGCAGAAGGACGAACTCGGCGAGGAGGAGAAGGCATTCACCTCGCTCGGTGCCGACGCCGAACTCGACCAGGTGATCTACGACGGTTCCTCGTTCGGAACCGCCACGTTCTCCGGTAGTGACGAGGAAGCCGATTACCTCGGGTTGCCCGGGTTGCTGGATGCCGATCAGATGCGCGCGTTGCTGCGTCAGCGTCAGGCGGCGCAGGTCGACAACAACACTGCGAAGGCCGCCGCGCCGGCGCCGACTGCGGCTGTGGTGTCGGATCGAGCGGCCACGGCCGATCAGCTCGGTACATTGCGCAAGGAACTCAACGGACTGGTTGCGATGAGTGTGCACCGCACGGGAAAGCCCCACGGAATTATTCACGCGGAATTGCGTCGGGTGTGCGGTGGCCCGCCAACGGCCATCGCGACCGTCGATCAGCTGACCGAACGTATCGCGATTCTGCGTAGTTGGTAGCTAACTGAAGACGGCAAAACGGGCGATCACATAAATGTGATCGCCCGTTTCGGCGTTCATGGTGCGCCTCACGAAGAGGCCACCCCCGGCTGACAGGTCAGATTGCGGGTTCACTCTCGGAGACGACGGCATTCATCTCGCGAAGTCGATCCGCGTGTTCGGTTGCGTGGTGTCCACAGAAGAGAAGCTCGCCGCCGGTGGGAAGCACCGCGCGTACGCGGGCTCCGGCACCGCACCGGTCGCACCGGTCGGCAGCGGTCAACTGTGGGCTGGTCAGTGTTCCGGGCATGACTCCTCCGTACTGGCTAGCGGCTTTCGTGCCGTGTGCCTGGGGCCTGGTCCGCCGCGTCGGAATGGCGCGGTAGATCCACTCTTACAGACGTTTGGGGTTCATGGGTTGTTCCCGGATACGTTTCTTAGTGTCGTGTCTCACTGGAAATGCGCTGGGCTGGGGTTCTGGTGCTGAAATTGTTCGCTGAGAGCTGATTCGAATTTCTCGCCTACAGCTCGATAGTCTGGGCCGATGAAACCGGAATCCGGACAGAACGCGAGCGAACCCGTCGAGTTGCTACACATGTGCACGCGCGCCGAGTGGGAGCGCGCGCAGGAGATCGGTCACCGCATTCCGGACAGGTTTGCGGCCGAAGGATTTGTTCATATGTCGACTCCGTACCAAGTTCATCTGCCGGCCAATCGGATTTTTGCGGGCCGGGACGACGTCGTATTGCTAGCCCTCGATCCCGCGCTGCTGGGTGCAGACGTGAAGTGGGAGCCAGGAGTTCCGTCGGATCCGGATTCGATGCGATTTCCGCATCTCTTCGGTCCGATACCCGTCGGCGCCGTCATGTCGGTCACCGAGTACCGGCCCGACGAGAACGGGGTATTTCCGGCACTGCGGTGAAGGCCGCGAGTAGCGCACAGCAAATTGCAACCCTATTGCGATGGATGTCGGCGATCGGCGCTACCGTTGATCTATGAATGTAGAAGTCACCCCACTACCGGGCATCGGGACTCGTAAAGATTTTGTCCTGGCTTCCGGTCGCCGCGTGGGTGTCGTCACTCACCGTGACGGTCATACCGACCTCATCGTCTCCAAGGCAGACGATCCCGATGCCTGTGCTGCCTCGTTGCCGCTCACCACGGAAGAAGCCGCTGCGTTGAGCAATCTTCTGGGTGCGCCTCAGTTGGTCGCGCAACTCGAAGAGGAGCACAGCGATGTTCCCGGGATTCGAACCAAGCAGCTGTACATCAAGGACGGTTCCCGCTACGACGGACAGACTCTCGGAGATACGGGGATGCGAACCCGCACCGGCGTCTCGATTGTTGCAGTCATGCGCGCAGGGCAGGTGAACCCGTCGCCGAACCCTGATTTCACGTTTACCGGGGGAGATCTCCTGGTTGCGGTCGGGACGCCGGACGGTCTGGCCGCTGCGGCAAAAATATTGACCAACGGCTGACTGGCCCGTGAACACAACTACCCTCGCGCTGATCGAACTCGGCGCGGTCTTTTTTGTGCTCGGATTATTGGGAAGGCTTGCAGCTCGGTTCGGCATGTCGCCGATTCCGTTTTACCTGATCGGCGGTCTGTGTTTCGGGCAGGGTGGATTCATTCAGCTCGGTGATATCGGTGAGTTCTCGCACCTCGCGAGTGAAATCGGCATTGTTCTCCTCTTGCTTCTGCTTGGTCTCGAGTACACCGCAGCGGAGTTGATGACCGGGCTCAAACGCTCGCGGGTCGCAGGCTTGGTCGACCTTGTTCTCAACGCGACGCCGGGCGCGGTAGTCGGCCTCATGCTGGGCTGGGGCGTTGTCGGTGCGACGGTCATGGCCGGTGTCACCTACATATCCTCGTCGGGAATTATCGCGAAAGTCCTCAGCGACCTCGGGCGTTTGGGTAACCGCGAAACGCCCGTCGTCTTGTCGATTCTCGTGTTCGAGGATCTCGCGATGGCTCTCTACTTGCCGATCTTGACGGCGATGCTTGCCGGCGTGAGCTTCATGGGTGGGCTCGAAGCCGTGGGAATCTCGCTGTTGGTGATCACCGTGGTTCTGGTGGTGGCACTGCGATACGGGCGTTATGTCTCCGCGCTGCTGGACAGCCCCGACAGTGAGACGTTGCTGCTCAAACTGCTGGGTGCGGCCTTGCTGGTAGCCGGTATCAGTTCCGCGATGCAGGTGTCAGCCGCTGTCGGCGCTTTCCTTCTCGGAATCGCGATCTCGGGTTCGACTGCACGCAATGCCAGTCGAGTCCTCGAACCACTGCGCGATCTGTTCGCGGCCATGTTCTTCGTCGTGTTCGGGCTCAACACCGATCCGAGCACGATTCCGCCGGTCATCGGGTGGGCCGCGTTGCTTGCCGTGGTGACGGCAGTAACCAAGCTCATCACCGGAGCTTGGGCGGCCAAGCGCCAAGGCGTGGCGCGGATGGGTCAGGCCCGCGCCGGCGCAGCACTGATTGCACGCGGTGAGTTCTCGATCATCATCGCCGGGCTCGCAGTCTCAGCCGGTGCCGTCGAGGCTGAATTGGCTGCGCTCGCAACGGCATACGTTCTCCTGATGGCAGTGATCGGTCCGGTTGCGGCAAGAGTTGTCGAACCGGTCGCCTCGATGTACATCAAAGTTCGTACCAAGGCCTGATTTCGTCGCTAGCCTGTGCCAATGTCTAACCGAATGAAGAAATCGGCCGTGGTGTTCGCCCTTGCCGGTGCAATTGCCTTGTCACCAGTGCCGGCGTTTGCCGACGGCAGTCCGACCGTGACAAGCGGACCGGAATCCGTGGTGATCGACCGATCGCTGCATCTCGAGGGCGCCTCGAATGCCCGTGACATCGGTGGATATCTGGGCGACGGTGGACGGTCTGTGCGAAGCGGAATGGTTTTGCGCTCCAACGCTTTGGACAAACTGACACCCGCGGATCTGGCCAAGCTGCACAGCATGAACGTCACGTCGGTTATCGATTTCCGCAGCATCGTGGAGCGAGTGATCGCACCGGACAAGATTCCGGCCGGCGCCACCGGACACTGGCTCGACGTGATCGGCGGCAATCCGGCCAACCTGCCCGCTATGGCAAACATGCCTGATATGTATCGGATCATGGTCACTGATCCCGGTGCCGGCAAGGCGTTCCACGACGCGTTGATCAACGTCGAAGTTACCGACGGCGCGGTGATGTATCACTGCACGTCGGGCAAGGACCGCACCGGTTGGATGACGGCAGTTCTGCTCACCATCCTCGGTGTCGATCGCGAGACGGTGAATGCCGACTACATGTTGAGCAATCAGTATCTGGGCGGCACGTCCTCCGGACCGACGCTTCCGGGCAGTCTTGGAACGATCGTTTCGCAGTCCAGCAGGGTCGAGCAATCCTGGCTCGACGCGTCGTTTGCGACCGTGGATCAGAAGTTCGGCAACTTCGACAATTACGTCAGGCAGGGATTGGGTCTCACCGACGCAGATATTGCGTCGCTGCATGCAAAACTTCTCAACTGAGACCTTGTCCAAACAACAGAACGGCCCTCGGATCAAGGATCCGAGGGCCGTTCTGGATGTAAATGTTGTGACTAGTCGAGGTAGTCGCGCAGAACCTGCGAACGCGACGGGTGGCGCAGCTTCGACATCGTCTTCGATTCGATCTGGCGGATACGCTCGCGCGTGACGCCGTAGACCTGTCCGATTTCGTCTAAAGTCCTCGGCTGGCCGTCGGTGAGACCGAAGCGCAGGCGAACGACGCCGGCTTCACGCTCGGACAGCGTCTCGAGGACCGACTGCAACTGATCCTGCAGCAAGGTGAACGAGACGGCGTCGACTGCGACAACTGCCTCGGAGTCTTCGATGAAGTCACCGAGCTGGCTGTCGCCCTCGTCGCCGATGGTCTGGTCGAGAGAGATGGGCTCACGCGCGTACTGCTGGATCTCCAGCACCTTTTCGGGCGTGATGTCCATTTCCTTGGCGAGCTCTTCCGGGGTGGGCTCGCGGCCCAGATCCTGGAGCAGCTCACGCTGGATGCGGCCGAGCTTGTTGATGACCTCGACCATGTGCACCGGAATACGGATGGTGCGGGCCTGGTCGGCCATCGCGCGGGTGATGGCCTGACGGATCCACCACGTCGCGTACGTCGAGAACTTGTAACCCTTGGTGTAGTCGAACTTCTCGACTGCACGGATCAGGCCCAGGTTGCCTTCCTGGATGAGGTCCAGGAACGCCATGCCGCGGCCGGTGTAACGCTTGGCAAGCGAGACGACCAGGCGAAGGTTGGCCTCGAGGAGGTGGTTCTTGGCGCGGTTACCGTCGCGGCAGATCCAGCTCATGTCGCGGCGCTGGGCTGCGGGCAGCTTCTCGCCCTTGTCCGCGAGGTCGGCCATGATCTGCACGGCGTACAGGCCGGCTTCGATGCGCTTGGCGAGCTCGACTTCCTCTTCTGCGTTGAGGAGTGCGACCTTGCCGATCTGCTTGAGGTAGGCACGAACCGAGTCGGCGGAGGCCGTCAGTTCGGCATCCTTACGAGCCTGGCGCAGGGCCTCGGATTCTTCTTCGTCCCAGACGAAGTCTCCGGAAGCCTTGTCCTTGTCGGTCGGCTCCTCGGTGGCAGTCTCTTCGTCTTCGCCGACGGCGACGACCTCGACTACATCGGACTCGGCCTCTTCGAGGTCACCGTCCGTGATGTCGATGTCTTCCAACTGAACATCGCCGTCTTCGGCGCCGTCCAGGGGATCTCCGGCCTTCTTGGGGCTGGCCTTCTTGGCAGCGGCTTTCTTTGCCGGAGCTTTCTTGGCGGGAGCCTTCTTTGCTGCTGCCTTCTTGGCAGGGGCCTTCTTAGCCGGGGCCTTCTTTGCAGCCGGAGCTGCGACGGTAGCCGGAGCTGAGACAGTGGCCGCCTCCACGGCTGGAGATTGTGGCTCTGACTCTGATGGAGAATCAGCAGTCTGACGTGTATCGGTGGCTGCCACGTACGCCCTTTCGTGACGGTGTCGTGCGGCGTCACGCCAGAGTGGTGATCCGGCGGAGAGGTCAATGGTTGTGGCCGGCGCGCAGCCGGACTTCACCATTGTAACGACTCTCAGGAAACTCTTACGTCACGACGGCCGGTAACGGCTATTTCATCCCCGATTTCACCCGGCCGGTCAGGCGGAAGTCGCAGACTGGGCCGACGCCAGTGCTGCTCCCGCGATGCCGGCAGTGTTCAGGAGAGTGGCGGGAACCACCTTTGTTCGGTTGGTGAGCAGTGGAATCCACTTCTCGTGCTTGCGGCTGATGCCACCGCCCGCGATGAACAAATCGGGCCAGAGCAAGTTTTCGAAAGTGACGAGAACTTTGGACACCTCGGCGGCCCATTCCTTGTAACTCAGGTCTTTCTTTTCCTTCACCGACGAGGCAGCTCGATGCTCGGCTTCCTTGCCGTCCACTTCGAGGTGACCGAACTCCGTGTTGGGCAACAGGACACCGTTGTGGAGAACGGCCGACCCGATGCCGGTGCCGAAGGTCAGCAAGATGACTACACCCGACGTGTCCTTGCCGGCGCCGAACGCGTCTTCGGCGATGCCCGCGGCGTCGGCGTCGTTGAGTACCGTGACCGCACGTCCGCCGAGCGCTTTGCCGAACAAGGCCGACGCGTCGGTTCCGATCCACGACTTGTCGATGTTCGCGGCACTGCGCGCAATGCCCCCGGTGATCACCGCCGGCAATGTGATGCCCACTGGGCCGTCCCAGCCGGCCTGCTCGACGATTTGCGCGACCGTCGCGGCTATCGCGTCCGGAGTGGCCGGTTGCGGCGTCAGAATCTTGATGCGGTCACCGATCATCTCGCCGGTGTTCAAGTCGATGGTGCCGCCCTTGACGCCACTGCCGCCGACATCGATACCGAAACCTGTGGTTGTCATCGCCTGATACTCCTGAGGGCTCGAATGAGAACGTCGCGATTGCCGCACGCAAACATTAACCTTCACGCCCGACGAGTGGTGCCCTGCATGGCGATGTGTTCCGATGGGCGAGTGCCCTCACAAGAGATTTCCCTGTCCGACGTGTCCGCAGATTCGGTAGATCCAGCAGTGCTGAGAGTAGTGGCGGTGACGGTCGCGGAGGCCGCAGCGGCACACGTCCGGGTGCGCCGTCCCGAAGTATTCGGGGTAGTGGGTTCGGGTGTACTTCACGATGATTCGGTCGAGGTCAAGAGCACCCCGACAGACCCGGTGACGATCGTCGACACCGAGACCGAAGGAGTGATTCGGGATCTGCTCGCGAAACTTCGGCCGGCGGATTCGATCCTCGGTGAGGAAGGTGGCGGCACCGATGATTGTGAGGGTGTCCGTTGGGTAGTCGATCCGATCGACGGAACCGTGAACTTTCTCTACGGTATTCCGGCCTTCTCGGTGTCGGTCGCGGTCCAGATCGACGGCGTGTCGGTCGCGGGTGCGGTGGTGGACGTGTCGATGCGTGCGACGTACTCCGCGCATCGCGGCGGCGGAGCAACGATGACCGACGTCGACGGCAACGTCAGTGAACTCGCCTCCAATTCGGTGACGGACCTGTCAATGGCGTTGGTGGCCACGGGTTTCGGCTACGACGCCAAGCGACGCAAGGTTCAGGGGCGACTGATCGCCGAGATCTTGCCGCAGGTACGTGACATCAGGCGGATCGGTTCGGCGGCGCTCGATTTGTGCATGGTCGCGACGGGCCGCGTCGACGCCCATTTCGAGCACGGGTTGAGTCCGTGGGACTGGGCGGCCGGGTCGCTGATCGCGGAGGAATCCGGCGCTGTCATTCGGATGCCCGGACCGAATTCGACGTCGGCCGGGGGAGAGATCGTGTACGCCTGCGCTGCGGGAATTGCCGACGAGTTCGAGCGGATGCTCAGCGCGTGCGGCGCAGACGGACCGATCAGCACCTAGCGGTGCGTGCGGCCTTGAGGAGTCCGATGTCCATCGGAGCGGCCTGCGCGTTGGCAGGCTGCTCCGCGAGGGTGCGTAGGACCTCGCCGGCGTCAGTGCTGGGGGAGATGGTGCTGAAGTAGGTGCCCAGCGCAAAGTCGACGGTGTCGTCGGTGCGGCCGTCCCTGATCAACTCCGCGCAGGGCGCGACCAGCCACACAGCACTCGCGGCGGCGGTTCCGTTTGCCCCGAAGCGAATCTGGCCTTGGCACTGCATGTTCTGGTCGACGTAGACGGGGTCGTTGCCGACCTGAACGTCCGGAGCGCTGGCAAAGCCGTAGTCCTTCAACTGCGCCGCTACTTGGGAGGCTTGACCGTGTTCGCCGTTGGCGTTGAACACCCGAACCTTGGTTGCGGACAGTGGTGCCGGGTCGACGTCGAGCAGCGTGGTGCGATCTACGACCGTTCCGAGTGGCAGCGGCGCCGGGTCGGCCGGATCGGAGGAAGCCTGCGGACGGTTGCACGCCACGGTCTCGCTGAGAGCCGCGTCGGCCGTCAGGATTCGGATCCACAGTGTGCTGCCCAAGACGGCGAGTACCGCGAACACCGCAACGACAGGCCACACTCGTCGGCGTTTGAACGGACGACCACGATCGTCGTTCGCGCTGCCTTCGGTGATCAGTGAAACCACGGTATCCCTCGATTTTCTCGGCGAACATGAGCTTTTCTCGCCAAGCCGGAGCAGAGGGCGTGACGTTCGGTGCCTACCTTAGAGGGCTCGATGTCGAATCTCTCCCACGTCGCCGCAGAAGTCGCCCGTCGGCCTACTTTCGGAGGGCGAAGATCACAAAATGCTGTGGAGTTGGTGACAATTCGTAGACGTTTTTTGGAATTGACCGATTGGGTTACTACTTTGGCGCTGACTTCGGCTACTGTCTGGCGGCCCAGGTCGTTCGACTGGGCGTCGGCTCCATGCCGGAATGACAACCAAATGAGGCGCAGATCACGTTCTCGGGAACACTTTCCGGGCACTTTTTCCTCCGCTGCAGCGTTATGCAGCGACAGGGAATGATCTCGATGCCACGGCGGTTTCCATGCGCATAGCGGGATCTACCGGATTCCAGGTGTTCATGGGACCGGGATACACGAAGAGGATGAGGGGTAGACGACATGGCAACTGACTACGACGCACCGAGGCGCACAGAGTCCGACGAGGTATCGGAGGATTCACTCGAGGAGCTGAAGGCGCGGCGCAACGAGGCGCAGTCGGCTGTCGTCGATATCGACGAGACCGACACCGCAGAGTCCTTCGAACTGCCGGGTGCCGACCTTTCCGGCGAAGAACTGTCGGTGCGCGTCGTGCCGAAGCAGGCCGACGAATTCACGTGCTCCAGCTGTTTCCTGGTGCATCACCGCAGCCGTTTGGCGAGCGATGCCAATGGACAGCTCGTGTGCATGGATTGCGCTGCCTGATATTGATTCCCGACGGTCGACCCGATTCGTACTCGGGTCGACCGAGGGATCAGGTCGGCGCGCAGAAGGCGTGATGCCTTCGTGGTAACTACTTGTGGTAACTACTTGAGTGCAGCGACCAGGTCATCTGCGCGACGTGTGCTCACCAACCAGTACGGCGTGGGGTCTTCCGGATCGTCGAGGACGATCAGGGCCATGGTCTTGACCCACGGCCGATGCTGAACAAATGCGGCGGGGTCGAGCTGACGGCCCATGGCCGCACTCTTGGCCGAAGCGGGGATCGCAGCGGCCCGCGAGATCAGGCCTACGGGCACATGCGCGCGTCCCACATGCAATTCCTTGACTCCGCCGGTCTCGATGACCTCGATGCGGGTGCGACTCAGCCAGAACGACAGCCAAATCGGAATCGGCAGCAGTACGACATATGCCAGGTACGAGACAAGTCCTGGGCGGCCCATGTGGACCTCGGCAGCCAGCAGGGCGGCTACAGCGATTCCGACAGCCCACCACCAGACCGGTAACCAGAGGCGCTCGGAATAGAGCGTGGTGGACGCGGGGGTCGTGGAAGCGAC
Source organism: Rhodococcus sp. OK302 (assembly GCF_002245895.1). NCBI lineage: Bacteria > Bacillati > Actinomycetota > Actinomycetes > Mycobacteriales > Nocardiaceae > Rhodococcus > Rhodococcus sp. OK302. Next base: position 3,588,507 of record NZ_NPJZ01000001.1, read on the forward strand.
GTCAGGTCGAGATGTTTCGGGCACCTGTCAAGGATAGTCGGTCGCGACGAGTAGTCTTGGCCGACGTGAGCGATCAACTCTCCATCGCCTTGAAGCGACTGGACCCAGAACTGCCGGTTCCACAGCGTGCGCATCCCGGGGATGCAGGCGTGGATCTGTGCTCCACCAGCGACGTCACCATCGAACCGGGTCGTCGTACCCTGGTGGGTACGGGCGTTGCGATCGCCTTGCCGATGGGAACTGTCGGACTCATTCATCCGCGTTCCGGGCTTGCCGCGAAGTCGGGTTTGTCCATCGTGAACGCGCCCGGCACTGTCGACGCCGGCTACCGCGGCGAACTCAAGGTCTGCTTGATCAACCTTGATCCGGATACCGCGATCGAGATTCGCCGGGGTGACCGAATTGCGCAGCTCGTAGTCCAGCGCGTCGAGCTTCCGTTGTTCGTTGAGGTGGAGTCGCTCGATGACACCGCTCGCGGTACCGGTGGTCACGGTTCCAGCGGCGGACACGCGATACTCGACACTGGTACAGGTGTCAGTTCTGTCGGAGAGGGAGTCTGAAACATGTTCGGACGTAAGAAGAAGGCAGAAGGCGACGAGGAACCTACGGGTTTCTTCGGCGACGAGAACGAAAACTCGGATCAGGTCGAAGGAGACCTCGATTCCGTGAATACCGAAGAGGACTTCGACGCGGAGAGTGACGAGACCGAAGGTCCGTACGATTTTGCGGACATCGATTCCGAAGATCCCACGGTAGGCCGTGACGGTCAGCGACTCGATCTCGGGTCCGTCCTGGTGCCGATGCCTCCGGGCGGCCAACTGCAGGTGGAGATGGCACCCGACGGTTCACCACAGGCCGTGCATCTGGTCACCGAATACGGGCGGGTTACCGTCGCCGCATATGCGGCACCCAAGTCGCCTGGTCAGTGGCGTGAAGTTGTCAGCGAGTTGGCGCAGTCGCTGCGTGACGACAATTCGCCGGTCAGTATCGAGAACGGCCCGTGGGGTCGCGAATTGGTAGCCGAAACAGCGGCGATGGACCTGCGTTTCATCGGCGTCGACGGTCCGCGCTGGATGGTGCGATGTGTCGTGGCGGGTCCCAGCGGATCGACCGCTGCCGGTACGCAATTGGTGGCCATGGCGCGTGAGATTCTGCGGGATACCGTTGTCAATCGTGGAACCGAACCGCATCCGGTTCGGACGCCGTTGCCGGTCGTACTGCCGCAGGTATTGGCCGAGCAGCTCGCGTCTGCACATGAGCAGCAGATGATTGCGCAGCAGCAGGCAGCGGCTCAGCAGCAGGTAGATCAGCAGCAGGCCGCAGCACAGCAGCAGGTCGATCAGCAGTCCGCCGCACAGCAGGAAGCCCCGGCGCAACCGGCTCCGCCGCAGAGACGCGGCGAATCCGGTTCTGCCATGCAGCAATTGGGTCAGTAGAGAGCGCTTTTCTCAGGCACTCGCGGTGGTTTCGATCGCCGCGAGTGCCTTGACGCATGTAGACCCCAGTATCGCGGGGTCCTGACCGATCTGTTCGAGCGTCAGGGTTCCGACGTGGGCGTGGGGGAGCGCTGCTGCCCATTCGTACGCAATCGCCGAGGGATGAACCGGATCGTCGACGGCTGAGGCAATGCCCACCGGGACACCGATTTTCGACATGGCGGCTACGGTCAGCCCGCTGTATGTCGAGGCTTCGTCGAGTGCACAGGGCAGATCCGGCCACTGCGAACGCCACGAGCGCTCCAGTTCCCGTCCCAGCCAGGCCGGGCTGGATGCGAGCATCGCTGCAATCACCGATTCCAGGCCCTCGCTGCGTAACTGGGATGCCGTGAACCGTGCGCTTGCTGCAGCCGGCGCCTCGTCGGGTGCTCCGGTCCAGGCCGGCAGGGCGGCCAACACGCCCGACGTCAAAGTCGGATTACGGGCGGCCCACTGCAATGCGACGGCCGCTCCGATGGACACACCGCCGACCAGGATCGGGCCGTATTCTGCTGCAGCGGCATCCATCGCCTCGAGGTAGCTGTCGACGACACGCCGGGGGTCCGGTTCGATTGCGACAGTGAGCACACTTCGGGCATCGAGTGGACCACGGAACGCCCGCTCGGCGAAGTGTGCGTCGGAGCCTGTACCAGGGAGAACGACGGCAACGGTGGGGGATTGTGTGAGCACCATGACTTGATCTTGCCCGGTGCCTCCATATCGCCGACCGACCGGTGTGGTTACCCGACCGTATTGGGGCTACAGTGGCGATCACACAGCCCTTCAGTGACGCGAAACCCGTGCGTCACATTTGTTCGCAGGAGCGCGCAATGGCACCCGCCGCCGCAGGATATTTTCGCCGATTGACCCGTCGTCTCACCGAGGACATCGATCAGTTGGATGCCCAGGAAATGACCGAGTCCATCGAGGCTTCGGGAGGCCAGAAGGCATGCGATTGCCGTCGCGGTGAAGAAGTCACGATGGTGGGTCGACTGCGAAGCGTCGACGCGTGTCCCAAGTCGGGCAATGCAAGCATCGAGGCGGAGTTCTTCGACGGGACCGAAGTAATCAATCTGGTCTGGATCGGCCGCCGCCGCATTCCCGGCATCGAAACCGGAAAGACCCTGCTGGTCCGTGGCCGTGTAGGCGAGCGGGATGGTCGTAAGGCGATCTTCAACCCCTATTACGAACTGCGCGGAGAGTAGACGCGCACCGCATTCGTCGCGAACGCAGACGGATGTGGCACCCTCGACAGGTGACTGAACCAAAACAGCAATCGATCATGGACCAACTCGGCGGATTGAGTGGTCTGATCTACACCTCGGTGCCGATTCTGATTTTTGTCCCGGTCAACAGCATCTGGAACCTGACCGCCGCAATTTGGGCGGCATTGGGCGTGGCCGTGTTGATCGCGGCGTGGCGAGTGTTCCGCAAAGAATCGATCCAGCCCGCAGTCTCGGGTGTTCTCGGCGTCGGTGTGTCCGCATTCATCGCGTACCGAACCGGAGATGCCAAGGGCTACTTCCTTTTCGGCATCTACACCAGCCTTGCCTACGGCGCTGCGTTCGTGTTGTCGATCGTGGTGCGATGGCCTTTGGTAGGCATCATCTGGGGATTTCTCAACGGTCACGGAAATCTGTGGCGTCAACACCCCCGTGCCGTGCGGTTCTACGACATCGCCACAGCGGCATGGGCGTTGGTGTTCGGCGCCCGGTACCTGGTGCAGTCGCAGTTGTACGACACCGATCACACGGGATGGCTTGCCATCGCCCGTATCGCGATGGGGTGGCCGCTCACCGGACTCGCATTGCTGGTCACCATTTGGGCTGTGCGCAAAGCAGATCGGATCGTTGAGCCCTCACCCACCGAAGAGTTCGACGAGGCTGACGGTAGCGATGTGGCGGACGACGACCCGGATCGCCGCGACCTCAGCTGACGAGGTCTTGATACTCCGGGTGCTTGCCGAGGTACTTCACGACGTACGGGCATACCGGGTGAACCTTGAGGCCGCGCGCTCGAAGCTGGTCCAGGGCACTGCCGACGAGAACGGCGGCAAGCCCCAGACCTTCGTGCTCCGGATAGATCTCGGTGTGATTGAACGAGAGCACATCACCGGAGGTGGTGTAGTCCTCGATGCCGGCCAAAGTCCCGTCGACATGAATTTCGAAGCGACTCTGCGTCGGATTGTCGGTGACTATCGTGTTTCCGGTCATGCGATTGCCCTCTCGTTGTCAGCTGTTGAGACGAAGTGCGTTGCGTAGTAGATCCTCGGCGTCCACGGCTGCCACGAACAGGAGTTCGTCGCCGCCTTCGATCGGATCGTCCATCTGGGGCACGATGACTCGGCCACCGCGCAGAATCGTGACCAACGCGCAGTCCCGCGGAAGTTCGAGACGCTTGACAGGCTTGCCGGCCAGCGGCGTGTTGTCGGGCAACGTGATTTCGACGAGGTTGGCCTGCCCCTGACGCAGCGTCATCAGTTTGACGAGATCACCGACCGACACGGCTTCTTCGACGAGCGAGGCGAGCATTCGGGGAGTGGACACCGCGACGTCGACACCCCAGGACTCGTCGAACAGCCACTCGTTGCGAGGATCGTTGACGCGGGCGACGACGCGCCGAACACCGAATTCGGTTTTTGCGAGCAAGCTCAGAACCAAATTGGCTTTGTCGTCACCGGTTGCGGCGATGACAACCTCGTACGATTCGAGGGCCGCGTCTTCGAGTCGGCTCAGTTCGCAGGCGTCAGCATGGATCCAGGTGGCTTCGGGCACGGATTCAGGCTCGATGTGCTCGAGTTTGCGTTCGATCAACATGACGTCGTGTGCGCTACGAATGAGCTCACGCGCAATCGAGCGACCTACGGCACCTGCGCCGGCGATGGCAACCTTCACCTTGATTTTCCAATCACGTTGTTATGCAGCGACAGTGGCTGCGGGTTCGGATCAGTCACAGCAGTCGGCATCAGTCGTCGCTCGGCGGCGGATTGCCGGCAAGGGCGATGGCTTCGGCGACAGTACCGGACACGGCAGCCACGTACACCTGATCGTCGGCCTGGATCACGGTCTTGCGATCGGGGAGGATTCCGGTGCCGAATCGAATGATGAACGAGACACGCGAATTGGTCGCCTTCTCCAGGACCGCGACAGGCTTGCCGGCCCAATCCTCGTGGAGGGCAAGTTCGGTGATCGCCACGGTGCCGGACGGATCACGCCACTTCGCTGTCTGGCTCTCCTTGGTCAAGGTGTGCAGGAATCGGTCCGTCGACCACGGAACAGTGGCGACGGTGGGGATGCCCAGACGCTCGTAGACGGCGGCGCGTTTCGCGTCGTAGATTCGGGCGACGACGCGCTCGACGCCGAATATCTCGCGCGCGACTCGCGCTGCGATGATGTTGGAATTATCACCGGACGAGACGGCAGCGAAGGCGTCGGCGCGTTCGATACCTGACCGAATCAGTACGTCGCGGTCGAATCCCATACCGAGAACCTTGGTTCCGGGGAAATCGTGGTCGAGACGCAGAAATGAGCTTTGATCGCGGTCGATGACCGCAACTTCGTGTCCGATCCTGGTCAGAGATGCGGCGAGGGAAGATCCCACACGGCCACACCCCATGATGACGACATACACGCCCTACTCCGTTCATGGACTTCTCGGCGAGATTGCACGCCGAAACGAACGGTACATCGCTTGGCGGGAAGAGCAAGTTTCGACTGGCACAAGGTGGCCGCGTTCGGGGTCGTTTATGGGCAGTTCCACTACTGATGACTCGAATTCGCGTCGGACGGCTTACGCTTTGCTCGTGTCTAAGCTCTCGACCGCTACCAAGCGGCTCCTGCTCGGTCGGCCGTTCCGAAGCGACAAACTCGGGCACACGCTGCTACCCAAGCGGATTGCGCTACCTGTCTTCGCTTCTGACGCCATGTCGTCCGTCGCCTACGCCCCCGAAGAGATCTTCTTGGTTCTCTCCGTTGCGGGCATTTCTGCCTACGCCTACACGCCGTGGATCGGCTTGTCCGTCGCGATCGTGATGGCTGTGGTCGTCGCCAGCTACCGCCAGAATGTTCACGCGTACCCCTCCGGTGGTGGCGACTACGAGGTTGCGACGGTCAACCTCGGTCCGACCGCAGGCCTGACGGTCGGTAGTGCCCTGATGGTCGACTACGTGCTCACGGTTGCCGTGTCGATCTCGTCAGCTGCATCCAATATCGGTTCGGCCTTGCCGTTCGTGGCCCAGCACAAGGTGTTGTTCGCGGTCGTTGCGATCGTGCTGTTGACTGCGGTGAATCTGCGCGGTATTCGGGAATCGGGGACGGCATTCGCGATTCCGACCTATGCGTTCATCGTCGGCATGTTCTTGATGCTCGGTTGGGGGTTCTTCAGGATCTACGTGCTCGGCGACGACGTCAAGGCCGAGTCGTCGTCCTTCACACTCGACGCCGAAGACACTAACCTCTACGGTATTGCCTTCGCGTTCTTGATTGCGCGTGCGTTCTCGTCGGGTTGCGCGGCGCTGACCGGTGTCGAGGCGATCAGCAACGGTGTACCGGCTTTCGAGAAGCCGAAGTCCCGGAACGCCGCAACGACGCTGCTACTGCTCGGAACTTTTGCGATCACGCTGCTGATGGGCATCATTATTCTGGCGCAGAAGATCGGCATCGTCTACGCGCACAATCCCGAAGAGCAGTTGGTCGGAGCCCCGGAGGGTTACCACCAGAAGACTCTGATCGCGCAGATTGCAGAGGCGGTGTTCAACGGCTTCCCGATCGGGTTCTTCTTCATTGCAATCGTGACGGCGCTGATCCTCGTTTTGGCGGCCAACACAGCTTTCAACGGTTTCCCGGTTCTGGGTTCCATCCTCGCGCAGGATCGCTACCTGCCTCGTCAGTTGCACACTCGCGGTGACCGGTTGGCGTTCAGCAACGGAATCCTGTTCCTGTCCGGAGCTGCAATTGCATTCGTGGTGGTTTTCGGCGCGGAGGTCACCAAACTGATTCAGCTCTACATCGTCGGTGTGTTCGTCTCGTTCGTGCTCAGCCAGACCGGCATGATCAAGCACTGGACGCGTCATCTGAAGTCCGAGACGGACAAGTCTCAGCGCGCCAAGATGCAGCGCTCGCGCGTGATCAACTCGATCGGCCTCGCCATGACCGGTGCGGTTCTGATCATCGTGCTGATCACCAAGTTCGCAGCCGGCGCTTGGATCGCTATCGTTGCCATGATCGCGATCTTCTGTGTCATGAAGATGATCCGGCGCCACTACGACAGCGTCGCAACCGAACTCGAAGAGCAGGAATGGGACGGCGTTCTGCCGAGCCGCACGCATTCGATCGTGCTCGTCTCGAAGCTGCACATGCCGACCATGCGCGCTCTCGCCTATGCCCGCGCTACTCGGCCGGACACGTTGGAGGCAATCACCGTCAACGTCGACGAACCTGACACCCGAGCCTTGGTGCGTCAGTGGGAGAAGAGCGACGTCACTGTGCCGCTCAAGGTGATCGAATCGCCGTACCGCGAAATCACGAAGCCGGTTCTCGACTACGTCAACCGGGTACGACGCGATTCACCGCGCGATGTCGTGACCGTGTTCATTCCGGAATACGTGGTGGGGCATTGGTGGGAGCAGATCCTGCACAACCAGAGTGCTTTGCGACTGAAGAGCCGTTTGCTCTTCCAGCCCGGCGTGATGGTGACGAGCGTGCCGTGGCAGTTGAACTCGTCGGAGAAGGCGAAGCCTCTCGACCTTGAAAAGACAGCGGGAGCGACCCGGCGCGGGTTCGACGCTGGAGAACCCTGAACAAATGATTGATTCGAATATGGAACGGCAGGCGTAGTTCGTTGAGTGAGAATTGGACCGGGCAGACTTTCGAGGCTGATTTGGGAAAGCCCGGGCACGGCGGGTTTGTCGTCGCCCGCCACGAGGGGCGTGTGGTGTTCGTCCGCCACGGTTTGCCGGGGGAGCGGGCACTGGTTCGGGTGACGGAGGACAAGGGCGGTTCGTTTGCCCGCGCCGACGCAATCTCGATCCTCGAGGCTTCCCCGCACCGAATTGATCCGACCTGTCCCATCGCGGGGCCGGGGGGCGCGGGTTGCTGCGACTACTCGCATGCAGACCTGCAGATCCAGCGAGAGATGAAGTCTTCGGTGGTACGCGAGCAACTTCAGCGACTGGCCGGCGTCGAATCGGATGTCGATGTCGAGGAGTTGCCCGGAACCGGCGACGGCACCGGATGGCGGACACGCGTTCGCCTGGCCGTCGACGGAAACGGTGAAGCCGGTTACCACGGTTACCGCAGCAACAAAATCGTGACGGATCTGCGCTGCACGCAGATCGAGCAGCGTGCGTACGACGGTTTGGCGGGTCCGCAGTGGACGCCGGGCAGCGAACTGCAGGTGGTTCTCGATTCTGCGGGCGCGACGCATGTTGTCGAGATCAGCGCGCCGAGGGTATCGAAGGCAGGGCGCGGCGCACCGGGTCGACGCGGAGCGACAGCACGCCGCGCCGCTAGCAGTGGGCCTCGGAAAACCCGGGTTGCTCTGGGCAGTGACACGGTGCTCGAGCGCGTCGGATCCCGGGAGTGGGCGCTGTCCGCCACCGGTTTCTGGCAGGCGCATCGTGGTGCGGCCCAAGCGTATTCACAGGTCGTGCGGGACTGGGCCGGCGTGGATTCCGGAGCTACGGCGTGGGATCTGTACGGCGGAGTCGGTGTGTTCGCAGCGGTTCTGGCTGATCTTGTCGGTCCGACCGGCGTCGTGGAATCCGTCGAGTTTTCCGCGCAAGCCGTCAAGGATGGTCGGGCGGCGTTGTCCGATCTCGAGCAGGTCCGATTCCACAGTGAGCGGGTCGAGAAGATCGTGGGCGCTGCTGCTCCGTTGGCACCCTCGCCGGGGGTTGTGGTGTTGGACCCTCCGCGCGCCGGCGCGGGCCGCGCCGTGGTGGAGGCGATCGCGTCGACCGGTACCGAGCGGGTAATCCATATCGGGTGTGACCCGGCGTCGTTCGGCCGCGACATCGGCCTCTATCTGGAACAGGGTTTCCGGCTCGGTGGACTGCGGGCTTTCGACGCGTTCCCGCAGACTCATCACGTGGAGTGCGTCGCGCTGCTGGAGCGCTGACCACTCTTTTTCTGTATCGCTGCAACGGCTGTGACGCTTATCGCGTCGTCAGCCGTTGCTTGCGTTACGCAACTAATTGTATAGTTGCGTTCTGCAAGTAGTTTTCTCGTAGAACATTCTCAGGGGTACGCGATGTCTGTACAGCCCGAAACGGCGCAAGCACTTGTCGACACAGTTTTCCTGTTCGGCAGGTCATTACGGGCAGTGGTCACGGCAAGCGCTGAAAATGTGTTGCCCCCGGCGCTGGTCAGTGTGTTGTTCATGCTGGCAGTGCGAGGGGAGTGCCGGCAGAACGAGTTGGCTGCGGACCTCTGTGTCAGTCAGTCCTCACTCAGCCGGCAGATGTCGGACCTCGTGGACGCCGGGTACGTCGAGAGAAGCCCCGACCCCGCGGATAAGCGGGCATTCCGCATCCGAGTATCGGAAGCGGGCCATGAGGTTCTCGAGGAAACGAAACAACGGCGTGCGGCGCGATTGCGCAGCATGCTCGAAGACTGGAGCCAGGAAGAGGCCGCGGCTGCATTGTCGTCGCTGAAACGTCTCAACGAGACATTCAGCGCCACGATCCATCGAGAGGCCTCACCTGCATCTCTGCGCCCGGCATTGCCGATCGCAGGCGTAGAAACTATTGGGAGATAACGAACATGGCAGCCACAGTAGGGGAAACTCGGGCAAGTACCGAGAGCGGTGCAATGACGCACCGCGAGATTCTCGAAGCACTCACCGGACTTATCGCAGCGCTCTTCACCGCGTTGCTGAGCAGCACGATCGTCGCGACGGCCCTCCCGACCATCATCGGGGAATTGCACGGGACGCAGACGCAGTACGCCTGGATCATCACGTCAGCTTTGCTGGCGACAGCAGCATCGACGCCCATCTGGGGCAAACTTGCCGACCTCTTCAACAAGAAGATGCTGGTCCAGACCTCGATCATCATCTTCGTGGTCGGTTCGGTTATCGCCGGCGCAGCGCACAACGTCCCGTTGCTGCTCGGTGCCCGCGTCATCCAGGGCATCGGCATGGGTGGTCTGACCGCCCTCGTCGTGGCGATCATCGGCACCATCATCCCGCCGCGTGATCGTGGTCGCTACTCCGGTTACATGGGCGCGGCAATGGCTGTCTCGATGTCCGGTGGACCGATCCTCGGTGGTGTGATCGTAGACACCGTCGGCTGGCGCTGGTGCTTCTATGTGTGCGTGCCGCTCGCTGTCATCGCACTGTTCCTCCTTCAGCGCACTCTGCATGTCGAGACAGTCAAGAAGGACAACGTCTCCATCGACTGGTTGGGCGCCACCCTGCTCACCGCCGGCGTCAGCGTTTTGCTGATCTGGGTTTCCTTCGCCGGTCAGGACGATTACTACGCGTGGTTCTCGACGCAGTCCTTCTACTTCGTCGCTGGTGGACTGGCACTGCTAGGTCTGATGATGTTTGTCGAAACCAAGGTCAAGGACCCGATCCTGCCGCTCAAGATCATCACCGAGCGCACCACCGCGCTGGCGATCGTCGCTTCGGTTGCAGTCGGTGTCGGCCTGTTCGGCGCCACCACGTTCCTGACGCAGTACTTCCAGACGGCTCGAGGTTTCGACCCGACCGCAGCCGGCATGCTCACCATCCCGATGGTGGCCGGCATGTTGATCGCATCAGTCGGTTCCGGTCTGTTGATCACCAAGTTCGGTAAGTGGAAGCCCTTCATCGTTTCCGGTGCAGTCCTGCTCGTCATCGGTTTCGGTCTTCTATCCACTATCGATCACGCGACCAGCCTGTGGGTCATCGGAGTCTTCATCGCCATCGTCGGTTTGGGTACCGGCATGCTGATGCAGAACATCGTTCTCGCGGTGCAGAACACGGTCAAGGCCGAAGACATCGGCGCAGCCAGCAGTATCGTCGCCTTCTTCCGGACCTTCGGCGGCGCCATCGGTGTCTCGGTGTTGGGTTCCATCCTGGCAACGCGCGTCAAAACACTGACAACGGAATCCGTTTCAACCTTGCCGCCCGAGCAGCAGGCCGTAGCGGGCAAGAGCCTGATGGACGGACTGGACCTGGGCAAGATGCCTGACTTCGTCGCGCAGATCGTTCGCTTCGCCTACGGCGACGCAACAGGCCGGATCTTCCTGGTCGCGGGGTTCGTTGCCATCGTCACGTTGATTGCGGTCATCTTCATCCCGAACCGGCCGCTGCGGACCACGATCGACATCGTGGAGCCCGAGGCAGCCGACGTCAACCTCGAGAAGAGCGTTTCTCACTGATCACTCCAGAGACCATCGGACACGGACCGAGATCGTTTCCTCGATCTCTCCGTGTTCGACGGCTATCGGAGTAGAAACCGCCCGGGCTGCGGAAATCAACCCACGGACCGGGCTCATCTGGTCGACGCCCTCGGTGATCTCGAGGACGTCGACCAGATTTTTCTGTGCCAGGTCCGCGAACTGTCGGGCCTTGGACAGTGCTGCAGTCCACGCTGATTCGCGGGCATGTACCGCCAAGTCGGTTCGATCCTCGAGATCGAATTCCAGGGAGTCCAACCGGATCGCGTCTCCGCCTGCGGCTACGCACGCCGTGATCACAGCGGCGGGGGAGCCGGCGGCGTCGGGTGCCAGATCGCGCAGGACGACTCGAAATGTTGTCGACGCCGTGAAACCGGTAGTCTCCTGGCGTCCGCCGTCGACCCACTGGCTCTGCGGGTGGACGCTTAATCCCGTCGTCACGAGATCGGGTCCGGCGACACCGCGATTGTGCAATGCCTCCGTCAGTGCGGCCGAATGGCGTGCTAGGGCGTCAACGGCGTCGGCGACGGTGAGGTGTGTTTCGGAGACTCCGATCGTCAGGCGTGCGATATCGGGAGTCGCAGTGGCGCGAGCACTTGCGGTGACAGTGACGCTGGCGGGTTCGGTGCTGACATGATCCATTGTGATTCCTCTGTAGATCGACAGTGAGTTTGCCGGCATTCGCCACGGTGAAGTCGGGTGCCTTCTATTCTCGCAGCAAGCACCGTGCTCGCGACTGGTGGCGGAAGCCCCTTCCGGACGCGGCACCTATGCTTCGACCATGGACGAGCAGGAAACGCATCGACTGACCATGGGTGAACTGATCAGGCGTCAACGTGAACTTGCGGAGCTTCCGATGCGGCAATTGGCTGCGATGGTCGGAATCTCCAACCCCTATCTTTCGCAAATCGAGCGAAACCTGCGCGAACCCAGTGACCGTGTTCTGCGCGCAATTGCCGACAACCTTCAGTTGTCGGCCGACGCTCTCGTTGCGCAAACCGCGCAATCGGGTGACGACGGTATCTCTGCCGTGATGCGGGCGATTCGTGAAGATCCGGACCTGACGAAGGCGCAGCGGGCGGCCATCGAAGAGATGTATCAGGCTTTTCGTGAAGTCACTGTTTCTCGTCGGAAACGTACGCACCGCGATTGAGTGATCAGCAAGAGCGGCATTGCAGTGATGAATTCGGGGACGTGGCGAAGATTGCGGCGTACGTCACAATCGGACTGTTTCATTTATCTGTGACCGAGCGTCCCCGCAGATAGGTTGTGCGCCAACATTTTAAACATCGATGTTGTGGCCTCCAGTTAGATGACTTTCGGTGTTGGGTACCGCTCGGTAAGGTGCGCGGGGTCTTCGGTTGTGTCAGTGTTCGGCTTGGCCAACAGGGGTGCGTTTTCGGCCAGGCCAGCCGCGGATTCCCGACCGAATTAGACCTTCCGATCGAGGAAAAACACTGATGACAGAGCTCAAGCCTAAAACCGTTGCATTGTGTGACATGCCTGAACTGGCAGGTGCCAATCTGGGTACGTCGGACTACACACAGATCACGCAACAGCAGATCAATCTCTTCGCCGACGCGACCAATGACCATCAATGGCTTCACGTCGATCCGGAACGGGCGAAGGACGGCCCGTTCGGAACAACCATCGCGCACGGATTTCTGACGTTGTCGTATGCCCCCAGCTTGTTCTTCACGCTTCTCGACGTGAGCGGCACCGATCAGGTGATCAACTGCGGCATCGACAAGGCCAGGTTCACCGCTCCGGTACCTGTTGATTCGCACCTTGCGCTCTCGGCCGACATCACGACGGTGGAGCCCTGCCGGGGCGGGTATCAGGTGAAGGCGGAGCTGACTTTCTCGGTGGAAAATTCCGAACGCCCGGTGTGTGTCGCCGAAATGATCGTTCGTTACCTGGGGCGTATCGATGCTTGAGAATCTTTCGAAGAAGATTGCGTCCAAGGTCGATCCGATCGGCTGGGCTCCGGCGGTTGCGTCCGTGGCGGGTCGAGCGATCAAGAATCCTCAGGCGTTGGCTGCAGCATCGACAACCTACGCTGCCCGTATCGCTCGAATTCCTGGCGCAGCGGTCCGGGTTTACACTGCCGAGCAGTCGAATCCGCCACTGCCGGAAGGGCTTTTGGACAAGCGGTTCACTGATTGCGCCTGGCGCGAGAATCCGGCCTTCTTTGCGCTCAATCAAGGCTATTTCGCAACCCGAGGGCTTGTCGACGATGTGACAGCCGCAGGCACGGGCAACCCACTCCAGGATGCCAAGGCACGCCAGTTCGTCAATCTGGTTCTCGATGCGGTGGCGCCCACCAACTTTGCTCCCGCCAATCCGGGCGTGATCACCCGGGCTTTCGATACCGGCGGGGCCAGCCTGGTGCGGGGCGCGCGTTATGCCGTGCACGATCTCGTCAAGCGAAAGGGGCAGCCGGTCAAGGTCGACCGCGCCGCCTTCACCGTGGGTGAGAACCTGGCAGCCACGCCTGGCAAGGTCGTGTTTCGCAACGAACTGATCGAAGTGATCCAGTACGTTCCGCAAACGCCGACAGTTCACGCGATTCCGATTCTTGCGGCACCGCCGTGGATCAACAAGTACTACATTCTCGATCTTGCGCCGGGACGCAGCCTCATCGAATGGGCAGTCAACCATGGGCGGACCGTCTTCGTCGTGTCGTATCGAAATCCTGACGAGTCCATGATGGACATCGAGATGGACGACTACTTCACTACCGGGTTTGCCAGCGCGATGGACGTGGTTGAAGAGATCACCGGCTCCGAGAAGGTCGAGGTACTGTCGATCTGCCTCGGCGGTGCGATGGCGGCGATGTCGGCTGCGCGTTTCGCGGCGACCGGTGACACGCGGATCAGCGCACTGACGATGCTGAACACGTTGCTCGATTACAGCGAGGTCGGCGAACTGGGCTCGATGGTCGATCCGGATACGCTCGACAGGATCGAGTACCGGATGAACAAGCAGGGTTTCCTTTCCGGCGCCGAGATGGCGGACACCTTCGACGTGATCAAGGCGAAGGACCTCATCTTCAGTTACTGGGTATCGCGGTGGATGAAGGGTGAGAAGCCGCCGGTGTTCGACATTCTGGCGTGGAATGAGGACAACACCCGGATGCCGGCGAAGATGCATTCGCAGTATCTCCGATCGCTTTACGGCCGTGATGAATTGGCGCGAGGCGAGTACGTTCTGGCAGGTCGGAAATTGGATCTGAGTGCAGTCACCTGTGACGCCTACATCGTGGGTGCAGCCAACGACCATATTGTGCCGTGGGAGTCGTCGTACAAGAGTGTGCATCTGCTCGGTGGCAACGTCCGATTTGTTCTCACCAACGGTGGGCACATTGCCGGCGCGGTGAACCCGCCTAATCCCAAGAGTAGTTTTTGGTCTGTCAATGCGCCGGACTCTGCCGACACCAGCAGACTGCCGGAGGATCCGGCGGAGTGGAAAGAGTTGGCAGACAAGAATTCCGGGTCTTGGTGGGAGGATTGGGCACTGTGGTCGGCGCATCGCGGCGGGGATCAGGTCGAGCCGCCATCGATGGGTAGTGACAAGAATCCGGTGCTCTGTGACGGTCCGGGGACGTACGTTCTGGGCTGACCATTGCCCGTTAGCATTCAACCTGCTAACTTGCTAACAGTTGCACGGTGTGTGCAGCCAACCTCGAAGGAGTGCGATATGACGACGACCAAGCCGACTGCCGCCGTAAACGACACAGTCACGGCATCTGCTACCTCCTCGGAATCTCCGTCGGCTGGTGCAGGATTCGTCTCTGTACTCGGCAACGTTGCCGGCCGGATCGAGTCTCTCAACGGCAAGCTGGTCGACGCGGCGAAGCAGACTGGCAACGTGTCGCTGGACACCTACGAGAAGGCTCTGACCAGCACTCTCGAGTTTCAGGAAAAGGTTACCGCTGTCAGTGGCCCGAGTTGGGTCGGTGAGTTGGCGAAGGCTCAGGCATCGTTCGTTTCCGGAGTCAGTGGTGCTTTCACCTCGGCCGCTCGTGATGCGTTGAAGTAAAGCAAGGGACATCGGGGGTCGGCGTGACAAGTCATGCCGACCCCCGGTCTTTTTGTTTTGGTGAACTGTAAGTAGGGGGGAAGGTATGGCAGTGCGAGGGATCGAATTGTGGACCCAGTTGCCGTCGGCGGCATTCGACACGTGTGAGGCGGCAGTCGTCGGGTGGTCCGGATACGTGTCCGGGTTGTGCCGCCGGCGAGCGGACATTATCGATGTGGCAACGGATTTCGCAGAATTCTGGGGTGCGGTGACGTCGCGCGAACGCCCACAATGGACTCATCGCAACGACATTGTCGGACAATGGCCGCTCGCAGACTTACGGGACTTTTCACCGGGGATCAGTAGCACTCCGACGCCGACGCTGGTAGTGCCTCCGCAATCGGGACGAGCGTCAACGATCGTCGACGCCGCCGAGGATCGCAGCCTGGTGGGCACTCTTCTCGACGCCGGTGCAGTAAGCCTCTACTGCATCGATTGGAATGAGGCTACCGACGCAACGGCACAGCTCTCGATCGAAGACTACGCACTGTTGCTGGAGGAGATGATCCGGCAACTGGGTGGCCGAGTGAATCTGGTGGGATACAGCCAGGGCGGCTGGCTGGCCACGATCATTGCTGCACTTCATCCGTCCATGGTCGGATCCCTCGTTCTGATCGGCGCACCGATTGATTTTCATGCCGGCCGTCCGCTGGTGGGGGACTGGATCAAGGCATCGCCTGCGGGCCGGGACTCGGAAACGCTGCGGTCGATTGTCGCGGCGACCTGGGAGTGGCAACGCGAGATCGGCGAGGCATTCGGAGCTCCGATGGGCCGTCCGGCCGGTGACTTCGAACGGGCTATGCGGTTGCTCGGGCACATCGACGACGCCGAGTACGTAAACCGCTATCGCGAGGCGAAGAAGTGGTTTGAATGGAAGCAAGCCGTACCGGTTGCATTCGAGACCTGGATGATCGAGCAACTGTTCGTCTCGAACCGTCTTATCTCGGGAGATCTTGTGATCGGTTCTCGTTCAGTAGAACTCAGCGCGATCACCAGCCCACTGTTTCTGATTGCCGGAAGTGCCGATCGGATAGCGCCGCCACAGCAACTGTGGGCGCTCGAGCGAGCCGTGTCGACCCCGAGTGCGCAGATCACGCGGAAATTGGCGAAGGCCGGCCATCTGGGATTGATCATCGATCAGGGCGTATTGCACGAGCAATGCCTTCCGGTTTTCCGTGCAATGGTGGCGATCTCCACGGTCGGCGCCTCGTAACGCGAAGGGTCAGCAGAGTCCTATCCGATCGGGCCTGCAGCGATGACACTACGCAAAGTCATGTCGAGTTGTTCGTAGGCTCCGGCGGCCAGACGTTCGAGGAGAGCAAGTTTGAGTTCCGGGGCGTGCGCGGTCAGGGCGCCGTATTTCTCCGAGGTGAGGACGGCAACCACGACCGTGGTGTCAGCGCGAATGTCGTTGAGGAACCGGGTGTTCAGGAACATCGTCATCTCGCCGAACGTCATTCCCGCGGACAAAGTGGTGATGCGGTGCTCGATATTCTGGCTGTCGGTGAACATGGTGCTGACCTGGCCTTGCAGAATCAGATAGAACCCTGACGCCGGATCGCCGCGCCGGGCGATCATGTCACCGCGGGCATAGGTCCGCTGTTCCAGCTGAGATGCAAAGGCCGACACCTGATTCGAAGACAATGCGTCGAGCACGGGGTGATCTTCGATCGTGACCGTCGACGGCTGGCGTTGCTGCGGGCAATGCGCCGCGAGCAAGGTGTCCTCGCACCACTGCAAGGCGGAGTCGAGGTCTGCGAAGACGCGCCCACTGCGCTGCTCGGGGTCGATGCTCGAAGTGCGCTGTCCGAGAAGTCCTTTCGGATCAACAAGCGCAACCCCGCACCCTTGTTCGCCGAGTTGGGCCCGCAGCGCTGTGATCATGCGAATTGCAGCGACGCTGGCGTCGTCGACCCGCCGGACATCGATCACGACAACTTCGAGTCCCTCATCCAGCGAACCGATTTCACGCACCGCGGACTCCGCGCCGGCGAACAGGAGGTCGCCGTGCAGTTCGTACACTCGGCTCTGCTTGCCGACGTCGTCGAGAACGGCTTGCTCGGTGGGTGTGCGGCGCATCCGTGATGGTGCATCGGTGACGTTGTAGCGGGCACGGATCGAGGACCTCGACGCGCGAGTCACATGCAGGAAGTGAAGTTCTAATTCCTTCGACAGTGCCCTCGTTGCGGCGACACCGCGAACACTGTTTCCGTGGATATCGAGTCTGGGGGAGTAGACGGCAATGCCGATCTGCCCCGGCAGAACGGCAAGCACCCCGCCGCCGACGCCACTCTTGGCCGGCAAACCCACTTCGACCAGCCATTTTCCGGCGCCGTCGTACATCCCGCAGGTAGCCATGACACTGAGGACCTGCTCGACTCCGATGGCCGTGAGGGCGCGCTCGTGTGTCACGGGGTTGACGCCGTTGTTGGCCATCGTCGCGGCCATCAGGCTCAGGTCGCGGCACGTCACGTCAATGGAGCATTGTCGAAAGTAGAGGTCGACGGCGTCGTCGGGGTTGCCGGAGATCACGTCGAACGAGCGCAGCATGTGGCCGATGGCGCGATTGCGGTGTCCGGTACGCGATTCGGATGTGTAGACCGACTCGTTGAAGGACAGTTCGCGTCCGGCATACCGGGAGTAGGCGCTGCGAATGCGTTCGAAGCGTGCGGCGGGATCCGCGCCGTCGACCATCGATGCCGCAGTGATGGCTCCCGCGTTGATCATCGGGTTCCGGGGGCGCTCGGTCAGCGGATCCAGACTGATCTCGTTGAACGGCTCACCCGACGGTTCGACGTCGATCTTGTCGGCGACGGCGTCCGGGCCGTGATCGGCGAGGGCCAAGGCGTAGGTGAACGGCTTGGAGATCGATTGGATGGTGAAGGGGAGTCCGGTATCGCCGATCTCGTATACGTAGCCGTCGACGGTCGCGACGGCGATACCGAAAGAGTCGGGGGCAACGGAAGCAAGTTCGGGAATGTAATCGGCCAACGTGCCGGCGTCGAGAGTGCGGACGTCGTTGAATATTCGGGTTATCAGATCGTTGACCACGTTTCCCATGGATCGACTCTAGGCGGCTTCGACGCTGATTTCGGGGACCGAAAGTATCCGCGTGAGAGATCTGCAATCCGATTTGTCTGTGATTGCGCTCACGATCGACGGCGGTAGTCGCCCTGTAACTCGAAGTCACAGGTGAATCACGCGGAGTCCGCGTGTCGGTTCGGCGCAACGCTCCGTAGACTGACAGCACTGTCGCACAGACAGCCGCGGCGCGCACCGGTGCAGCTGTGAAGCACGGAGGGAGCGATCTCGTTGGGTGTTCTTGCCCGCATTCAGGGTCCTGACGATCTACGTCAGTTGAGCCACGCCGAGGTATCGGAGTTGGCCGACGAGATTCGTGAGTTCCTGGTGCAGAAGGTCGCGGCCACCGGGGGTCACCTCGGCCCCAACCTCGGAGTCGTCGAACTGACGATCGCGCTGCATCGTATTTTCGATTCGCCGCAGGATCCGATCATCTTCGACACCGGGCATCAGGCGTATGTCCACAAGATCCTCACGGGTCGCAAAGATCAGTTCGACACCCTGCGTAAGCAGGGCGGACTGTCGGGTTACCCGTGCCGGGCCGAGAGTGAACACGACTGGGTCGAGTCGTCGCACGCGTCGGCAGCATTGTCGTACGCCGACGGACTGGCCAAGGCCTTTGCGTTGACCGGCCAGAACCGCCACGTTGTTGCCGTCGTCGGTGACGGCGCACTTACCGGTGGAATGTGCTGGGAAGCCCTCAACAACATTGCGGCCGGTAAAGACCGTTCCGTGGTGATCGTCGTCAACGACAACGGTCGCTCGTACGCGCCCACCATCGGCGGCCTCGCCGATCACCTTTCGGCGCTACGCACGGCTCCCAGCTACGAGCGCGTCCTCGACAACGGCCGCCGGCTGGTCAAGAAACTTCCGTGGGTCGGACGCACCGCGTACTCCGTACTTCACGGCATGAAGGCCGGTCTCAAAGACGCCGTCAGCCCGCAGGTCATGTTCACCGACCTCGGTATCAAATACCTCGGCCCCGTCGACGGACACGACGAGGTTGCGATGGAATCCGCACTGCGCCGCGCCAAGTCGTACGGCGGTCCGGTGATCGTGCACGCGGTTACCCGTAAGGGCAACGGTTACGCCCACGCCGAGAACGACGTCGCGGATCAGATGCACGCCACCGGCGTCATCGACCCCGTCACCGGTCGCTCCGACAAGACCCCGGTACTCGACTGGACATCGGTCTTCTCCGACGAGTTGATCGCCCAAGCGTCGCGCCGCGAAGACATCGTGGCAATCACCGCGGCGATGGCCGGCCCGACCGGTCTGGCTGCGTTCGCGGACAAGTTCCCGGACCGCATGTTCGACGTGGGCATCGCCGAGCAGCATGCGATGACGTCTGCCGCCGGCCTTGCTCTGGGTGGTCTGCATCCTGTTGTCGCGATCTACGCAACATTCCTCAACCGCGCCTTCGATCAATTGCTGATGGATGTCGCGCTGCTCAAACAACCCGTCACGGTGGTTCTGGATCGCGCGGGTGTCACGGGCGTCGACGGTGCCAGTCACAACGGAGTCTGGGATCTGTCGCTGCTCGGAATCATCCCCGGCATTCGCGTCGCCGCTCCGCGTGACGCGGACACTCTCCGCGAGGAACTCGGCGAGGCACTCCTTGTCGACGATGGTCCGACCGTCGTACGGTTCCCGAAGGGCGCTGTCCCCGAGGCAATTCCGGCGGTCAAGCGCCTTGACGGCATGGTTGACGTGCTGCGTGCCAGCGAGGGTGAGCGCGGCGACGTTCTTCTGGTCGCGGTGGGCCCGTTTGCAGCATTGGGACTCGAGATTGCCGCGGGCCTCGACAAGCAGGGCATCTCGGTTGCTGTCGTGGATCCGCGTTGGGTGCTGCCGGTGTCGGATGCGTTGGTGAAGTTGGCCGACAAGTACGCACTTGTTGTCACTCTCGAAGATGGTGGAGTACACGGCGGTATCGGTTCGACGGTGTCGGCGGCTTTGCGCGCTGCGGGAGTTCACACCTCGTGCCGCGATTTGGGTGTGCCGCAGCAGTTCCTCGATCATGCGTCGCGTGAGGCCATTCACAAGGAACTGGGCCTGACGGCGCAGGATCTCTCACGCAAGATCACGGGTTGGGTTGCGGGCATGGGTGGTTCGGTTGTTCAGGTTCAGGCCGACGCGCCCGTACAGGGTGAAGTCGCGCAGGGCTGAACCTGACGGATCGCCTGTTACTGCACTGATTCGAGGGTGCTGCCGCGTGTCTCCTTCACGAATTTCAGCACCACGAACAGCGACAGCAATGCCATGACGGCATAGCCGCCGTAGGTGAGGGACAGGTTCCAGTCGGCCAGCGACGGGAAGGTCCACGAGACGAAGAAGTTGGCGACCCAGTTGGCGGCGGTGGCGATTCCGACTGCGGCGGCGCGGACTCGGTTGGGGAACATCTCGGAGATGAGGACCCAGACCACCGGTCCCCATGAGAGAGCAAAGAAGAAGACAAACGCGTTGGCGCCGATCAGCGCAATCGTCGCGTTGGCGCCGCTGAGGGTGGCGACGGATTCACCGATCTCATTCTTGGTCACTGTTGCCGAATGGAAACAGATTGCTGCCGTCCCGAGTGAGATCGCCATGCCGGCAGAACCGACCAGCAACAACGGTTTACGCCCGACGCGGTCGATGACGGCAATGGCGACGAAGGTGCCGACGATGTTGACGAGCGCACTGACGACGCTGATCAGGAGTGAGCGATCGGGGCCGAAGCCGACGGCCTGCCAGAGGGTGCTCGAGTAGTAGAAGATCACGTTGATGCCGACCAGTTGTTGCAGCGCTGCCAACGCGATACCGACCCAGACCAGCTTGGATACTCCGAGCGGCTTCGAAAAGAGCTCACGCACAGTAGTTTTTGCTTGTTTGAGCTTGAGGGAATCCCGAATTTCGTCCATTCTCGCGGTGACGGCGTCGTGATCGCCGCCCTCGAGGTCGGAGATGATCTTCCGGGCGCGGTCGTCGTTACCCTGAGCGACGAGGTAGCGGGGAGACTCGGGGATCGTCGTGGTCATGACGAGATAAAGAAGGGCGGGGACGGCTTCGAGCATCAGCATCCACTGCCACGCTTCGAGGCCGGCAATCTGATTGCGAGCGCCACCCGCCGCTGCTTGGAGTGCGTAGTTCACCAACTGGGACACGGCAATTCCCAGCACGATTGCCAATTGGTACATCGAACCGAGGCGTCCGCGGATCGCTGCGGGTGAGATTTCAGCAATGTAGGCCGGCGCGATCACCGATGCAAAACCGACAGCGACGCCGCCGACAATGCGCCAGAAGGTGAGGTCGTAGACGCTGAACGGTATTGCCGATCCGACAGCGCCGACAACAAACAGGACGGCGGCCATCTGCATGACGCGGATTCGGCCGAGACGGTCAGCGAGTGACCCTGCCATCCAGGCGCCCAAGGCGGCACCGAGAAGTGTCAGAGAGACGGTGAGGCCGGTCGCACCGGCCCCGATGTCGTATTTGTCGCGGATCGCTCCGACTGCCCCGTTGATAACTGCTGTGTCGTAACCGAAGAGAAAACCGCCGAGCGCAGCGGCGCCGGCAAAGAGAACTGCATGTCCGACGTCGGCGCGTGTTACCCCGGTTCCGCCGCTGTCTGCCGTACCGCTGAATGCCATGCCTGCCCCCTTCGGGCCAAGTCGATCCATCAGTGAACACTCTGGACGCTACGCGCTGTGCGCCCGATTCGGCGGTTACTCGGAAGTCGTTATCGGGCTGAGTTGTTCACCGGCCGGTCACGCCGACGCGATTCGTTCGGCCTTGGTGGCAAATCGTCGAGGTCCTTGGCCATCATCTTCTTGGTGACCCGCAGTCCGAGGCGTCCGAACACCGCGCCGAGGATCTTGGTCGCCATGGAGGTGGACGTGGATACGCCGGCAAAGTTCATGGTGAGCAGCGTGCCGTCGGAGTCAGGCTCGAGCGTGAATCCGGACGTGTAGTCCATCCCATTCGAATGCGCTTTGACGACGGTACGAGTGGGCGCTTCCACTTCGGTGACCCACATTTCTTCGGAAGCTTCCTTGCCCATCATCTTTCGGGTCTCGCGCCACTTGGTTCCGACGGCGTATCCCTCGCCGGCGAGCCGTTCGATACGGGTGACGCCGGCGAGGGTGTCGACAGCGCCGTCGAGGTCGGTGACAACCTTCCAGACGGTGTCGAGGGGAGCGTTGACGTGCTTGGTCACTGAGACCGACAGTTCAGGCATGTGCTGAGCATAGAACCGGGGACCGACAGTGGCAGTGTTCTCTAACCGACGCGATTGGCAGCGTCCGTCAGTGCGGGGGTGATCTGGCCCAGAACCCACGGGACGCTCAGAACGTTGACGTTGCTCAAGCCGCCGATCACCTTGGTGTCGCTGAGAAAGACCGTCGATCCGCGCTTCACCGCGTCGAGTCCGCCGACTGCGGGAATGCTCGACGGGTCACCGGATCCATCGGTGAAGCCGACGATGACATCGGCGTCGATGTCGTTGATGTTCTCGTACGAAATGGTCTTGAAGAAGGTGCCACCGGAGTTGTCGGCCGCCAACTTTTCGACACCGGGTGCGTTGACGAATCCGAGCTCGGTGAGAACCTGCACGCGGGGGTCGGTGGGCAGGTACACGTTGATGTTGCTGGCATCGGTGTCGAAATTGACGACGGCAATGGTCTTACCCGCGTATTCGGGGTGAGCAGAAGCGGTTTCGGTGAGCGTCGTACCCAAACCGTCGACAAGCTTGTCGGCCTCGGCGCTCTTGCCGACGGCCTTTCCGACGATGCGGGTCTGATCCTGCCAGGACGTCTGCCAGGCGGCAGCTGGGTAGGCGGCGGTCGGGGCGATCTTGCTCAGTTGGTCGTAGACGGACTTCTCGAATCCCTCGTACGGCGCGAGGATGACGTCGGGTGCCAGGGAAGCGACGATTTCGACGGGCGGTTCACCGGTGGCGGCCATGTCGAACAGTGTGGTCTTGTCGGCGTCGAAATACTTCTGAGCCCAAGGCATCACGCCGTTGTCGTCGGCACCGTAGGTGTACTTGGGCTGTCCGACGGGGGCGAGTCCGAGCGCGTAGAGGATGTCCTGGGCATTCCAGCCGAGTGTCACCAATCGCTCGGGCTGTGACTCGATGGTGGTGGTGCCGAAGACATTCTCGATACTGACGGGGAATCCGTCTGCACTTGTCGACGCTGTCGAGGATTCCGAATCGGAGGAGCAGGACACAAGCGCTGCGGCGGTGATGGCAGCCAGTCCCAGTGCAGCCAATCCACGAAGAGAAGATTTCATGCAGGGAAGCCTAACCTACTCTCGATGCGCTGATCATTCGACCGCTGCGGTTCAATCGAATTGGCAGCCGCTGACGGGTAGGCCGTTGAAGCGGTCGGTGAGGTACTCGAACGCACCGTTCGGACCCAAGCCGTCGATTATCTCCGGCCCGAAGTGGTTGACGAAGGTCGTACCCGGCGCCACCGGTGGGAGGTGGTTGGTGCGGAACGTGACCGTCGCGCCGCCGGCGCACCAGTCTTCGGCGAGGCGACGAGCCTGACGGTAGGGAATGGTGTCGTCGTTGATGCCACTGGTGATGAGGACCGGAGACGTGGGTGTCAGGTTTCCGATGCGTTGTTCGTCGAGTACTGCTGCGGCTTCGGGGATCTCGTCCAGGTGATCAAGAAGTGGCCGGCCGTCGACAGTGAGTGCATCTGTGCGCAGGAAGGGGTGTTTGATGATGATGTCGCCGACGCATTCGGTAGACAACTGGTCGAGAACCGCGCGGCCTTCGGGGGTGATTCGTTTGTCCAACGACGCATCCAGTTCCGGGTAACGCGCGAGTAGGCCGTTGATATTGAAACCGACGACGCCACCGATCAAATTGCCGTCGATCTGCTCCAGCACCGATCGCAGATCGGCGGGGGGAGCGCCGGCCCAGGTTCCCTCGAGATTGAGCTCCGGGGCGTAACTGGGCTGCAGTTCGGCTGCTGCGGCCGCCGCTCCGCCGCCCTGGGAGTATCCCCAGAACGCGAGAGGTGTGCCGGCGCCCGTCCCGCTGAGAGCGTTTGCTGCGCGGGCCGCGTCGATCATCGCGTGGGCCTCTTCGATCCGATTGACGTACGTGTGGATTCCCGGCGTGCCTAATCCGATGTAGTCGGTCACGAAGACGCGGGCGCCCAACGCATTCCAGGTTCCGGCGGAGAAGAGTTCCTGATTTGCGGACAATGACGGCGGATCGGTTTGGATCATCAGTGCGCTGGGAAATGCGCGGGAGGCTGCGCATTGGTCGCCTTGGCCCATCGTGCCCGGTCCGATAACGACGGTGGGCCGTTCCCCGTTGCCGTGCCACGGTCGTGAAGAATCGATAAAGGTGCCGGTGACGGCGGTGGCATCGCCATCCTGCAATTTCGACGCGTACATGACCCGTTGCGCCTGGGCCGGCCACGAGCCATCGAACTCGGGCAATGCGGCAGTCAGGGTCATCGGTTCTGTGCGGATGAGAGTGCCGGGTGTTGTCGGGATGGAGGTGGGAGGGTGATAGAACGCGGGAATCGCGGCATCGATCCCGGTGTCAACCGGAACGACCGGTTCGGCGGCCGCCGGGCTGATTGTGCTCAACGACGTTGTCAAGGTGCTCGCGGCTAACAATGCGGCGACTGCGAATGTGCGGGTCGAAAAGCGTCGGAACATCACGGACATCTGATTCATGGGTACCTCTCGATGCTCGCCGATGTAGGTACGCGGCAAGCGATGATCGAATGGCGGAAGTGTGGAAAACGGTTCTCGAAAGAGCGCCGTCTGCCGTATCGCTGAGCCGGACTTGTAGGTGCGGCAATCGATCTCGGCGTTGCTCAGAAGTCTGGTGCCGAGCTCACCCCTATGAGCTACCGGCGAGTAACAACATAGCTCACAATTTCGTGAAGTGGGTCACGAAAGGCGGGTTTCTGTCGAATTTCTTTCGCAGGGTCGATTGTGCAACGTCGTGACCTGCGACGTAATCAGTCCCGACGAGGGTAGTGGGGATCGGGTAGGCGATAATTTGCAGGTGCGGTCCCAGCAGAAAATCCTCAGTGCCACTGTTCGACTGATCGAAACCGGCGGTTTCGAGGCGGTCAACATGGCGGCGATCGCACACGAGGCCGGAGTATCGCGACAGACCGTCTATTCCAATTTCGGGTCCCGCGAAGAAGTAGTGTCCAAGGCGATGGCGGATCTCACCGTCGAAGCGCTCAGTGGAATCAATGCCCGGCTTCTTGCGGTGAACAGTGCCTGTGAATATGTCGTCGAATTCATCGTGGCCGCCCGCGCGGCAGTGCGTGCACATCCGGTTCTCGCGACCTTGCTGCTCACCGAGCGGGGTGACCCCGTCTTCTCCATGGAGATGATGGATCGAGCGAAACCTGTTGCACACGGCTTTCTTTCGCCGATTGTCGAGCGAAATCTCGCGACGTCGGAGGAGTTGGACGACATTCTCGAGATCTCCGTCCGGTTGGGACTGTCCGTCATCGCTTTCGACAGTCATTCGATTCACGGCGACGAGAACTTGCGCTCTTTTCTCACCCGTTGGTTGCAACCTGCGATGGCTCCGCCCTCCTGATGTGTAGTTCTGAATTCAATTCTTCTTGACACTTTAGGGGTTAAGTGTCTAGTTTTGGGTTCGCTCAGTTGTCACGTCCATGCGGAACGGCACTCCCCCTGAAATTCTGGTGCCCCGTGCGTTTTTCGCCGCCGGCTAGTTCGGTGATTTACCAATGGAGTACATCTATGTCCAGAATGAAGAGGCGGACCCTACTGTCCGGCGCGGTGGCCGCGATGGCCGCAGTAGCGGCGCCGACTCTCGCTCGTGCGGAAATCGGTATCGCCGCGCGAGTCGGGGGAGTTCCTCTCGTCCGGGAAGAACACCGCATCGTTGTTATCGGCTCGGGGTTCGGTGGGGGTGTAACCGCCCTTCGGCTAGCTGAGGCGGGGGTTCCGGTTACTTTGTTGGAGAGGGGGATCCGGTGGCCTTCAGGGCCTGACGCGGATACCTTTCCCCAGCCTGCCAATCCAGACAAACGAATCCTGTGGCACCAGTCGAATCCGCAGTTGTTCGGCAAACCGGCGATCTTCGAGCCCTACGCGGGCCTTCTCGAGACGGTGGTCGGCGACAACATGACCACTGTGTGTGCGGCAGGCGTCGGCGGTGGATCCCTGGTGTATCAGGGAATGACATTGCAACCGGCGGAGTCTGTGTTCAATACGCACTTCCCCGAGCAGTTGGATTACGCGGTGATGGATCGTGTCCACTACCCGCGGGTGGCGAAGATGCTTCAAATTGCCGTTGCTCCTGACGAGTTGGTCAACAGCCCCAACTATGAGGCCGCCCGCATATTTGCCCGAAACGCGAGCCGTTCCGGGCTTCCGGTGTCGAAGATTCCGATGCCTATCGACTGGAACTTTGCATTGGCCGAACTGCGCGGTGAAATGAAACCGTCGTACACCAACGGTGATGGAGCCCTGGGTGTCAACAACGGCGGAAAATACTCGGTTGACGTCACCTACATTGCAGCTGCTGAAGCCACGGGACTGGTGAAAGTCGAGACCCTGCACCAGGTTACCGACGTCGAACGTGCGCCGGACGGGCGATGGCGGGTTTATGTGGACCGGACCGACGTTACGGGACGTGTACTCGAGAACAAGATCCTGACAACCAAAGCCTTGGTCATGGCCGCCGGCAGTGCCAACACGACAAAGCTGCTCGTGCGCGCTGGGGCGCAGGGCAGGATTCCCGACCTCCCGGACGAGTTGGGTGGTGGCTGGGGAACCAACGCCGACCGGATCTACATCTGGTCGGACCCCACCGAGAACTTCGGCAGCACTCAAGGCGGACCCGTTGTCTACGGCAGCCGGAACTGGGACAACCCCGACAGTGCGTTCACGGTCATCCAGGCATCGTTCCCGCCGGTGCCGTTCGACGCGCACAGCACCGTGATGGTCGGATTCGGTGTCAGCGAAGATCGAGGCCGTTTTGTGTGGGACTCGGCCCGAGGTGAGGCGGTGTTGCGCTGGCCCAAGGACGGTGACTCCGCAATACAGCGAGGTCACATCGCGCCTGCGGTCCAAAAGATTGCCGGGGCAACAGGACTGCTCACGGATACCAATCTGTTGTTGTCGTCGACGTGGCATCCGCTCGGCGGAGCGTGCATGGAATCGGTGTGCGACCTCGAGGGCCGAGTTCACGGTCAGCGCGGCCTGTACGTTCTCGACGGCGCACTGATGCCGGGCAACTCGGCCGCCTGCAACCCGTCGATGACCATTGCCGCTGTTTGCGAACGGGCGCTCGACTACATCGTGAAAGAGGATGTCGGAAAGGTGTTTTGAGCTGCTGCTGCACAATCGCGAACGACACCCACGGATAACCGAGGGCGCCGTTCGCCATTGTCCGAGCGAAGCCAGGGAGGGTCGGCCCGTTGACGTGGTCTTCAGCGCTGGACTGACGGGCGTGTCAGGAGCCGAAATTTCCGAGTGATCCGGTGGAGGTCGGGGCGTCGGCAATCTCGAGGGTCACCGGCAATGCGACGGGGTCGCCGATGCCGTTGGTTGCTGTGATCGTGAACTCGAATATTCCACTGGTAGTGGGTGTTCCGGTCAAGATGCCGGCCGGGCTGAGAGTGAGCCCGGCGGGGGTGCTGTCGGGGGCGACGGTCACCGTGGCGGTGGGGTGTCCGGTGACGGTGAACGCGTAGTCGTAGGGTTTGCCGACGACGGCGGGGGGCGGGTTTCCGGTGAGGGTGGGTGCTTGCTCGATCTTGATGACGGACACGTTGTCGTCGCCCATGTTGGCGATGTAGGCGTGGTTTCCGTCGGGGGTGATCGCTACCCCGGTCGGGCCCCGGCCGACGGTGAGGGCGTTGATGACGGTGTTGGTGGTGGTGTCGATGACGGACACTGTCTGGCCGCCGTACTGGTAATTGCTGTTGGTGACGTAGGCGCGTAGTCCGTCGGGGGTGATTGCCACCTTGTTCGGATTGCTGAAGGTGGTGGCGGTGTCTGTCACGGTCGTGACAGTGTTGTCGCTGATCTTGACGACGGACACCGTGCTGCTGCTGTAGTTGGCGACGTAGGCGTACTTCCCGTCGGGGGTGATCGCGATCCCGATCGGAGTGGTACCGACAGAGACGGTGCCGATGACGGTGTTGGCGGGGACGCCGAGGGCGTTGAGCGCAGTGTCGATGACGGACGCCGTTCCGTTGCCGTTAGTGACGTAGACGCGTTGTCCGTCGGGGGTGATCGCCACATCACGCGGCGCGTAGATGGTGTCGGTGACGGTGGCGATGACGGCTGGGGGTCGGTTTCGGTGTTGATGACGGAAACCGTGCTGCTGCCGGAACTGGCGACGTAGGCGTACTTCCCGTCGGGGGTGATCGCTACCGCGGTCGGATTAGCACCGACTGCGACGTTGGAGGTGACGGTGTTGGGGGTATCGCCGAGGGCGGTGTCGATGACGGACACGGTGTCTCTACCCCACTGGTTGGTGACGTAGACGTGTTTTCCGTCGGGGGTAATTGCCACTGCACTCGGCTGATTGACGGCGGTGTCGGCGAGGGCCGCGACGACGGTGTTATCGCTGGTGTCGATGACGGATATCGTGCTGTCGCCGTAGTTGGTGACGTAGGCATACTGCCCGTTGGGGGTGATCGCCACCCCGTACGCCGCAGTGCCATACCAGTTTTCCGTGCCGACATCGATTGGTGGGGTGAGGACAGTGTCCGCTGATGCGGTGCCGACTGCGGTGCCCAGGGTCATGGCGACAGCGAGGGCCGCGACGCCGAATAGCGCGGCGGTTCGGGACCGTCTCGAGGGTTGGTGGAGCAGATGGCGAACAGTCACAGGTATATGCCCTTCCGGGTTGTCCGCACAATGTTGGAGGTGCGTAGCAGCCACAGCAACTGCCAACGACGAACATAGCGGACATTTGGTCACGAGGGTCAGTTATGTCCATATGATCGCGAGTGGCTGTTGCTGCCTGCAGCTTGAACCCAGGGAGGAGGCGGCAACAGTTCGGACGTTCGGTGAAGAGTGTCTGTCAGTAGTCGAAGCTGCCGAAGTTTTCCCGGGATCCGGGTGATCCGGAGGAGATCGGGGCGTCGGCAATCTCGAGGGTTGCCGGCAGTACTGGCTCGCCGATGCTGTTGGTTGCCGTGATCGTGAATCCTGATACGACGACGCACCCGGCTTGCCGAAGCAAACCGGGTGCGAAGTTCCTGCAGGTAAAACAGCTATTTAGACGCTGGCAACACCAGGCGCCAGGAAGCGCTTGCCGTTGACGGCCTCCGAGGTGCCGGTGCGATCCAGGTACGGCGTGATGCCACCGTTCCAGAAACCGAAACCGCCGCCGAGAAGCAGGCAGAGGTCGATGTCCTCAGCTGCTGCGACTACACCTTCGTCGAGCATGATCGAGATTTCCTCGGCCATAGCGCGGCGCGTGCGTTCGAGTACCTCTTCCGAGGTGGAGACCTTGTCGCCCTGGGGCCACAGTGCTGCAACCTCGGGGTCGACGGTCTGGCCGTTCTCGCCCCAGGTCCAGACGCCGGGCTTGCGAGCCTCGACCAGAGCCTCGAGGCCGGGGCTGGACGTGAACCGCTCCGGGTACGACGCCTGCAAGGTCTCGCCGGTGTGCAGCGCGACTGCGGGTCCGACGAGAGCGAGGAGCATGAACGGCGACATCGGCATGCCCAGTTCGGCGATGGCGTTGTCGGCGACGTCGAAGGGGGTGCCTTCGTCGACGGCGGACATGACCTCACCGAGGGTGCGGGTGACCAGGCGGTTGAAGACGAAGCCGGCCTTGTCGCCGCAGAGCACAGCGGACTTCTTCAGTGACTTTGCGGTCGCGAATGCTGTTGCGAGCGTTGCGTCGTCGGTCTTCTCGCCCTTGATGATCTCGAGGAGGGGAAGAACTGCGACAGGGTTGAAGAAGTGGAATCCCACAACACGCTCGGGATGAGCGAGACCCTCGGCCATCTCCGTGATGGAGAGCGAAGAGGTGTTGGTCGCGAGGATGGTCTCGGGAGCGATGAACTGCTCGAGTTCCGCGAAGACCTTCTTCTTGACGTCCATGTTCTCGAAGACGGCTTCGATGACGAAGTCGGTCTTCGCGAATGCAGCCTTGTCGAGCGAGCCGGACACGAGTGCCTTGAGGCGGTTCGCGGCGTCGGGGGACAGGCGTCCCTTGCCCTGGAGCTTGTCGATCTCGGTGTGGACGTAGCCGACACCCTTGTCGATGCGTTCCTGATCGATGTCGGTCAAGATGACCGGCACCTTGAGCTGGCGGACGAACAGCAGTGCGAGCTGGCTGGCCATCAGGCCGGCACCGACGATGCCGACGCCGTTGACCTTGCGGGCCAGCGAACGATCCGGAGCTCCGGCGGGACGCTTGGCGCGCTTGTTCACCAGGTCGAAGGCGTACAGGCCGGCGCGAAGTTCGTCGGTCAGAAGGAGTTCGGCCAGAGCCTCGTCCTCGGCCGCGAAGCCCTTGTCCAGCGAAGCCGGATCGGTGATGTCAGTGGTGCGAGCCAATTCGAGCAGCTCGACGGACTTGACCGCGCCGGGAGCGTTGCCCTTGGTCTTGCCGTCGACAATCGCCTTCGCGCGGGCGATGGCGTCGTCCCAGCCCTGACCGCGATCGATCTCGGGGCGAGCGGGGGTGATGGTTCCGGCGAGAACCTGAGCGGCCCACGCGAGAGACTGCTCGATGAAATCGGCGGAATCGAGAACGATATCGACGACGCCGAGCTCGAGTGCCTTCTTCGGGGAGAGCACCTTGTTCTGGTTCAACGAATTCTCGATGACCACCGTGACAGCGTTCGCGGGACCGACGAGGTTGGGGAGCAATTGTGTTCCGCCCCAACCGGGTACGAGGCCGAGGAAGGCTTCGGGCAGGCCGAGAGCGCCCGCATTGGCGGCAACGGTGCGGTAGTGGCTGTGCAGGCCCACTTCGAGACCGCCGCCCAGCGCCACGCCGTTGATGAAGGCGAAGGTAGGAACGGAGGATTCACGAAGGCGTCGGAAAACCTTGTGGCCCAAGCGTCCCAGCTCGAGACCCTGCTCACGCGAGGTGATCGCGGGGACACCCTTGAGGTCTGCGCCGGCAGCGAAGATGAACGGCTTGCCGGTGACGGCGATGGCAACCGGGTTGGCTGCGAAGGCTTCGTCGAGAGCCGCGTCGAATGCCGCGAGTCCGCCGGGACCGAAGGACGACGGCTTGGTGTGATCGAACCCGTTGTCCAGGGTGATCAACGCGAACGGACCCTCGATGCCGGGGACCGAGATGATCTTGGTGTACGCGTTCGTCACGACCTCGTCGGCGAATGCTGTTGCAATATCAGACATCTCTTAGACTCCTGCCTGGTAATCAGCGTGGTTCGGGTTTTCCCAGATGACGGTGCCACCCATTCCGAGACCGATGCACATGGTGGTCAAGCCGTAGCGCACGTCGGGACGCGTCGCGAACTGGCGCGAGAGCTGCGTCATGAGGCGCACGCCCGTCGAAGCGAGGGGGTGGCCGCACGCGATGGCGCCGCCCCACTGGTTGACGCGCGCGTCGTCGTCGGCGATTCCGTAGTGCTCGAGGAACGCGAGGACCTGAACGGCGAATGCCTCGTTGATCTCGAAGAGTCCGATGTCTTCGATCTTCAGGCCGGTGCGAGCGAGAAGCTTCTCGGTGGCCGGAACCGGGCCGATGCCCATGACTGCGGGGTCGACGCCCTGGTAGGCGAAGCCGACCATGCGCATGCCGACGGGCAGGCCGAGCTCTGCTGCGGTGTCTTCACCGGCGAGCAGGGCTGCGGTGGCGCCGTCGTTGAGTCCGGCGGCGTTACCGGCGGTGATGCGGCCGGCGGGACGGAACGGAGCCTTGAGCTTTGCAAGATCTTCGACGGTCGTTCCGGGACGCGGCGGCTCGTCCTCGGTGGCGAGGCCCCAGCCGGTGGCGCTGCGGGTGGCGACAGGAACCAGGGTGTCGGCGAGGAAGCCGGCTTTCTTGGCTGCGTCGTACTTGTTCTGGCTGTTCACGGCGTACGCGTCGGTACGTTCCTTGGTGATGGTCGGGAACCGGTCGTGCAGGTTCTCGGCGGTGTTACCCATCACGAGGGCGCTCGGGTCGACCAGGCGGTCGGCGAGGAAACGCGGGTTGGGGTCTGCGCCCTCACCCATCGGGTGGTGGCCCATGTGCTCGACGCCGCCGGCGACGACGACGTCGTACTGACCGAAGCCGATGCCCGACGCGGTGGTGGTCACGGCGGTCATTGCGCCGGCACACATGCGGTCGATGGCAAATCCGGGGACCGACTCGGGCAGGCCCGCGAGGATCGCGGCGGTGCGGCCGATGGTCAGACCCTGGTCACCGGTCTGCGTGGTGGCTGCAATCGCTACTTCGTCGATCCGTGCCGGATCCAGCTGGGGGTTACGGCGAAGCAGTTCGCGGATGGCTTTGACGACGAGGTCGTCGGCACGCGTCTCGGCGTACATGCCCTTGGGGCCTGCTTTGCCGAACGGGGTGCGAATGCCGTCGACAAAGACGACGTTGCGTTGGTTGTGTGTGGATGGAGCCACGCGAATTCCTCCTGATGGAGATGCCCACCACGCGTAAAGCGGGTGAGACTTACGGTTCGGCGATCACGGCCAAGCGTCCGGCCTTGCAACAAGCGTACTACTGCCCGTTACTGGCCGGTAACTTAACGTGCCGAATTGCTCCACCACCTACGCGCGCATCACCTCAGGATTCTGCTGCGACCTCTTCCGGTTCGCTCGGAACCACGGAGTTCAGAGCTTCGGCAAGGACGGGAACCGTCAAAGTGCGTTGCCAGTCTCGTGCGCCACCGGAAGTGAGTTTGGTCTCGACCGCGTCCGTGACGACGTCGATGTCGGAACCGGGTTCCAGCTTCCAGTCCCAGCACAAGCGTCGTACCAGGTCCGGTTGCAGCAAGTTTTCGACGGGAACGGAAACTTCGGCACTGACGTCCGACAAAGCGGCGCGGGCCGCAGTCAGCCGATCGGCAGCCGCGGGATCCTGACGAGCCCAACGTCCGGCGGCGGGCGGGCCGATGATCGCGGGAGTCTTGGACGGAAGTTCGCTCTCGGGCAGAGCCCGCGCTGACTCCAGGGCATCCATCCAGATTCGTGAATAGCGTCGCTGCCGCGGACCACCGAAGACGGGAAGCGAACGCAGTGCGTCCATCGACCGGGGATCCTTGAGTGCGGCGTCGATAATTGCCGAATCCGGAAGCACCCGGCTGGGGGACACGTCGCGCTTGCGGGCGAGATTTTCGCGTGCTTGCCAGAGTGCCCGCACCGCAGCCAGTTGTCGAGTGGTCTTGAGAGACGTGATGTGCGACGTCCGACGCCAGCGATCCGGCTTCGGCTTCGACGGGCCGGCCAGGCGGATGTACTCGAATTCCTCTTTCGCCCACTCGAGTTTTCCTTGCGAGCGCAGTTCCTCTTCCATGGCGTCGCGAAGTTCGAGCAGTACCTCGACATCAAGAGCCGCATAGTTGAGCCACGGCGCCGGCAACGGACGCGTGGACCAATCGGCGGCACCGTGCCCCTTGCGAAGTTCTACGCGCAGGGTGCGTTCGACGATCGCGGCAAGGCCGACTCGTTCGAATCCGGCGAGTCGGCCTGCCAGTTCGGTGTCGAAAAGTACGGCCGGATACAGGCCCAGTTCCGCGAGTCCGGGAAGGTCTTGATCGGCGGAATGCAGGACCCATTCCAACGGATTGATCGCCTCTGCGAGAGGTGCCATGTCCGCTGCAATGGGAATCGGATCGATCAGGAACGATCCTGCACCCGCACGGCGAAGCTGAATCAGGTACGCCCGTGCCGAATAGCGGAAGCCTGATGCCCGCTCGGCATCGACGGCCAACGGTCCGGTTCCTGCTGCCAGCGCCGCTGCGGCGTGGGCGAGTCCCGCAGCGGTGGCGATAACGTCCGGCACACCGTCGCGTGGTACCAGCAAGGGTTCTACATCGGAGGTGGGCTCGGCTGCATCATCGGTGACTTCGGACATGATCAATGACTCTACGTCGCAGAGGGCAGGGTAGTTACGTCCCGTTCCCCGTCGCGTTGCTCGCCTTGATCGTCTGCCTCGGATATCGGGTCTGCCTCGAAGAGTTCGTCGAGCGCCGTGCCGAATCCCTGCGCGAGCTCGTGCAATTGGGGCGCCAGATCCGTGCAACTGACAATTCCCACGTCGAGATTGCCGTCGAGCGACATGACCGTCACGTTGAGTCCGGCGCCGTGAAAGATGGGACCCAGCGGGAACATTCCCTTGATCTGCGCGCCCAGGAAGTACAGCGGAACCGGCGGTCCGGGAACATTGGAGACCACCAGATTCGACACGACGGGGTGACGCTCAGCGAGCTTGAGTGACGAGTAGACGCGCATCGCCGCGCCGAAGACTGCGGGTGACGCGAACTGTGACCAGTCCTGAAGCATGTTCGCGCCCAACGCCTCATTGTGATTCTTCGAGGTCACGTTGTAGTCACTGATGGCGAGGAGGCGCTCGACAGGGTCGGCGATCTGGGTGCTGAGCTGGGTGAACATGCCCGAGATCTGGTTGGTGCCGGCCCGGTCGGATTTGCCGTGAACGGACACGGGAACCATCGCGACCAGCGGATCGGTCGGAAGTTCGTCGCGGCTTTGGAGGTAGCTCCGCAACGCTCCGGCGCACAGCGCCAGCACGACGTCGTTGACCTTGACGCCGTATCGGTCCTTGACGGCCTTCACCTTGGCAAGGTCGAGTTGGGCGAAAGCTACGTTGCGGTGTCCGGTGATTGCTCCGTTGAACGACGTGCGCGGGGCAGTGAACGGCGCCGGCATGGCCTCGCCCTTGCGGGCACGCGTCACCCATTTGGGGAGCATGGCGATGCCGCCGGGGACAAGTCTGGCGATGCGAGCAGGCCGAGCGATCACGGCGAGCAAGCCTCCGACGGCGATATCGAGTGTGCTCGCATCGCCGGCACTCTCGGCCGTCGTGTCCACCAACGACTGGGACTCCGGTTCCAAGCTGCACAGTTGCGCCAGCAGATTTGCGCCGGTGATGCCGTCAGCGGCACTGTGATGAATCTTCGACATGACGGCAACACGGCCGTCGGCGAGGCCCTCGATGACCCACATCTCCCACAGCGGGCGAGAGCGATCCAGCGGTTGGCTGGCGATGTGTCCGGCAAGTTCCGCCAATTCGTCATGGCCACCGGGAGCGGGAACCGACGTGCGATGGCAATGGCGTTCGATGTCGAAATCGTGATCGTCGACCCACACCGGGTAATCGAGGTTGAGTCGCGAATCTTTCAGCTTGCGCCGGAATGTCGGCATCCCTGCCATTCGGGAGTCCAACTCACCCATGAGGGTCCGAAAGTCGTATCCGCCGGGAATTGTCGACGGGTCCAGTACGACTAGGCCACAGACGTGGAGGAGTTGTGTCGAGGTTTCCAAGTAGAGGAAGGTTGCGTCGAGTCCGCTGAGACGTTGCATCTACCCACTTTAGAACGGGTTCTAGTCGAGATTATGGAGAATGCCCAAACGCGGTGTGTGGTCTCAGTCATTCTTCCGCGACAATGTGGTTATCCCCGTGGGAGGTAAGCCCGCGGCATACGCCAGCACTTCGCAGAACGCCTCCACGTGGTGTGACAATTCTGTCGACGTTGCAGTCCACGACGCTCGAAGCTCCAGTTGATGCGCTCGCGGAGGTCCCGCGATATCGCCGTAGCGGACCGACGTAGTTGCCGTCACTGTCCCGCCAAGAGCCACATAAGGTTCCGATCCGGCTTCGAGGGCGTCCACCAGCCAACTCCACGCAACCTCGGGAAGTAGTGGATCGGAGGCGAGGGACTCGTCGAGATCGGCCTGAATGTAGGCCACCAGGCGCATCGTCCCGTTCCAGGCTTCATCGCCGTCCGGATCGAACAGGAGGATGAGTCGGCCGAACGCGTCGCCTTCGGACTGTTCCGAAATCGTGTCCGATTCGGGATGAAGTACCTCGGCGCCGACGGCATGGCTGTACGGGGCGAGTCGCTGCGGCGGACGGATGGGCCCGACTTCGATCTCTGGCCGGACCTGCGCGGAAGCCATTGCGGCAATTGCGGCACGAAACTCGGCCGGGTCGGCGGTCGATCCGGAAGTCGTCACAGGTCAGGACGTTAGTCGCGGAAATCGCTGCCGGGGTGGAGGCGCGCCGACCGAGTGCGATGTGGCTCCCGAAATAGTAAAGGAAGACTCAACAGTCGGTATGTGTCGGGGCTCACTAAAGATGACGTGGCCTTCCTACTGCGGCGAACATGGCAGCATTGAGGTCGGTCGAAGACACACGTTGGCGGAGAGCGCGAGGATTGATGAGCGGGTTGGACAACTTGAATTCAGGCACCATCGGGTCGGCGGAATACAGCGCCCGGCGAGTACTTCCGGACGCACCGTTGTTGGCTGCGGCCACCGGTCGGACTCCGAGTCGGCGTCCGGTGTGGTTCATGCGACAGGCCGGCCGTTCGCTTCCGGAGTACCGAAAGATTCGCGCCGGAGTCGGAATGCTGGAATCGTGCTTCGATCCGGCATTGGTTTGTGAGATCACGATGCAACCCGTCCGTCGTCATGACGTCGACGCAGCAATCCTGTTCTCCGACATCGTGGTCCCGCTGAAGGCCGCGGGTATCGATCTCGACATCGTTGCCGGCGTCGGCCCCGTGGTGGCCGATCCCGTGCGCTCGATCGCCGATGTCGCTGCTTTGCCGCGATTGGTACCGGAAGAGGTCGGCGCGATCTCGCAGGCCGTGCGACTGCTCACCGCAGAGTTGGGCACGGTGCCGCTGATCGGCTTCGCCGGCGCGCCCTTCACCTTGGCGTCGTATCTGGTCGAGGGTGGTCCCAGCCGGAACCACGAGAAGACCAAGGCGCTCATGCTTTCGGACCCGCAGACGTGGCACCAGCTGCTGGGGAAGATCGCAGACATCACTATCTGCTTCCTGCAGGCGCAGCTTCATGCCGGCGTCGACGCAGTGCAGTTGTTCGACTCCTGGGCCGGTGCACTGTCCTTGGCCGAGTACCGCGAGTTCGTGCTGCCGCATTCCGAGCGCGTGTTGGCCGAGGTAGCCGGCGCCGGAGTGCCGCGCATCCACTTCGGTGTGGGGACGGGTGAACTACTCGGCGCGATGGGTGAAGCCGGGGCCGACGTCGTGGGCGTCGACTGGCGTATTCCGCTCGACGTTGCCGCGACGCGTGTCGGTCCGGGCAAGGCTTTGCAGGGCAACCTTGATCCGGCGGTGCTGTTTGCCGGTCCTGAGGCGATCAACCGTGAGGTCAGGCGCATTGCCGCTGAAGGCGATCGCGCGATCGAAGCCGGCGCGATCGGACACATCTTCAACCTCGGACACGGTGTTCTCCCCGACACCGATCCCGCGGCGATCACGGCGGCGGTGGAGCTGGTGCATTCGCTGTGAGCGTTTCGGTGGCGGTGATCGGCGGTGGGATTTCCGGTTTGGTTGCCGCCTACCGGCTTCGCTCTCGGTTGGGTCCTGATGCCGACATCACGATTGTCGAGACCAGTCCCCGTCTGGGCGGCAAGCTGCGCACAGTCGATCTCGGCAGTGGCCCGGTAGACATCGGAGCCGAGGCGTTCATTGCGCGTCGGCCCGAGGTCCCCGCGCTGTTGGCTGAGCTCGGGCTTTCGGATCAGATTGTGTATCCGGCGGGCCTGAGTCCGTTGATCTGGTCGCAAGGGTCATTGCATCGCCTTCCGGTTGGAACCCTGATGGGTATCCCGGCCGGTGGCGACGCAGTCGCGGATCTTGTATCTCCGGACACGCTGTCCCGGATCGCCGCCGAGCGGGATGTTCCGTTCCAGTGGGAACGTGGATCGGATTGCAGTGTCGCCCACTTGGTCTCGGAAAGATTCGGCGATCAAGTGGTGCGTCGCAGCGTGGACCCCTTACTGGGTGGCGTGTACTCGGGGTTGGCTGAAACCATCGGCGTCCGCGCTGCCTTGCCCACCCTTGCTGCAGCTCTCGACGCGGGCGCCACGAGCCTTTCCGACGCCGTCGCAGCGGCTTTGCCGACGCCCGCCCCCGGGCCGGTTTTCGGGGCACTGAAGGACGGTTACGGGGTTCTGCTCGACGCGTTGCTCGGCGCATCCGGTGCGAAGGTGATCACGGGGGCGGCCTCCGGTTTGCGACGAGACAGCACACGATGGTTTGTCGACCCGGTCGGAACTGTTGACGCCGTAATTTTGGCGGTGCCGGCGCCGGCAGCCGCGGCGCTCTTGGCCGAGGTAGCGCCGGAAGCCGCGCGTACCGCGGCACAGATCCAACTCGCGTCGTCGGCCGTCGTGGCACTGCGGTTCGCTGGTGACATCGATCTACCGCAGAATTCCGGGATCCTGGTTGCGACCGATGCCAACCTCACGGCTAAAGCTTTCACCCTGTCCAGTCGGAAGTGGACACACCTGGCGCAGCGCGGCGATCACCTGGTGCGGGCGTCGTTCGGCCGGTTCGGCGCAGCCGAGATCGTCGAGAGCCCGGATGAGGAACTGATTGCGCTCGCACGCGAAGATCTGTCGAGCGTGACGGGAATCACTGACGATCCGGCAGCGGCGTTTGTTCAGAGGTGGCACGGCGGACTTCCTCAGTACGCCCCAGGTCACACGGCGATGGTGGCCGAAATCGAGCACGGCGTCGCGGAACTCGCGGGCGTGGAAGTGGCCGGGTCCTGGCTCCGCGGCGTCGGAGTTCCGGCGTGTGTTGCAGTCGCTACGACGGCGGCTGCACAGATCTGCGACGGGGTGGCACCATAGAGCCATGGCACGCCTTGATTTCGACAAACTGAACTCTGAAATTCGTTACCTCATGTTCTCCGTGTTCCAGGTGGAACCCGGTGTGTTGGGCGATGATCGGGAAGCTGCGGTCAAGGACGCTCGCTTGTTCTTCGAGGGTCTCGAAGACAAGGGCGTCGAAGTTCGCGGTATCTACGACATCGCCGGAATGCGCGCCGACGCGGACTTCATGATCTGGACCCACGCGGCCAGCATCGAACAGTTGCAGGCTGCGTACTCGGACTTCCGTCGCACCACGACGCTGGGCAAGATCAGTGCTCCGGTGTGGAGCAACTCGGCTGTTCACCGTCCGGCGGAGTTCAACAAGAGCCACGTCCCGGCATTCATCGCGGGCGAGGAGCCGGGCGACTACATCTGCGTCTACCCGTTTGTGCGTTCACTCGAGTGGTACTTGCTTCCCGACGAGGATCGTCGCAAGATGCTCGCCGATCACGGCATGGCTGCGCGTGCGTACAAGGATGTCCGCGCCAACACGGTGCCGGCCTTCGCCCTCGGCGACTACGAGTGGATTCTTGCGTTCGAGGCACCGGAACTGATCCGTATCGTCGATCTCATGCGTGACCTGCGTGCCACCGAGGCTCGTCTGCACGTGCGTGAAGAAGTTCCGTTCTTCACGGGACCGCGCGTCGACATCGAGAAGCTGGTTCTCTCGCTTCCCTGAAAGTAGTTTCTGTGACCACCACACCGAATCGGCGTTTTCAGCACACCTCTCATTGGGGCATGTTCACCGCCGAATCAGTGGCCGGCGAAGTAACCGCTGTGCATCCGCACGAGGGCGATTCCGATCCCTCGCCGATGCTCGGAAACTTCGCCGGTTCGGTGCGCAGTCGGAGCCGGGTAACCGGCCCGGCAGTGCGCCGAGGGTGGCTCGAGAACGGTCCGGGTCCCACCGAACGCCGGGGATCCGACGAGTTCGTCTCGGTGTCGTGGGAAGAACTGACCGAACTGCTCTCACGTGAATTGCGCCGGGTAGTCGATACCCATGGCAATAATGCGATCTTCGGTGGCTCGTACGGTTGGGCCAGCGCCGGTCGATTCCATCACGCGCAGAGCCAAGTTCACCGATTTCTGAATCAACTCGGCGGCTACACCAAGTCGGTTCACAGCTACTCGCTCGGCGCGACGGGCGTCATCATGCCCCACGTAGTCGGCACCCACAGCCAGTTGTTCGAACGCTCCACGTCATGGGACGTCATTGCGGAACACTCCGACCTACTGGTGTGCTTCGGTGGCGTTCCGATCAAGAACACCGGCGTCAATGCTGGTGGTAGCAGCGATCATCCGACAAGTGGTGCATTGAATTCGTTCCGTGACCGCGGTGGCAAGATCGTCTCCTTCAGCCCGTTGCGCGACGACCTCGACGGCGAATGTGACTGGATCTCACCGATTCCCGGAACCGACGTGGCGATCATGCTGGCGTTGGCCTACGTGCTCGCGTCGGAAGGTCTTCACGATCGTGCCTTCTTGGATCGTTACTGCGTCGGCTACGAACGTTTCGAGGACTACCTGCTCGGACGCTCCGACGGTGTTCCGAAGGATTCGCAGTGGGCGCAGGAGATTTCGGGTGTACCGGCGGCCACGATCGCGAGTCTGGCCCGGAGGATGGCGTCCGGCCGCACATTGGTGTCGGTCACGTGGTCGTTGCAACGCATCAAGCACGGTGAACAAGCCCCGTGGATGGGCGTCACTCTCGCGGCGATGCTCGGTCAGATCGGGCTTCCGGGAGGCGGTTTCGGGCACGGCTACGGCTCGATGAACGAACCGGGGATGGCTCCGGTCCCGTACCCGCTGCCCACGTTTCCGCAGGGGCGTAACCCAGTCGCCGACTTCATCCCCGTTGCCGCAATCTCCGATTTGTTGCTCTCGCCGGGTGAAGAATTCGACTACGACGGCAGACGTCTCACCTATCCCGATATCCGGTTGGTCTATTGGGCGGGCGGAAATCCGTTCCATCATCATCAGGAACTGTCGCGTCTGCGACGCGCCTTCGCCAGGCCCGACACCATCGTCGTTCACGAGCCGTACTGGACTCCGATGGCCAAGAACGCCGATATCGTGGTGCCGTCGACGACGTCTCTCGAGCGAAACGATCTCAGCTGCACCAGAAATGACGCGGTACTGGTCGCGATGCATCAGGTCGTTCCGCCGTTTGCGGATGCCCGCGACGACTACGAGACCTTTGCAGCGCTCGCCCACGCGCTCGGATTCGGTGAGGAGTTCACCGAAGGGCGATCGTCGCAGCAATGGATCGAGCATCTCTACAGTCAGTGGCGGCCCGCTGTGGACGCCGACGGCGGCAACACCCCGGCGTTCGAGGATTTCTGGGCCGACGGTCACTACCGGATGCGCACACAGGACAGTTTGATCCTGTTCGGAGAGTTCCGCGAGGACCCCGAGGAGAATCCGCTGGGGACACCCAGCGGGAAGATCGAGATCTTCTCCGAGACCATCGAATCGTTCGGCTACGACGACTGCCAAGGGCACCCTCGTTGGTACGAACCCGAAGAGTGGTTGAACGGTCAACGCGCGGAGCAGTTTCCGCTCCACCTCATCGCCAACCAGCCCAAGACACGCCTCCACGGTCAGCTCGACCATGGCGCCGTAAGTCAGGCGTCGAAGATTTTCGGTCGTGAACCGATTCGTCTGCACCCCGCTGCGGCGGCCGAGCGAGGTCTCGTCGCGCGCGATGTCGTGCGAGTGTTCAACGACCGCGGTGCGTGTCTGGCGGGTGTGGTGATCGATTCGGGGATGCATCCCGATGTCGTTCAGCTTTCCACCGGCGCTTGGTACGACCCTCTCGACCCCGCTGATCCCGACGCAATGTGTGTTCACGGAAACCCGAATGTTCTGACGCCGGATGTCGGTACGTCCTCGCTGTCCCACGGTTGCACCGGTCAGCATGTGCTGGTGCAGATCGAGAAGTTCGACGGGGACCTTCCGCCGATCCGCGCGTTCGATCCTCCGGTCCTGCTTACGCGCTGACCGACATGTCACCGACGCCGGGCGTCCCGTCGGCGAGCATGTAGCGCGCACGCACCACGCCCTTCGGTGAGGTGACGGCAGGTTCGACGAGGGTGAGATTCGTCGGAACAACCCCGTCGGCGAAGACCTTCTTTCCATCGCCGAGCAGGATCGGGTACACCCACAGGGTCAGCCGATCGAAGAGTCGCTCCGCGAACAGGGTCTGAACGAAGTCGAGACTGCCGATGACGTGGGTGTTCGAGTGGCGGTTGCGAAGCTCGCGGACAGCGGCCGCGGTATCCCGAACCAGCAGTGTGGAGTCGGCCCATTCGAGAGTCTGCGCGCGGCGCGAAGCCACGTATTTCGGGACGCTGTTGAACCGTCGCGCGATGTCGCCCCCCGCGTCTGGCCAGTAGGCGGCGAAGATGTCGTAGGTCCGACGGCCGAGCAGCAGTGCGTCCATCCCGGCCATACCGGACTCGACCTGCTCACCGACGACCTCGTCGAGGAGAGGCGCCTGCCAGCCGCCGAACGTAAACCCGCTGTCGGTGTCCTCGTCCGGACCGCCGGGCGCTTGCGCGACGCCGTCGAGTGTGGTGAACAGGTCGATGTGAATGAGTCCCATGCCAAGCTCCCGCAGTGTGGTGTGTCGCTGGGTCGCCCGTCGTCGTCTTGGCGACGAGATCTCTTCGAGCCTGTCACAGGATTCCCCGGCGCGGCTACCACAATCAACTACTAGCGGAACCGATCGGCCACTGATCGCGTCGAACTTGGTGAGCGCCTGAATTTCAGGCGAGTACGTCGAGCGAGGTGGGGGCCATCGTGAGTACAGCTGACATGGATTCGGTGCGGGGGAGATCCGAAGTCCTTCGGGGACAGATCGATTCGATGATGGATGATCTGCGAACCCGGACTGCGCGGCTGGCCGAAGCTCAAGAGGCGATCGCTCTCTCCACGGCGCATGCCCGATCTGCGGACGGTTCCGTGGAGATTGTCGTCAATGCTTCGGGCGCGGTTGTCGGCGTCAAATTTTCTCCTGACGCGTTCTCCCGGACGACACCGCGGAAACTCGCCGCTGCCGTTCTGGCGACCGCAGGATTGGCCGCGGCGGACATGCGCCGACAGAACGCCGAGATACTGAGGCCGTTCATAGCCGCAGCACAGGTGGATCTGCCGGATCTGATTCCGGGAGCGCCGAGTTTGCGTGATGAGGCGCCGGCGGTCACGGTTGACGACCGATCGATCTGGAACCGTACTGTTCTGAGGAGCGCCGGCAATGCCTGAATTCTGGATTGATGTCGAGGAGATGCGTTCGGTTGCGCCGAGATTCGCGAGCATTTCACGGGACCTCGAGGAAGCTCGGCTCAAAATCGAAGAAGTGATGGCTGCCGAGGGGCCGAGTTGGGGCACCGACACTTTCGGGGTCACCTTCGCTTCTGCTTACCTGCCGGGTTCTGAATCGGTCCTTGCCGGTGTCACGATGACGGCCGGTGCATTGCGCAATCTCACCGACGCGTTATTTCGGACAACAGCGAACTTCGAGAGCATCGACGCACGACTAGCCGACAATCTGGCGGGTGGGCTCTGATGGGAATCGAGATTCCGGGATATCTGCAAGCAGTTGCGAGCGTAGCGGTGGGCAGCGACTGGCCCGACGGCGATGAGACGTCCTTGTGGCGTCTGGGGGATGCCTGGGCGGAGATGGCAGCGGCGTTGGGAACCGCCTCTGAATTTGGTGATGCGGCCGCTCGGGGAGCGCTTTCTGCGATCGACGGCGAGATGCATGATTCACTGGCCGCATTCTGGGGCGATTCCGGTGGCGTTGCAGACGTCTTTGATCGGTTGATCTCAGCGGCAAAAGAACTGGGGGAATCCTGTGACTCGACTGCAACCGACATCGAATACACCAAGCTGTCGATCATTGCGGCTTTGATTGCCCTCGCAATTGAGCTTGCGAGTATGGCCGCCGCCGCGATACCGACTTTGGGTCTGAGCACCGTGGGAGCCGCTGCCGCTGAAGTGGCGACTGCGCTGACTGTTCGAATGTTGTTGCGACAATTACTGATCCGGGTACTCGAGGCCGCTGCCGTAGAAGCTGCGTCGGCCGTCTTTTCCGGCCTTGTCATTCAATTGGGGCAGATGACGATGGATCATCGGCAGTCCGTCGACGTCGGGAAGGTCGTAACCGAGGGGCGCGACGCGTTTGTGAAAGGAGCCGCGAATGGCGTCCTGAAAACCACCTCGGCCACCAGCAATGTTGCCCATCCCGTTACAGGCGCGGCCACAACTCCCTATCAGCGGATCGCCCGTAACGGGATGGATGACGCAGTGAGCGGAGCATCCGCCGCCGTCGTCACCAAGGAGGTCACCGGCGGTGATGCCTCAATCACGGACATCACGTCCGGCGCCGTCGGTGGAGCAACGGGATCGGTGAAAGACGGATTGATTGCCCGCACCGACGATCTTGCTGCGGTGGGTGTGACGTCGAACCTTCTGAACTGGAATTTCTGAATGAGACGGCTTACCAGGGATTACGGTGAGGACGTGACCGTCTGCCCGGGTTGTGCCGCCGAATCGAATGGCCGCTGCACTGTATGTGGCGATCGGACGCGTTCTTCTGCGCGGAGTGACCTGAGCCGTGCCTGAGTGCACATTAGTTCGCTATTTCGACGGGATCCCGCACATCGCATCGAGTTGTGGACAAAATTACCCGGCTAGGACCGCTGATTGTGAAGGATTCAGCTCGCTCAGCGAACAGAATTCTTCACAATCAACTCATGATCGGTTACTGCGCGGGATGCAAAACCAGG
This sequence comes from Rhodococcus sp. OK302, assembly GCF_002245895.1. NCBI lineage: Bacteria > Bacillati > Actinomycetota > Actinomycetes > Mycobacteriales > Nocardiaceae > Rhodococcus > Rhodococcus sp. OK302. The sequence goes on from NZ_NPJZ01000001.1 coordinate 3,633,118, forward strand.
GAAATCGAGTTGATGCAGTACCGCTGATCTGTCGGGGTGGGGTACCCCTCGCCTTCGAAGACGTGGCCGAGGTGGCTGTGGCATTTTTTGCACACAACCTCGACGCGGCGCATGCCCAGGCTCACATCTTCTTTGAGGATCACGGCGTCGGAGTTGGCCGGATCGAAGAATGACGGCCAACCGCAGTGCGATTCGAACTTCTCGGTGCTGCGGAACAGTTCGGCGCCGCAAGCCCGACAGGAGTACACACCTTCAGTAGTGGTGTTGGTGTACTCACCGACATTGGGTCGCTCGGTACCCGCTTGACGCAGGACCGCGTACTCGGCCGGGGTCAGTTTCTCTCGCCACTCGCTCTCGGTGAGGGTGACTTCGGGGACGCTGTCTGGAGAACTCATATCTCTACGCTAATCCTTCACTGCAGGTTCGGCTTCGCGCGCAGGTGAAGGCGCTTCGAGTGGTGGATCCAGTAGATAGGCGGGGTCGATTCCGCGGTCCAGTCGGCCTTCCCGTCGTGCAACGAGGTACCGGTAGCCCAAGACGCAGAAGATCACGATCAGGAGCAAACTCCAGCCGAGAGTGCTCTTCATGTACTCGGCTGCTCGGCCGAAGGCGGGCCATCGCAGTGACCACCAGTCGTCGAAGGTCATGCAACCGTAGACGGCAAGCCAGGCCGGCCAGTTTCGCATCACCGAGTTCTTGAGCATCACCGACATGAGGAGCGGGAACAGCATCATCGAGTAGTACATCTGGCCCAGTGACGGCAGCAGGAACGACGCCGTCATGATCAAGCCGGTTGTGGTGGTGAGGAAGAACAGTTCGTCGTTGCGGTAGTAGCGGTACAGCAGCCACAGCGATACGAGGACCATGACGGCGAACATCGCTCGGAGCGACAGGATCAGCCACTCGGGCAGGCCGAAGTAGGCGCCGTTCCCCACGATCGAACTGTTGAAGTAGTCGCGAGATTCCAGCAGATACGGGACGGTGCGTTCGACAAACGCCATCGGATCGGCAGAAAGCGGTACTGCGACGACGGTGAGGATGAACGGGATTCCGAGTGCGGTGACAAATACCTTCCACTGCCCACGGACCAACGGCAGCAACAGAAGTGGGGCCAGTGTGGGCTTGATGGCGAGGGTGATACCGATTGCGGCGCCTGCCCACAGGTCTTTTCGGCGCATCAGGAACAGCAGGAATGCCATTTCGCTGAGTAGCACGATGCCGTTGATATTGGTGAAGATCAGAGTGTTGGTGACCGTCTCCGACGTGAACGCAGCCAGAACGACGATCGGTGCGGCGATGGAGCTGATCTTCAGATCGAACAGGCGCAGCAGTAGATACAACGCGACCAGGACGGCAACTGCGTTGACACCGATGAAAAGCCAGCGGGACCGTTCCGGATCCAGGATGGAGAGTGGTGCCATCAACAGCGAACCGGATGGTGGGTAGAGGTAATGCGGATCTACCGAATTGAAGTCGGCGGTGTACACCGGTCGGCCGTTCCAGAACGCCAGAGCTGCGTTGTAAACCGGCCGGAAGTCATCGGTGATCGCCCCGTTGACGGCTTTGACGACGACGCGATTGATCACGGTCATCACGGCGATCGGCCACAAAACGTAGTTGACGACTTGTTGGGTTGTCCGCCCTGTACGAGGCTCGAGCTGTCTAAGGAACACTTCGGAACGGTACACCGAAGGGTGACCGTAATAGGGGATGCACCCTAATTTGCGAAGTGGGGAGCGTCGCAACGTGTCAGGCGGGGCAGACACTTCCGTTGGACGGCAAGGCTTGATTGTCGAGGTAGGACACGGCGGCCTTCTGTGCGCAGTTGGATTGCATCGCGGGGTGACCGGCGCCTTGCCAGTCGAGGGTGGCGAACCGGGTTCCCGCATTGGTGACCACTCCGGTGACGCTGGCCAGTCCGCTGTTGCCGACGGCGGGATCTGCCTGGCCGCTCAACACGAGGACCGTCGGTTTCAGAGTGGTCGGTAGGGGAGTCGGGGTGGTGGTCGGCCAGCTGGCGCACGCCAACAGCCCAAGGGCGGCTTCGTTCCCGAACACCGGATAGGCGCCGCCCCACGTCTGCTGCAATTCGCGTGCACGTCCGACGCCCGGCCACTGCCCACCGTCGGTGCAGCGTCCGACAAACTGACCGTCGCTGCCCAGATCCTTCTCGGCCGCGGCGGCGCGTTCACGCATCGGCACCGGATTCCCGGTACCGAGCGCGCTCAGGGCGTCGGCGAGGGCCGTGGTGTCGAGCTGCCGGTTCTGTCCGGAGATCCCGAGGCTCGCGGAGATGGCGTTCGCGAGCGACGACGCCGACAACGGGCGGAACTCTCCCTTCCGGGCTCGTTCCATCAGTGTGACGACGGCGGCGTGTGGATCGGGCCCGAGGGAGCACGAGAGTGCGGCGCAACGCGTGGCGAACGCTGTGAGAGCGGCTTCCTGTCCTCGGACGTGGCTTTCGGCCTCGGTAGCCGCGTCAGTGGCAACCGGGGCCGGTGAGTCGAGTATCAGCCGGGCAAGGTTGTCGGGATGGGCTGCGGCGTAGCTCAACGCAATGTCGGATCCGGAACCGGCGGCCCAGAGTGCAATCGTGTCGACGCCCCAGCGCGAGCGCAGTGCCTCGATGTCTTGGGCGGCCGCGTCGGCGCCGAACTTCAGTTCCTGCGGTTCCAGGTAGTCGGTGCACGCAATGGTGGCGTCGTGGCCGAGTTCGGAGACGGCGTCGGCGGCATCGCCCGAAGTGCTCGGTTCGAATTGACCGAGGTCGGCGAGCCCGCGGCGGATGTCCGGTTCCATGCATTCGATGGGCGTCGAGCGGTCGATTCCGCGGCGATCGAGTGCGACGACCGGGTGGGCGGCAAGTACGGCTGTCAGACCGGACGATCCCAGCATCGCCAGGGTGCTTCCGGACGAGCGATCGGTTCCGGATGTAAATACGACGGGATAGGCGTCAGCCGGCGTCGAGGACGTTCGGGCGCGGGTGGCGGCGGCCGTGAATGTTCCGTCGATCTGGCCGCTGACATCGATGGGCGCGCTGAACTCGGCGCATTCGAGGATGACGCCGGCGGTTGCAGCGGTCAACGCCCGATCGCTCAGCGATGTTCCGCTGCAGTCGCGCCAGGGGAGGTCGTTGCTCGGGACAGCAGGTTCGGGGACAGGCGGACTCACGGTGCCCGACGCGTCGGTTGTGGCCGGGGTTCCACCGGTGTGACCTTCGACCGCTACGACAGGGCGAAGTGAGGGGCCCGCTCCGCAGGCACAACACGTCGCCAGGACTACTGCAATCAAAGCCGCTCTGCGCATGCCGACCAGAGTGCCAGGTTCAGTGCCGCGGGCGGCGACGAACCCACCGCGAGAGAATCGTGCCGTCGGCGTCGGTGAGGATGTGTGCGGGTGTCATCGGGGTGGGTAGGGCGTGGGGGGAGGTTGCAATTCGTCCGGCCGCGCCGCCGACGAGTTGCGGTGAGGTGGTGATGCACAGTTCGTCGACCGCGTCGTCTGCGATCAGTTGGCCGAACAGGGAAGGTCCACCCTCACAAAGGATTCGAGGCAGATTCAACTGGGAGACTGCCTTCTCGATATCGATGCTCCGCACCGCGGGATTGTCGCTCCGGTGAATGTCGGCACCGGCTGCGCGAAGGTTCGCGACGGCGACGGGGTCTGCGTCGCGGCCGACGAGGAGGATCGGAGGAACCGTGGTGTCTCGGAACAATCGACTGTCCGGGTCGACCGATGCACGTGCCGAGACGATCAGAATTGGCGGCACGGGTGCCAGGCCCGCGTCGACGCGGCGTTCCTGAGCGTCGTCGCTCATCACAGCTCCGCCGTAATTTTCGGAGCGAGCAGTACCGGCTCCGACAACCACGACGTCGCAGAGTTCCCGCAAAATTCCGAACACAGTCTTGTCAGCCGGGGTGCCCAGGCCACCGCTCACGCCGCTGACGGAGACGGCCCCGTCGATGCTCGATACAAAATTCACGCGCAGCCAGGGGTGCGTGAGATTTTCCGGGTAGGCGTAGAGCGCACGGAGGCCGTCCGGATCCTCCGGTGTGAAGTAGGTCGCAATATGCGTACGGTGCATAGGAGAGATCACACCACGTAGATACGCTTGAGGGATGCATGAACGTCTTGTCGATCGCAGCCCGGTGGTACCCGCCGATCAATTGGTAGCTCAAATGGTCCCACCCGCAATGTTCGACGAGGTGAGTTTCGCTTCCTACATTCCTGATCCCAAGGAACCGAGCCAGTCGGCTGCTGTCGCCAAGGCCGAGGAATTCTCCAAGCGCGTAGCCAAGATTCGTGGCGGTGGACGTCGCGGATTGTTCGGCAAGAAGACTCCGTCGACCGGTGCTGGTCTGTACCTCGACGGCGGTTTCGGTGTCGGTAAGACGCACCTTCTGGCGTCGATTTTCCACAGTGTTCCTTCGCCCAAAGCCTTCGGCACCTTCGTCGAGTTGACCCATGTTGTGGGCGCGCTCGGCTTCAACAAGGCCGTCGAGGCGTTCTCCGAGCACAGCGTTCTGTGCATCGACGAATTCGAGCTCGACGATCCGGGCGACACCATGCTCGTCTCGCGGTTGCTCTCGGAGCTTTCGGCACGCGGCGTGTCGATCATCGCGACATCCAACACGTTGCCGGGCCAGTTGGGTGAGGGCCGTTTCGCAGCGCAGGACTTCTTGCGCGAGATCAAGAAGCTCGGATCGATCTTCGAGACCATTCGTGTCGACGGTCCCGACTACCGTCACCGCGACCTGCCGCCGGCCCCCGATCCGATTTCCTCGGATGAGCTGGTGACGCGTGCGGCGTCCATCGACGGCGCAACACTCGATAACTTCGACGAGCTGTGCAAGCACCTCAGCACGTTGCATCCGTCGCGGTACAACAAGCTGGTCGAGGGCGTTCGCGCTGTCTTCATCGACGGCGTTCACCCCGCAACAGACCAGTCGGTGGCTCTGCGTTTCGTGGTTCTTGCCGACCGCCTCTACGACGCGAGCATCCCGGTCACCGTTTCCGGTGCACGTCTCGACGAAATCTTCACCCCGGAGATGCTGGCCGGCGGTTACAAGAAGAAGTACCTCCGTGCGACGTCGCGTCTGCTCGCTCTGTCGCGCTTCGAGGTTGCAGCCAACTAGTTAGACCGCTCGCTCCATCACGAAATCGTGATGGAGTTGGGCGCCGACGACAAACGTCTTGGTACCGACCTGCGTGAACCCCTTTTTGTGTAGAACTTCTGCGCGCGCACGTTCTCCTGGTTCACTCCGAGCCAGATTCCCGCGCTGCCACACTTCTGTGCGTGTGAAATAGCCGCGTCCATAAGCGCTGCGGCAGCACCGCTTCCGTGATTTCCGGGCAGAACGTACAGCTTGCTCAGTTCGGTGGTCGGTCGCAGGGTCAGCGCGGCCTGCACATCTGGATCGGTGGGCTCATCGTCGATCAGCATCGCGTATCCGACGATGGCGTCGCCGGAGATGACCTTGAGGACAGTGCGCGTCGGGTCCGTCAGGTATTCGGAGAACTTGTCGACGGACAGAACGTTGTCGATGAATGCACTGATGTCATCGTCGGAAGCGTCTGGTGGACAGGCGAGGGGGAATGTCACCGCCGCCACATCGGCGATGGCTTCGGAGTCCCAGATTCCAGCTCGGTCAACGGTGATCGTCACGTAAATTCTGCCCTTCGTGCACGTGCATTGGTGCGACAAGTACATCACTTGCCGCACCGCACACGACTGTCAGGCTTTCTCGGGTACCTCGGCTGTCAATTGCTTCACGGCGAAGACGGGGGCCAAGGCGATCAGAATTCCGCAGAAGACCAGCGGAATCAGGAATCCGACCCGCAAGTCGCTGACTGCGGCCACGGCTCCGACAATTCCGCCGCCGACTACCGTTCCGACATAGTTGAAGAGGTTGATGCGTGCGATGACGGCGTCGACCTGACCGGGCGCAGCCATACGTCCGGCGGCGCTGAAGCAGATCGGGGCGATGACCGGGACACCGATACCGACGATCGTGAAGCCGATGATGGCAACGACGGGGGACTGCGAAGTCACGACAACGGCCATGCCGGCGACACCGATCAGCGAACCGATTCGAACGACGGTGATTTCCCCGAATTTGCTCACCCAGTAGTCGCCCGTCAATCGGGCGACGAGTGCGGCAATCTGGTACGCCGCGACCGAGAGTGCAGCAGTGCTGGTGTCTGCCAGCAGGTCGTCTTCGAGGAACATGGTGGACCAGTTGCCCACGCTGAAGTCGACGGCATAGAAGAGGGCCATCGCGACGCCGAGAAGGATGAAGACTCGCATCGGAACCGTGAGGTCGATCTTGCCGGATGTGCCGGCGTCGACGGACTTGGTTTCGGAACGATTGAGGAACTGCGGGCCGAAGGCCAGAAGTAGAAGTCCGACAAGGATTCCCGCGCACAACTGGATTGTTCGTACCGAAAGATCGAGTTCTGATGCGGCAGAGACGAACAGGGCTCCGACAATGGCGCCGACACTCCACGAGGCGTGGAACGAGCTCAGAATGAAGCGTCCCTTGGCGTGTTGGATCGAGACGGCTTGCATGTTCGCGGCAGCATCGACCATACCGAGTCCGATGCCGTAGATCGCGAGGAAGACGAAGAAGGCAATCTGGTTCGGGGCAATTCCGATAGCTCCGCCGAAGATCGCGATGACGGCGAGGCCCGCGCGCAGTGTCGTCTTGCTCGATGTCCGTACTGCGATCACTTCGGCGAGGACACTGCCGAGGCCTGCGATGACCGACACGATAACGACAGCGACAACGACGAGGCTGTCGCTGAGTTCGAGAAGATCCCGAAATTTGGGAAGCTGCGTCAAGATCGTGGCGAGCAGAAATCCTTGGAGTGCGAACGCCACTGATGTGGCGATCCGTGCCCTGGTCAGGGTGCGGGGAAGATCCGTCATGAAGCGCGGCCTTTGTCTCGTCTGTCTCGTTCGGTCGGGATGGCTGAACGGTACTTGATCGTCGTACTGGTCGAGTGTCCAACAAAGGTGAGAGTTTTGCAGCGTTCTTTGATTAACTGACCCACATGAGTTTGCAACCTGTACCAGAATTTCCGCCCGCTTTCGTATGGGGGACCGCCACTGCGGCGTACCAAATCGAGGGAGCTGTGGCCGAAGACGGTCGCGGACGCTCGATTTGGGACGACTTCTGTGACCGTCCCGGAGCGATTATCGGTGGTGAGACCGGCGTCGTCGCCGCTGATCACTATCACCGCTGGGAATCCGATGTAGACCTGATGGCCACACTCGGCCTCGACGCGTATCGACTGTCCCTGTCCTGGTCGCGGATCCTTCCGACCGGAACGGGTCAGGTGAACGTCAAGGGTCTCGACTTCTACGACCGGATTATCGATCGACTGTGCGACGCCGGAATTACACCCGCGGTCACGCTTTATCACTGGGATCTGCCGTCGGCGCTGCAAGAGCAGGGCGGTTGGATGAACCGTGACACGGCTTTTCGGTTGGGGGAGTACGCGCAGATCGTGGGCGAGAAGTTCGCGGATCGCGTCGGAATGTGGATGCCGCTCAACGAACCGGTGGTTCACACCCTGTACGGGCATGCACTCGGCGTTCACGCTCCCGGCCTTGCACTCGGATTCGAGGCGTTCCAAGCTGCACACCACCAACTGCTCGGACACGGACTCGCGGTCAACGCGCTGCGTTCGGCCGGTTGCTCCAACATCGGCATCGCGTCGAATCACGCTCCGGTGCGTGCCGCGTCGGAGTCACCCGAAGACGTCATGGCAGCCGACATTTACGACCACGTCGTCAACTGGATGTTCGCGGATCCGGTGCTGGTCGGAAAATACCCGGCCGACGAGTTCGCTCAGCTTCTCAGTGGGCCGATCGACGAGGATCTGAAAATCATTGCCGCGCCACTGGACTGGTACGGGATCAACTATTACGAGCCCACGATGATTGCGGCACCGGTCGAGGGTGAGGGCACCGCGGGTGTTCTCGAGATCGATCTGCCGCCGGGATTGCCGTTCGCTCCGGTTGCGATAACCGGTTATCCGACAACAGATTTCGGCTGGCCGATCATTCCCGAGGGTCTCGGTGAGATTCTGCGAACCTTCAAGTCCCGATTCGGTGACGCGCTGCCCCCGATCTACATCACCGAAAGCGGGTGCTCGTTCCACGACGCTCCGAATGAGGCCGGCGAGGTCCACGATCCCGCTCGCATCGACTACCACGACGCGCATCTGCGTTCGCTGCGATCCGCCATGGACGACGGCGTCGACGTGCAGGGTTACTTTGTGTGGTCGATGCTCGACAACTTCGAATGGGCGGCCGGCTACAAGGAGCGGTTCGGCCTGGTCCACGTTGATTTCGAGACGCAGAAGCGGACGCCGAAAGACTCGTTCGAGTGGTATCGCGAGTTGATCTCAGCTCACAAGGCGGCGCGGGTCTAGTTTGCCGACGGAGGCGGCCGGGTTGCGTTCTGTGGCCCGGCCGCCTAGCCTCGACTCTCATGAAGCGCATTCTCGTAGTACACCGCCGTAGCGGGGTCTGAATCGGACCGACCCCCCGCTGCGGGTCGTTGTGCTACCAGTTGGTCCTCCGCTTCATTCCAGGAAGACCACGATCATGACTTTCAACTTTGCTTTCGCTTCTGATTCTTCGACCGCCTTCGCTGCCGATCCATTTGCGGCGCGCCACGGAAAATCCTTGCCGGCCGGCCTGCGTTCCGAATGCTCCGCGATGTCGTGGAATGAATTCGAATCCACGTACGCCGCAATGAACGGCCCGATCCGTCTCGGCGCGTGGTCAACCGAGAAGATTGCACCCGGCCGTTGGACGTTCGAGGCGACTCTCGGCCTGGGGGAGCGCATTGCCAAAGCCTCCGCCACCGCAACCGGCGCGATCTCGGCTATGACGTCGATGCTGTACGACGCGGGAATCTCCCTGGAAATCCTGTCGTTCCATCAACACCAGATCGGCCACCGTACGGCCACATTCATCTTCACCGAGTGCAGCGGCCGTCGCAGCTGGGCTATGGGCATCGGTGAGTCCGCGACAGAATCCTCGCTCCGGGCGATGACGTCGGCTGCGAACCGCTTCTCCCACTGAGATACCGGAACATCCAGATACGTTGAGGCGGGATCCCGAGAGGGGTCCCGCCTCAATCTCGTTGCGCAATTCTTGACAGGCAACGCAAAAGTCCGGAACCCCAATGGGATTCCGGACTTTTGTACTGCCTTGGTGCGCGATACTGGGATTGAACCAGTGACCTCTTCCGTGTCAGGGAAGCGCTCTCCCGCTGAGCTAATCGCGCGGGATCTTGAGAGAAAAATGGAGCGGACGACGGGATTCGAACCCGCGACCCCAACCTTGGCAAGGTTGTGCGCTACCAGCTGCGCCACGTCCGCATTTGCAATGAACTCCGTTACCGGCGCTCAGTGCTTGTCTAACCTATCAGACCCGCAAGCGGGTTTTTACCATCAGGCCCGAGGGCCTGACGTGGTGCGCGATACTGGGATTGAACCAGTGACCTCTTCCGTGTCAGGGAAGCGCTCTCCCGCTGAGCTAATCGCGCGAGGTGGAGACGGGAATCGAACCCGTGTGCACGGCTTTGCAGGCCGTTGCCTCACCACTCGGCCACTCCACCGTAAAAGGTTGAGTCACACCTCTCGAGCGGACGACGGGATTCGAACCCGCGACCCCAACCTTGGCAAGGTTGTGCGCTACCAGCTGCGCCACGTCCGCATTGCACCGTGTTGCTTGGGGAGCGGGTTGCTCTCCTCGGTGCGTTGAAAACATTAGCCGACGGCATCCGAAACATACAAATCACCAGTTCAGAGGCAATTTTGAGTACGAAATGAAGCAAAATGCTGTCCTGAACGTGCCGCAGAGCCCGAATGTCGAAGTCTTGAATCGGAGAATTTGAGCCGGAATGCCGCCGAAGTGAATGACAACCCGGTGATTCGTATTCATCGCTGGGTCGTGTTAATGTTCCAACTCGTTCGAGCGCATGCGTTCGGATGCTTCAAAAGGTCCCGTGGCTCAGTGGAAGAGCGTCCCGTTCACACCGGGAAGGTCGCTGGTTCGATCCCAGCCGGGACCACAGGAAGACACTGAAGGCGTTCCCGATTACGGGGACGCCTTCAGTCGTCTCCGGGTGTTCTTTCGACTGCGAGCCGCGGTGGACGTTTCGGTAGCCTGGTTGCTGACACACACATACGTGACGGAAATAGGTGAGGGACGTTGAGTACCGAAGAGGTCGACACTCACGTCGACGATTCCGATCTGTCGCCGTTCCGGGAAGCCGAGTCTCGCTGGCATCGGTGGCGAGCGCATATCGCAGCTCGTCCCAGTTTGAACCTCCCGTACCGAATCGGCGTGGGAGTCATCGGCCTGATCGTGCTCGCCGTCGGCGTCGTCACCATTCCGTACCCGGGGCCGGGCTGGCTCATAGTCTTTGCCGGCCTCGGAATACTCGCGTCGGAGTTCGCCTGGGCCCACAGGCTCCTGCATTTCGCCAAAGCGCGCTACGACCGATTCATGACGTGGTTCGGCACGCAGTCGTTGATCGTCAAGGGTCTGGGTGTTTTGTTCACCACCGTGGTCGTGATGGCGACTCTGTGGGTTCTCGGCACCTTCCACCTGCTCGGAACGTGGGTCGGTCTGGACTACTCGTGGCTCGAGTCACCTCTCTGATGTGAAAGTCGCTTGTTAACTTCACTCGGTTGACTCGCCGGTACGGCGGGGCCGATAACATGATCGTGCGTGCGTCCTCATCGAGCGATACGCACGTCTTACTTGCCGCAAATACATTAGGAGCACATCGCCGTGACCAGTCCCGCGCCAGAGCACTCAGCCGCCCCACTTCGGGTGCCCGCGGGGACGACCGCCGGGACAGCGGTACGTGAAGCAGGATTCCCCACCAAGGGCCCGGACGTCATCGTTGTTGTTCGTGACAGCGAAGGCACGCTCAAGGACCTTTCGTGGACTCCTGACGTCGATGCCCTGGTCGAACCGGTTGCCGCGTCCACCGAGGACGGCCGCAGCGTTATCCGCCACTCGGCTGCTCACGTTCTGGCACAGGCAGTGCAGAAGGAATTCCCCGATGCGAAGCTGGGCATCGGCCCGCCGATCACCGACGGCTTCTACTACGACTTCGCAGTCGAGCGTCCGTTCACCCCGGAAGATCTGACCAAGCTCGAAAAGCGGATGAAGCAGATCATCAAGGGATCGCAGCGATTCTCGCGTCGTGTTGTCGACTCGATCGAGGACGCGCAGGCCGAGCTGGCGAACGAGCCGTTCAAGCTCGAGCTCATCAACGACAAGTCCGGCATCGACGATCCCGAGGTCATGGAGGTGGGCGGCAACGAGCTGACCATTTACGACAACCTCGATCCGCGTACCGGTGACACCATCTGGTCCGATCTGTGCCGTGGTCCGCACATCCCGACCACCAAGCACATCCCGGCTTTCAAGCTGACCCGCAGTTCCGCTGCCTACTGGCGCGGCAACCAGGACAACGCTGATCTCCAGCGTGTCTACGGCACCGCCTGGGAGTCCACCGAGGCGCAGGATCAGTACCTCGAGCTCCTCGCCGAGGCCGAGCGTCGTGACCACCGCAAGCTCGGTACCGAGCTTGATCTCTTCAGCTTCCCTGACGAGTTGGGTTCCGGCCTACCGGTCTTCCACCCCAAGGGCGGCATCATCCGCACCGAGATGGAGAACTACTCACGTAGCCGCCATATCGAGGCCGGCTACGAGTTCGTCAACACCCCGCACATCACCAAGGGACACCTGTACGAGGTTTCCGGTCACCTGGACTGGTACAAGGACGGAATGTTCCCGGCGATGCACGTCGACGAGGAATTGAACGAGGACGGCACCGTGCGCAAGCCGGGCCAGGATTACTACCTCAAGCCGATGAACTGCCCGATGCACAACCTGATCTTCCGTGCGCGTGGCCGCTCGTACCGCGAATTGCCGTTGCGGCTCTTCGAATTCGGTTCCGTGTACCGCTACGAGAAGTCCGGTGTCATTCACGGTCTGACTCGCGTGCGCGGCATGACTCAGGACGACGCCCACATCTACTGCACCCGTGAGCAGATGCGCGACGAGCTCACCACCACACTGCAGTTCGTTCTCGCACTGCTCAAGGACTACGGTCTCGACGACTTCTACCTCGAGCTGTCCACCAAGAACCCGGACAAGTTCGTCGGCAGCGACGAGGTTTGGGAAGAAGCAACCGCGACACTGGCCGAGGTCGGCGAGGCTTCCGGTTTGACGTTGGTTCCGGACCCGGGCGGAGCTGCGTTCTACGGCCCCAAGATCTCGGTTCAGGTCAAGGACGCGCTCGGACGCACCTGGCAGATGTCCACCATTCAGCTCGACTTCAACTTGCCGGAGCGATTCGACCTCGAATACACCGGCAATGACGGCGTCAAGACCCGTCCGGTCATGATTCACCGTGCGCTGTTCGGCTCGATCGAGCGGTTCTTCGGTGTGCTGACCGAGCATTACGCCGGTGCTTTCCCAGCATGGCTGGCTCCCGTTCAGGTTGTCGGAATCCCGGTGGCCGAGGCCTTCGCCGATCATCTTTTCGACGTCACCAAGAAGCTCAAGTCGGCCGGCGTGCGCGCCGAGGTCGATTTCAGCGACGACCGGATGCAGAAGAAGATCCGCAACCACACCACGCAGAAGGTTCCGTTCATGCTCCTCGCGGGCGAGCGTGACGTGGAAGCCGGCGCTGTCAGCTTCCGTTTCCGCGACGGCACCCAGATCAACGGCATCCCCGTCGACGACGCAGTTCGAATCATCACCGAATGGATCGCGCGCCGCGAAAATGCTTCTCCGACTGCCGAACTGGTGCAGCCAAGTGTGGCGCCATGACAACGCCGGATGACGATGGCCCGGGTTCGTTGATCGACCACGGCGTCGGCGATCCCGATCATCTGCAGCGCATTTGGTCGCCGCACCGCATGTCTTACATCGCGGAGGCGCCTAAGACGCCGGGCGTACCCAACGAGCCGTTCATCGAGATTCCCAAGATGGCCGACGAAGAGGGTTTGATCGTCGCGCGAGGCGAATACGTGTATGCGGTACTGAACCTGTACCCGTACAACCCCGGCCACCTGATGGTGGTTCCGTACCGCAAGGTCGCAGCACTCGAGGATTTGACGCCGGAGGAAAGCGCCGAGTTGATGGCCTTCACCCAGCAGGCGCTGCGTGTGATCAAGCGGGTGTCCAACCCGCATGGTTTCAACGTCGGCCTCAACCTCGGTGCCGCGGCCGGTGGCTCGCTGGCCGAGCATCTGCATCAGCATGTGGTTCCTCGCTGGGGCGGCGACGCCAACTTCATCACCGTTCTGAGTGGTGTGAAGGTCATGCCGCAGCTGTTGCGTGACACCCGAGGGCTACTGGCGCGGGCCTGGAATGACTGACAATTTGTCGCAAGAAGGGGTTGTTCGGTGCTGAGTATCTTCGGACGCGCATCGGTGTCCAAGGTAACGGCACCGATGGGTCAAGCGCTGATCAAGACCGGTTTGACTCCCGATGCCGTGACAATCATCGGAACGGTCGCGACGGTTGCCGGTGCGGTGACGCTGTTCCCGTCCGGGCACTTGTTCTGGGGAACTATCTTCATCTGGTTCTTTGTCATGTTCGACATGTTGGACGGTGCGATGGCCCGTGCGCGTGGCGGCGGAACGCGTTACGGCGCGGTTCTCGACGCCACGTGTGACCGAGTTGCCGATGGCGCGATCTTCGCTGGCTTGGCGTGGTGGGCGGTGTACCACGAAAACAACAAATGGCTGTTGGTGGCGACGCTCATCTGCCTCGTCACGTCGCAGGTCATTTCCTACGCGAAGGCTCGCGCCGAAGCGAGTGGACTGACCGCCGACGGCGGCTGGATCGAGCGTCCGGACCGGCTGGTCATCGTGCTCGCGGGTGCCGGTCTCACGGGACTCGGATTGCCCTGGGCAATCCACATCGCCATGTGGGTTCTCGCTGCGGGCAGTATCGTGACAGTTTTCCAACGGGTGCTCGCGGTGCGAAATTCGCCGGGAGCTCGGGAGCTTCTGCCGATCACACCGCCGACACCCAAGACTGAAGGTGAGTCCGACAAGTGAGTGTTGCCGAGCGCGCTACTGATCTGGGTTACGCCGCCGGTTGGCGTCTGGTTCGCAGTCTTCCGGAGTCGGTGGCAGTCAAGCTTTTTGACGCCGGCGCTGATTTTGCGGTCCGCAAGGGTGGACCGGAACAGTTGCGTCGTAACTTGGCGCGCGTGCTCGGCACAACTCCCGAGAATGTCCCGGATCAGTTGATCAAGGACTCGATGCGCTCGTACGCACGGTATTGGCGTGAGGCTTTCCGTCTACCCTCGATGGATTTGGTGGAGACGGGTAAGGCACTGGATTCGCTCATCGAGGGGCAGGAATACCTTGACGCCGCGATGGCCGCCGGCAACGGCGCCATTCTGGCCTTGCCGCACAGCGGAAACTGGGACATGGCGGGGGTGTGGTGCGCCCAGCACTGGAACGGTTTCTCTACCGTCGCAGAACGTTTGAAGCCGGAATCGCTGTATCAACGATTTGTCGATTACCGCGAGAGTCTCGGTTTCGAGGTGTTTCCGCTCAGTGGTGGCGAGCAGCCGCCGATTGTGGAGCTCTCGAAGCGGTTGCGGGACAATCGGATCGTCTGCCTGCTCGGTGAGCGGGACCTGGCGAAGCACGGTGTGCCCGTCAATTTCTTCGGTGAACCGACCCGGATGCCGGCGGGTCCGGCAAAATTGGCCATCGACACCGGTGCCCATCTACTTCCCGTGCACTGCTGGTTCACGCCCGACGGTTGGGGATTCAAGGTCGATCCGCCCATCGACGTGTCCGGCGGAGTCGGCCCGGCTACTCAGGCGCTCGCAGACCAGTTTGCGATCAATATTGCGGCCCACCCGGCGGATTGGCACATGCTGCAACCGCTCTGGCGTTCCGACCTCTCCGAATCGCGGCTCGCCCGCATGGAGGGTGAATGAAAATCGGCATGATCTGCCCGTATTCGTTCGACGTGCCCGGTGGGGTGCAGGCGCACGTGGTGGACCTGGCCGAGGTTCTGATCGAACGTGGCCACAAGGTGAGCGTCCTGGCGCCGTCGTCGGACGACGACGAACTGCCGGACTTCGTCGTCTCCGCCGGTAAGGCCGTCGCGATTCCGTACAACGGTTCGGTCGCTCGTTTGTCCTTCGGTCCTACAGCCAATGCGCGCCTGCGTAAGTTCATTGCCGACGGTGACTTCGACGTCCTGCACATTCATGAACCGAACGCACCCAGCTTGTCGATGCTGGCGTTGCGTATCGCCGAAGGGCCCATCGTCGCCACGTTCCACACGTCGACGACAAAATCATTGGCCCTGAGTACCTTTCAAGGTGTTCTGGCGCCGTATCTGGAAAAGATCAGCGGACGCATCGCAGTCTCGGAGTTGGCGCGTCGGTGGCAGGTCGAATCTCTCGGATCCGACGCGGTGGAGATCCCGAACGGTGTCGACGTTTCCGCGTTTGCCGACGCGGCACTCCTACCGGGTTATCCGCGCGAGGGTGGGACGGTCCTGTTTCTGGGTCGCTACGACGAACCACGCAAGGGGATGGACGTGCTGCTCGGCGCATTGCCGGCGCTGGTCGAGCGCTATCCCGGCCTCGAAGTCATTGTGGTGGGGCGCGGGGACGAGGAAAAACTCCGCAAGGATGCGGGTAAGTACTTCAAGCATTTGCGTCTCCTCGGCCAGGTCAGTGACGAGGAGAAGGCGTCGGCGCTACGTAGCGCCGATGTGTACTGCGCACCGAACCTGGGTGGGGAGAGCTTCGGAATTGTGTTGGTCGAGGCAATGGCCGCCGGTACTGCCGTAGTAGCCAGCGAACTCGACGCATTCCGCCGGGTACTGCGTGACGGCCAAGCCGGGTTGTTGGTTCCGATCGGGAATTCCGATGCCCTGGCTGAGGCGATCGACTCGGTTCTCGGTGATCCGGACCGGCGGCGGGCATTGGTCAATACGGCGACCGCTGTTGTAGCCGAATATGACTGGCCGGTTGTTGCGGAGCAGATTCTTCGTGTGTACGAGACAGTGACAGTGGGCGGCAGCGGCGTGCGTGTGGTGGGATCGTGACTTTCTCTGCACTCACAATTTTTGTCCTCGGACTCGTTGCCTCCATTGTTCTGGTCATCGGGCTGTGGGCCTACGGGACGGCTAACCGGCTGGACCGACTGCACGTTCGCTCGGACCAGTCGTGGCTGGCGCTCGACGCGGCATTGTCGCGGCGTGCCGCCGTGGTTCGTGCCGCAGCTGTCGACATGAGCGCTGATGACGCCCGAAGGTTCGTGACCTTGGCTGATGCCGCCGAGCGGGCTGATCGACCTGACCGAGAGTTGGCCGAGAACAAGCTCTCCAACGCTCTGGCTGCCTATGGAACTACGTCTCTGCGGCCCCAGCTTGTTGCTGAGTTGGCCGACGCCGAGGCTCGGGTACTGATTGCACGTCGATTCCACAACGATGCCGTCCGCGATACTCTCGCGCTTCGAACCCGCAGGCTCGTCCGCTGGCTCCACCTTGGTGGAACAGCACCGCTGCCACAGTATTTCGAGATCTCCGAGCGGACGACGGCGGCTGCGGTGCCTGAGGGAATTACCGTCGACACGTCACGAACGTCGGCGCGCGTCGTTCTGCTCGACGAGCAGGATCGGGTGCTGCTGCTTCGCGGACACGATCCGCAGATCCCGAACTCGCATTTCTGGTTCACAGTCGGCGGGGGATTGGAGCGTGGTGAGCACCTCCGCGCGGCCGCAGTTCGTGAGATCGCCGAGGAAACCGGATTGGTTGTGACGGGGGAGGACCTCCGGGGTCCACTGTGGCGCCGTGTTGCGATCTTCCCGTTCGACGGGGAGCTGATCCGGAGCGAAGAACTCTTCTTCACCACGCGCACACACGGTTTCACACCCGTATTCAAGGGCCACACCGAGTTGGAGCAGCGAGCAATTTCCGGCTTCCGTTGGTGCAGCGCCGATGACATCCGGGAACTTTCCAAATCCGGGGAACCTGTTTACCCGCTTGACCTGGCAAATCTGCTTGCAGAAGCTGCGACTATTGCAGACGGAACCGAAGACCCGGCCGTACGTTCTATTCGTTGATCTCACCGCTCCGGCGATTTAAGGCCAGCAAAGCGAAATTGGCTACGGATTTAAGGTCCGGTTCGTTCTAGAGTTTTGGCGTTCGATCATCACGCCACTACTGCAGGAGTTTGCTGTGAGCACCCCCAGTTCTGCCCCCGTAACTGCCGTCGGCACTGCGCGCGTCAAGCGCGGCATGGCTGAAATGCTCAAGGGCGGTGTGATCATGGACGTGGTCACCGCTGAGCAGGCCAAGATCGCCGAAGACGCCGGCGCCGTTGCCGTCATGGCACTCGAGCGGGTCCCCGCAGACATCCGTGCTCAGGGCGGCGTCTCGCGCATGAGTGACCCCGACATGATCGACAGCATCATTGCCACCGTCAGTATCCCGGTCATGGCCAAGGCACGTATCGGTCACTTCGTCGAAGCGCAGATCCTGCAGAGCCTCGGCGTCGACTACATCGACGAGTCCGAGGTTCTCACCCCGGCCGACTATGCCAACCACATCGACAAGTGGAAGTTCACCGCTCCCTTCGTTTGTGGCGCCACCAACTTGGGTGAAGCACTGCGTCGTATCAACGAAGGCGCGGCCATGATCCGCTCCAAGGGTGAGGCCGGCACCGGCGACGTCTCCAACGCCACCACTCACATGCGGACCATCCGCGGCGAGATCCGTCGTCTCACCTCGATGAGCGAAGACGAACTGTACGTTGCGGCAAAGGAACTGCAGGCTCCGTACGAGTTGGTCGTCGAGGTTGCCAAGGCCGGAAAGCTCCCCGTCACCATGTTCACCGCCGGTGGCATCGCCACCCCCGCCGACGCTGCGATGATGATGCAGCTCGGCGCCGAAGGCGTTTTCGTCGGCTCGGGAATCTTCAAGTCGGGTAACCCGCAGCAGCGCGCCGAGGCAATCGTCAAGGCCACCACCTTCTTCGACGACCCGGACGTGCTTGCCAAGGTTTCCCGCGGACTGGGCGAAGCCATGGTCGGCATCAACGTCGACGAGCTGCCGGTTGGTCACCGTCTCGCTGAGCGCGGCTGGTGATTTTCCCGAGGCGGTAATCTGTCTCGGTGCCTGATCGTCAATCCCTAGCTGCTCTACTTCCGTTGGGGTTGGCGATGGCATTGGTCGGTGCGTCGTTCGGAGCGGTTGCGGTCGCGGCGGGGGTGTCGCTGCCGCAGGTTCTCGCTCTCTCCGTTGTCGTGTACGCGGGCGGAGCTCAGTTTCTGGTAGTGGCGGCGGTGGTTGCAGGGGCAGCCCCCGCCGCCGTTGTCTTCGGTGGGCTACTTCTCAATGCCCGCCACCTGCCGTACGGTCTGGTGCTCGCCGACGTTCTGCGAGGCAGCTGGCCCTCACGTATTTTCGGCGCACACCTGATGACCGATGAGGCCACCGCCTTCACCACAGCAGAACTTGCGTCCCATGGTGACGTTGCCCGCGCCCGAAAGACGTTCTTCGCGGCCGGGATAACGCTGTTCCTGGCCTGGAATGTCGGCACCGCGATAGGTGCAGTGGGAGGGAATTTTCTCGGTGATCCCAACGCGCTCGGTATCGACGCGGCCTTTCCCGCAGCACTCCTCGCACTCACAGCAGGGGCGTGGCGCACTCGGGTGGATCGCCGTGTTGCGTTGCTGGGGGCAGCCGTCGCGGTGGTAGCCACGCCCGTACTGCCGGCCGGACTCGGCGTCATCGCCGGATTGCTGGGCCTGATCGCAGCGGGACGTGGCCGGTGAGTTGGTGGATTATCGGTCTGATTGCTTTGGGCACGTTCGGTTTTCGCGTCGCCGGTCCGTTGTTGCGTGAGCGGATACATCTCAGTCCACGGTCGGTGCGAATGCTCGGGTTGGGTGCTACTGCGCTACTGGTCTCGTTGGCCGCAACTCAAACGGTGTACTCGGGCGAGGGCTTTGCCGGGTGGGCGCGGGTTCTCGGCGTAGCGGTGGCCGGTGTATTGATCTGGCGCCGTGCGCCTTTCGTGGTAGTTGTCGTGGGTGCGGCAGCACTGACGGCCTTGCTACGTCTGGCGGGAATCGTCTGAAGTCGAGGGTGTTCGCTACGTTAGCGTTCGAGTGCAGCCAGCACTTCGGGATTCGAGCATCCTTTCGCGAATCCGCTGATACGCCTTTCGATATCGCGGCCGAGAATGTGCACTCCAATCCGTTCGGCGATGGGAGCGAGCCACGCCGGTCGGCAGGTGAAGCTGTAACGCCAGGTCGCCACAGTCCTGTTGTTGTCGCCGTCCACCGGTACGAAGCGCCATCCGGCAGCTAGATTCTCGAGAAACCACGGTCCTTCGATCATCTTCATCCCGACATTGGTGGGGGGATTGTAAGAGACGTATTGGCTGATCATTTTCAGATGCCAATGGTGGTGGGTGAGGGTCCGAACGCCACGTGCGGGTTCGTCGGCTCCGTCCAGAAACTTCTGCGATGCGATGAACGGATCCCACAGTAATCGAGTCGTGCCTGTGGTTTGAGAAACAGCAAAGGCGATGTGGGTGCTAACCGGGATCTCGACACTCGACTCGATGACTGGCATGAACTCATGCTGTCACGAACGGGGCTAGTCTCACGACTGTGAGTGCTCGAGAGAAACCTATGATCAAGTCCGGAATCGGCGACGTGCTTGTCACCTCCAGATCCTTCGTCGAATATGTTGCGATGTTCTCCATCACCGATGCCGATCTTGCGGGAACAATTCTGGATTGCCCGGCGGGCGCCGCGTCGTTCAGTGCCGTTGCCAGAGAGCGTGGAACTGCCGTGACGGCCTGCGATGTGGCATATGGCGATATGGCCCGAACCGTGGCGAATGCGGGAGCCGAGGCTATTCGTGGGAACGAGTACGTCGAAGCGAATCCCGAACAATTCTCTGGCGAATTCTTCACCGATGCCAATCATCATTTGAGTCATCGTCTGCAGGCGTCTGAGGACTTCGCCAGGGATGTTGCGGAGAATCCTGACTCGTATGTCGTTGCAGCACTTCCCGATCTGCCGTTCGATAACCGTTCTTTCGATCTCGTCCTGTCGTCGCATCTCCTGTTTACCTACGGCGATCGGTTCGATCAAGGGACTCACCTGCAGTTCCTTCGTGAGCTGCTCCGAGTGGCGCGGAAAGAGTTGCGGATATTTCCCTTGGTCTCTCATGTGACCCACCAGCGGTATGAGCATCTTGATGCGCTCCGGAAGGTGCTGCGTGCCGACGTAGTCGAAACCGAGATCGTGGCGGTGGATTACGACTTCGAGATCGATGCTCAGGAGATGCTCGTCTGCATCCGGTGAAAAACGTTATCTCGGCTCTGCCGAGTGGTGTGTCCTGTCGAGAAGGCGCCGGCTAGGGGGTGGCCGATCGGGTTGTGCGACTGGCGGCTGATCAATTCCCGCTAGCATTGCTCCGATAGGGAACTCGAGACGGAAATGGTGTCAGCTGTGATCGGATTGGGTGAACTCGAGGCAGCAGTCATGGAGGTGTTGTGGGGAGCGGACTCGGCACTACGAGTCCGAGACGTGATGGACCGACTCACGCCTCCTCGTCCACTCGCGTACACCACCGTGATGACGGTTCTGGATAACTTGCACTCCAAGCACATGGTGACCCGTGAGCGGAACGGACGTGCGTACCGCTACCGCGCCAGTAGGTCACGGGAGGAGCAGGCTGTCGAACTGCTCCGCGAAGTGCTCCGCTCCAGCGGGAATGCTGAACAGGTCATGCTGCATTTCGCCAGCTCGGCGAGCGACGAAGAATCCAAGATTCTTCGCCGCGCGGCACGTAGAACGTCGAAGCACAAATGATTCTCGCTGCAAGCCTGTGCGCGGCCGCGCTCGTCATCGGCGTGACGGCACCGCACTATCTCCGACCTTTGCTGTCACCCACCCGCAACCCGAGCCTCGCGCTTTCGGCTTGGACGATTTCACTGGTTCTTTTTGTACTTACTCTGGTAGCGACCCCGGTCGCGCTGGTAACTCGGCCGGGGCAGTACATGCCGCGCCTGCGATCACTTGTCCTGACCTGTGCCGAGTCGCTGCAGAACGATGATCAACTAGCGTGGGTGCCCTTCGCTCAACTGGTCCTCGTCTCAGCGGCAATCGCGCTTGTACTTCGGATCGGATTCGTTGGGTTCACGTTGATCGCACGCCACCGACAGCACACTGCTCAGCACCTGGCGATGCTGAAATTGGTGTGCCATAAGACGTCTCGCGATGGTGTATCGGAGACGCTGTGGCTGAAGAGCGACCGTCCGGCGGCATACAGTATCGCAGCCGGTCGTGGCGTCGTCGTTGCGACCGACGGGTTGTCTGCTCTTACGGCGCAACAGCAGCGGGCAGTACTTGGGCATGAGCGTGCGCATTTGCGTGGCAGGCACCATCAGTTGGTGTTGTTTGCCGAAATTCTCAGTGCAGCACTACCGTTCGTTCCGTTGTGCCGCCAAGCGCCGGATTGGCTTCGTGTTCTTACAGAACTGGCGGCAGATCGTCATGCCGCTCGCGAATTCGGGACCGATGCAGTTCGATCCGCGCTGGTGCGGTCCTCCGGCCGACGCGTCGATAGTCGGAATGATCCGCTGGGCACAACATTCCGGTCGCCGACGGCAGTATCGGATCGGATTCATTGGCTCGACGCGATGCCGGAGCGAGGACAGGTTTCGTCTGCCGTCGACTATTCGGTGGGCGCACTGTTGTCGGCAGTGCCGTTGTTCCTTGTCATCGCAGCGGGTTTCGGCTCGGTCGCTATTTTCTGTCTTACCTGACGGCGGCCAGGTCGGTTGTGCAGGCGCCGTCAGAGCAATCACGTCGGCGCCACCGATAGGTTACGGCCATGGTGAGTAGGGCAAGTGAAACCACTGCGAGTATCGGCTGAATCGGCGCCCAGATCCCGAGTGCCCCCGAAACTCCGAGCGCAGCGACGACGAGTTTGTTGCAGACCGGGCAGCCGACTGCGAACACGGCGAGCGCAACCCCGGCGTACGCCTTGGTTGGGCGTTCATCACTGCGCGGTGGCGCTTGGATTCCGAACCAGGCAGCGGTAAGTAGCACCGTCGCACCGAAGACGGGGTACTCCCACCAGCGAACAGGGACCTCCCGGCTGAACAGGGCGGTATCGACGATATCAGTGGGAACTCCGACGATCAGTGCCGTTACTGCTCCCGATACAACGGCGCGCAGCCAGTGGGGTCGGGTACGAAATTTTCGCTCGGTAACGGCGTTCTGCGGGGAATCTGGGGCGGGCATGGAGTCCTCTCCGGATGTGGATGGCGCAGTCGCCAACTACTAAGTAGCTTAGTAGTTGTACTACTATCCTTGATAGTAGTTAAGCGTGCGTACGAACCAGTCGGGTCGAGAGGTCATCAGTGGGAGCAACACGCAAAAAGCCTGGAATCCGTCGAGAATTCTGGTTGATCGGAATCCTGGCGGTGGTGGCTGTCGTGCTCGGCACGGTCCTCGTGATCGGCAACAACGGTGAAGAAAAATCAGGCGCATTAACGCCGCCGGTTGTGGCCATGGTGGGTCCCGCCGGGGATCACTCACGACGTATCAGCGGTGACCCTCTGGCAATCGGCTCCGTGGATGCCCCGGTGGTACTGGTGGAGTATTCCGACTATCGATGCCCGTTCTGCGCGAAGTTCAGTCGTGACACTGAGCCTGCGTTGATCGAGAAGTACGTCAACGATGGCGTATTGCGAATGGAATGGCGCGATCTGCCGATCTTCGGTGAACAATCAACTGCCGCAGCGCGGGCCGGTCGCGCCGCAGCCGCCCAGGGCAAGTTCTGGGAGTACAACTCGGCCCTGTATTCGCAGGCTCCCGACCGAGGGCACCCCGACCTCACCGCGGCAACACTCAATGACATTGCCGCAAAGGCCGGTGTGCCCGATCTCCAGCGATTCGAAGCTGATGCCGCAAGTTCGAAATTTGACGAATCAATTTCGCGAGACATGTACGAAGCCAGGATGATCGGCATTTCGAGCACTCCGTCGTTTATCGTCAACGGCACTCCCGTCCTCGGAGCGCAGCCTCTGACGACCTTCGAACAGGTAATTGATCGGGCTGCGGGACTCTAGCGGCGAATGACGAATATCGGATTGGTCGGAGCCTTCTTCGGCGGCTTGCTTTCGCTGGTCAGTCCCTGCTCGGCGCTGTTGCTGCCGTCTTTTTTTGCCTACGCGTTCGACGGGATCGGACGCCTCGCGATGAGGACCGCTCTCTTCTACGTCGGTCTGGCCACCGTCCTGATGCCGCTCGGTGCGGGACTCGGCATGATGGGGTCCGCCCTGGTCGAGCACCGCACGCTCATAACCCTGATCAGCGGCGTCGTTTTGATCGTCCTCGGTGTTCTGGCGGTTCTGGGAAAAGGCTTTGCCTTCGCGCCGGCCCAACGAGCGTCGCAATCGATCACGGTCTCGGGTTCAGTGTCGGTCTTTGCGCTCGGCGCGGTATACGGGTTTGCAGGATTCTGCTCAGGCCCGTTGCTTGGCAGTGTTCTCACTGTCGCAGTCTCCGGTGGATCGGCGGGGTATGGCGCGGTTCTGATGGCGTTGTACGCCTTGGGAATGGCGATGCCGTTGTTCCTGCTTGCCCTGGTCTGGGACCGATTTGACCTCGGTCGGCGAAGCTGGCTTCGAGGGCGAGCGATAAAACTCGGTCCGCTGACCACACATACAACATCTCTGATCTCGGGCTTGCTGTTCATTACTATCGGAATGCTGTTTCTGCTCACAGACGGAACCGCGAATCTCGGTGCAGTGATGGGTGTCGACGACCAGTTTTCGCTGCAGGTTGCCGCCGGCAATGTGGCAGAGAAATTTTCCGATCTCGGTGTTCTGCTGGCGGTCGTGCTGGTAGCCCTCGTGGTGTTGACGGTTCGACTCTTCCGGAGAATGCGGGCTGAAGCGGCTGAATTGGCGGTTGATGCCGCCGCGTCAAACGAATCTGATGTGTAGCTTCCAGTCCAGGGAATTTGACCGAAAAAGCTAGCAGCCCTGGATGTTCCACCAATATTCGGACTTTTCCGACCGATTTGGCTGCAACTGTTGTCTCCGAACATAGTTTCGAATACGGTGGGGGGATGTTGGAGTCGGGGGTGGGAAATTGCGGTCCGTCAGCACCGCTGACCGGTACCGAATCCGATTGCGCCCTCATCGATCTCATCTCCGAACTGCATTCGTGTGAAGCGAAGTTGGTGGAGCGCAAACTTGCTGCGATTGCCGAGTTTTTCACCCGCCGTAGCGCCGAGCACACGGCCTCGGGGACGTGGTCGTCCACGGCGCACGAGTTGGCGGAATCGGAGATCGGGGCGGTGTTGACGATGGGCCGCTCAGCGGCCGGGAAACTCATCGGCCTGGGTTTCGCGTTGAAGACCCGCCTGCACCGTACCCGGGAGGCGATGGCGCGCGGAGAACTGGATCTCTACCGGGTCGGGTTGATCGAATCGGCCACTGCGAATGTGTCGGATGATTTGATCGACGATGTGGAACGCCTTGTCCTGGAACAGGTCTTGTCTCCGGCCGTGGATGGTGGGACGGGGTTGACGGGTCGCCGGTTGACCGGCGTGATCGATCGGATTGTGGCGCGGGTGGATCCGGAGGGGATGCGGGAGCGCCGTCGCCGTGCGTTGGCGGACCGGTTTGTCGGGGTCAGTGCCATGGAGGACGGGATGGCCCGGATCGTGGGCAGTATTCCGGCGGAGCAGGCCCGACTGTTCGACGGTCGGTTGCGGGAGTTGGCTCTGTCGGTGTGCCGGGATGATTCGCGGACGTATGAGCAGCGGCGGGCGGATGCGTTGGGTGCGTTGTTGGATGGTTCGGCGGTGTTGCCGTGTGATTGTGGCCGGGTGGATTGCGTGCAGGATCGGTCGGGGTTGGCGGTGGTGCGTCGTCCGTTGGTGGTTGTGGTGATGTCGGAGTCGACGTACAGCAACAGCAGCGACGGTGGTGACGAGCCGGCACATCTGGACGGACACGGCGTGATCAGTGCCGAGCACGCCCGGGAGATCGCGAAGGACGCCATCGTCAAGGAAGTGCGGGTGCCGGCAGATGTAGTGCCTGAGCCTGCCTCGGATTCACTGCCGGCGTCGGCGTTCGTCTACCGCCCTGGCGCGGCATTGGATACGTGGCTACGGGCGGCGGCGGGGAGTTGTCAGTGGTTGCACTGCGACGTCCCGGCGTGGAATTGCGATCTTGATCATCTGGTGCCGTTCGATCATGCCGATCCCGCCAATGGTGGGAAAACGATCGCGTCGAATTTGTCGGCGTATTGCCGAAATCATCATCGGCTCAAGCATTCCGGCCGCTGGTTGCACACCCCGAACCTGGATCGGACGGTCAGCCTGGTTTCTGCGACGGGGCATTGTTACCGGACCCGGGCGGCGGGATTGCTGGCGGGATCAACCGATCCGATCCCACCGGAGGGTGGGCCGGCGCGGCGGACGAGGTTGGAGAACAAGGCTGCCCGGGTTCGGGGTGAACGCCGGCGTCGGCGTGCGCTGATGGATGTTCGGGCTGAGAAGTTGGCGCGGCGGGAGCGGCGGCTGGAAGTTCGGAAGCGGACTCGGTTGTTGCAGCGGTTGATGCGGGTGCGGGCAACAGCGTCGGGACGTAAGTATGTGGTTCGTGGGCGGAGGCCGGTGGATTACGGGGATGATCCGCCACCGTTCTGAGTGCGACCGTTCTGAGGCCATTTATCGGGTGCGAGGCGATGCGGTCAAGATGATTCGGGAGATCGAGCCGACCACGATTGACGAGCATCGCGAGTCGATCCGCGATTTCCTCCTCCAGATCAACCCCGAAACCGGATACATCGGAGACTAGCTATGGTTCGGCATGCCTGAAATTGCCGGCCGATGTCGCACCCAACCACCGCCGTAGCGATCCACCGGAGGTCCAGCTCACATACTTTGGCATCCCTCATAGTCAGCGATAAATCTTGTTGTACGAGCAGCAAGTTCAGCGGTAGATCCCGTCCACCCCAGGACCCTCATGGCCGCGTCCGCGATGATGTCAGGAGACGGTGGAGTGCCGGCGCTTTCCGCCTCGACGTCCGACCTTGTGTTGATCACGGTCTCGACGAGACGGAACGGCAACTGAGCGATACCGATGTCGACATCGCGCCGTGGATCGACCTGAACCATCGCGTCCTGGGCGAACTCTGTGTAGAGGTCGAGCAATATGTTGCGTTGGGCGCGGAACGACTCGAAGCGTTCGGTTCGCAGCTCGGGCAGTAGGTACAGGGCTCCGAGGTTCCATCGCGAGGTCGCCAGTTGATGGGCGTCGAACCATGTCAGGGCGTACATGCGCAGGGTGGCAGGTTCCTCGCTCTCCGACAGTTGCTGTGCGAATGCGACGGGGGAGGTGACCGTCTCTACAAGCAGCGCCGCCAGGAGGTCTTCCTTGTTCGCGAAGTGGTGATAGAGAGATGCCTGCCTGATGCCCACCGCATCGGCGATCATCCGTGTCGATGTGGTGGTGAAACCGCCGGTGGTGAACAACTCGGCCGCCGCATCCAGGATCTCGTCGCGCGCGGTTGCTCCGGGACGCTTACGTGTCGAGAGCCTCGGACGGCCCGCTCCGGTAGTAGTCATCACACCATCCTTGCAGTCGGAGTTCGTAATTGGCGTTCTTCGGATTTCTGTCACCTGACAGAAACAGTGGTCATTCAGTATTAACGCGGCAACACACAGCGGTTACCTCGTGGATACCTGGACGGATTTGTCGAACGGAAAACTGTCACCTGACAGGGAAGTTCGATATCGGCATTGCAATTCCCTGTAGACCACCGCATCATCCCTTCTTCCCGCTGGAGTGGCTCATGGGTAGTACCTACGCTCGTCCCCTCACGATCGAGCCCGTGAACTCGGCGTCCCTCGCCACCTCATCCCTGACCACGTCGTCCGAAACGGTCGGACCTGTAGCCGCCGTCGATAACCTGGCGGTGACATTTACGAGGGACGGAAGGTCAGTGCACGCGGTGCGTGGTGTGTCACTGCGGATCGACGCCGGCGAGATCGTCGGACTTGTTGGCGAATCCGGTTCGGGCAAAAGCGTTCTCGGTCTCTCAATGCTCGGCTTGCTGCCCGCGGCGACGGTAATTGAGGGCACAGTGCGGATCAACGGTCGCGACCTGAGGACTACTTCCGAGCGTGAACTTCGGAAGGTGCGTCGACTCGACCTCGGCGCCGTGTTCCAGGATCCGATGACCTCGCTTAACCCCACCATGAAGATCGGTCGACAGGTCGCCGAGGCAGCGGGAAGCATGGAGGAGGCCGAGAAGTTACTTGCGGCCGTGGGCATTCCGGAACCCGGCCGTCGAATGGGTAGTTATCCGAATGAGCTGTCCGGCGGATTGCGTCAACGTGTGATGATCGCTATCGCTGTCGCCGGCCGCCCCTCGCTGATCGTCGCGGACGAACCGACCACCGCTCTCGATGTCACCGTTCAGGCTCAGGTGCTTTCGCTGTTGCGGTCGCTGCGCGACGAGGTCGGTTGTGCCATATTGCTCGTCACTCACGACCTGGGTGTCGCAGCACAGATCGCGGACCGCGTGGTGGTCATGTACGCAGGCCGAATCGCGGAGGACGGACCGACCGAAACCATTCTGTCTTTGCCGTCGCATCCGTACACCACCGGCCTGCTCCGCTCGCGCCTGTCCCTCGAGACCGTCCGCGGCCGACGCCTCGCGGCGATGCCCGGCGAGGTACCGAGTCCGGTAACTCCACTGTCGGGTTGTGCCTTCGCTCCGCGTTGCGTGGTTCGGGAACCGGAGTGCGAGAAGGCAATCCCCGAGGCGGTGTTCATCGGCCCGGCGCACCTCAGTGCCTGCGTGCGTCCTCCGGGAGTGGCTGCGGAGATTTCACAGCCACAGCCGGATTCATCGACGCCGGACCAACTACCCACGTCGACGATCGCGGAAACGGGCAGGACACTGACCGTCAAGGCGGTGTCAAAAGGATTTACGGTTGGTGGCCGTCGGGGCGGGCGATCGACCTTGCATGCGTTGCAGAAGGTTTCGCTGACCGTCGCACCGGGAGAATCCGTGGCACTGGTGGGCGAGAGCGGGTCGGGCAAGTCCACATTGCTTCGCGTGATCGCCGGACTCGAGACTCCGGATCAAGGGACAGTCGAGCTGCCGCAGGGGCATCGTCCGCAGATGGTCTTTCAGGATTCCGGCGCATCACTGACGCCGTGGATGACCGTCGGTGAACTGATCGAGGAACGCCTACGGAATGCGCCACGCAACGAACGGCTCGGACGCTCGGACAGACGAGCCCGAGTCATCGAAGCACTCACCCGGGTCGGGTTGCAGCCGGAAACCGCCCGCGCCCGGGCGTCGCAGCTTTCCGGCGGGCAGCGTCAGCGCGTGGCACTGGCTCGGGCGACCGTGCTGCCGCCCGCAATGCTGCTGTGCGACGAACCGACCAGTGCACTCGACGTGTCGCTGGCTGCGTCGGTGATCAATCTGATCGGCGACCTGCGTACGACCCTCGGGATGTCAGTCCTGTTCGTGACTCACGACCTTGCGGTGGCACGCATCGTCGCCGACCGGATCGCAGTCATGTACCTCGGCCGGATCGTCGAGATTGGCACCGCCGAGGAAATTACCGGCAGCCCCAAACACCCGTACACCCAGGCGCTGATCGCGTCGATCCCGGATCTCGGGACCACCGCTCCCCGTTTGCGCGGAGAGCCGGCAAGTCCGCTGAGCCCGCCGCCGGGCTGTGCGTTCCATCCACGGTGCCCGATCGCGGTATCAGTCTGCAGTGATCCGGACCTGGAACTGGGACTGGCCGGTGTCGTCGGTAGTACCCATCACGTTGCCTGCACAGAGAGAAGGTGAGATACCCATGGCAGTTGTAGCATCGACGCTTCCCGTTCGTAGGACGCGGTTTCGCACCAAACCTATTGTCGGGACACCGCTGCCGGCTATCGCGAACTACGTAGGCGCGCTGCTGCTCGTAGTGGTGACGCTGGCGCTGGTGTGTGTTCCGCTGATCGCGCCGCACCAGCCCCTGCAACCCGTCGGGGTGCCACTCCAGCCCCCTGGCGCCGGGGGGTTCCTGATGGGTACCGACAGTATCGGCCGCGACGTGTTCAGCCGTGTCCTCTACGGCGCCCGCGCAAGCTGGTTCGCGGCACTTGTCGTCGTGGGTGCGGGGCTGATCGTCGGCGGCTTCGTGGGACTGATTGCGGGCGTTCGGGGCGGCTGGGTCGACAACGTGCTGATGCGTGTCACCGACGCGTTCCTCTCGTTGCCGGCAGCCGTTCTGGCGATCGCGGTTGTTGCCGCACTCGGTCCGGGCTTCACCCATACCTTGATTGCCGTATCGATCGTGTGGTGGCCGTTCTATGCCCGCATCGTCCGGGGCGAGGTGCGGACACTCGCGGCCCGTCCACACGTCGAGGCAGCCCGGCTGTCAGGGGTCGGGCCGGTCCGACTCGCATGGCGTCACCTACTTCCCGGTGTTTTCCCCTCGGCGATTGTTGCGGCGAGCCTCGATATCGGCACGTTGATCCTCACAGTGGCGGGTTTGTCCTTCCTCGGGCTGGGGCGATCGGCACCGTCCCCTGAACTTGGGGCTGACAGTGCCCGCAACCTCAGTTTTCTGTTGCAGCAGTGGTGGATTCCGGTGATGCCGGGCATC
Source organism: Rhodococcus sp. OK302 (assembly GCF_002245895.1). Classification (NCBI taxonomy): domain Bacteria; kingdom Bacillati; phylum Actinomycetota; class Actinomycetes; order Mycobacteriales; family Nocardiaceae; genus Rhodococcus; species Rhodococcus sp. OK302. The sequence continues at coordinate 3,662,879 of NZ_NPJZ01000001.1, forward strand.
GCCGTGCTTGTCCTCGCGCTCGTCGGCAACATAGCCGGCGACTGTATCCGAAACCTACTCAGAGGCAGGTGAACAAGATGAGTGCACTGATCGTCAAGAGGCTGGCCGCCATGATCGCGATCCTGGTTGGTCTGAGCGCCGTCATCTTCTACCTGCAGAGTATTTCTCCACTGGACCCGGTGCACGCTCAGTTGGGCGGGCAGGCGTCGGCCGAGGCGGTCGCCCAACGCACGCACGAACTCGGGCTCGATCGCCCTGTTACCGCGCAGTTCTGGTCGTACCTGGTCGACCTGGTGCACGGTGACCTTGGGTCGTCTTACCGGACAAGAAGATCGGTGACTGAAGATTTGGGTGCCTATGCGCCGGCAACCCTGGAACTAGCCTTCTACGGCATCATGACGGCCGTTGTGCTGGCCGCATTGCTGGCGTTCGGCTCGACCCTGAAATGGCGTGGCGCAGTAGTGTTTCGAACAGTCCTGTTTGTCGGCGCGTCGACCCCGACCTTCCTGCTCGGCATCCTCGGGATCGTGATTTTCTACCAGCAGTTGGGCTGGCTGCCGGCCAGCGGCCGAACCGGGCTCACCGACGCGCCGACGGGGCCAACGGGACTGATGACCGTCGACGGGTTGCTCAATGGCAGGCTCGATGTGACGGCAGACGGACTAAGACATCTGGTCCTCCCGGTCGTCGCTATCGCGCTGGGACCCGCCGTTGCGATCGGGCGGGTTCTCACCAGCAGCCTGGCTGCGGATCAGGCGAGTGATTACGCGCGCACCGCACGATCGAAGGGCCTGTCGGAGTGGCAGGTGCTGGTCAAGCACTCGCTACGCAACGCGATGGGCGCTGCATTGTCGATGACCGGACTCCAAATCGGTCTGATGTTTGCCGGTGTCCTCGTGGTCGAGCAGGTGTTCGGTTGGCCAGGATTGGGCCAGTACATCGCGCAGAGCATCCCGGTCGGAGACTTCCCGGCTATTGCGGGTGTGACCTTGATACTCGGTGTGGTTTACATCGTGGTCAACACATTGGTCGACATTGCACAGGCGAAGGCAGACCCGCGGATTGCCGCGTGAATTCGATTCGCCACCAAAACTTTCCGAAATCCCAGTTCGCCGGACACGAGCGCGAACATCGGTCCGCCGGTGATCATCGCGAGAACAGGAATATCTCCATGAACCTGAAATCAGGTATCTCGACAGCGAAGCGACGTAGCATCGCCGCGGTCGCGGTTATCAGCGCGGTGGCTCTTACCGCGGCGGGCTGCGGGGGATCCTCGGGCTCGGCCACCGCAAGTAAGCCTTCGACAGACCACGTCCTGCGACTGTCGTTCCTTCAAGATCCGGGCCAGCCACCGGATCCGGATATCTTCTACTCGGGCCAAGGATTGGTGCTCACGCAGAACACGTACGAGGGACTGCTCCGGTACAAGCCGGGAACCGAGACCCCCACACTGGAGCCACTTCTCGCCACGGAGTGGACTGCGTCGCCGGACAACAAGGTGTTCACCTTCGCGCTGCGTGAGGGCGTGACATTCCATGACGGGACTCCGTTCACCTCGGCAGCTATCAAGACATCCTTCGATCGTCGACTCGCGGTGAATCAGGGTCCGGCCTACATGGTCAGTGATGTCGAGTCGGTCACCACCGACGGCGACTTCGCGGCGACTATCACACTGACGGAACCGAATTCGGCGTTTCTCGCCTACCTGGCGTCGCCGTACGGACCGCGCATGATGAGTCCGACGGCGCTTGCCGCGAATGCCGGCACCGACAACGCTCAGACCTATCTGACCACCAATGACGTCGGAACCGGCCCGTACTCGTTGGACCGCGCCGAAGTTGGTTCGCACTACTCACTCGCTGCCTATGACGGGTACTGGGGCGAAAAGCCGTACTTCACGCAGGTAGAACTGCCAGTAATCACCGATGCGTCCTCGCAGCAATTGCAGTTCAACAACGGGGAACTCGACGCAATCACCTACGGTGTGCCCAGCTCCGCAGTGCAGTCCTACATTGACGGCGGAGTGTTCTCCACGCAGAGTCTGCCGACGATGATGTCGGACTACATGTACGTGAACCCGAACAAGGGAATGTTCACCGATCAGGCCGTGCGCCGGGCCTTCTTGCAATCGGTCGACACCGACGCCCTGGCCAAGCAGGCTTACTTCGGTCGCGGTGAAGCCGCGGAACAGGTCTACCCGCCGAACATGATGGCTGCGGAGTTCGCGCAGCAGAACATCACCCACGATCCGACCGTGCTGGAGAACTTGGTGTCGTCGATGCCCGCCGACAAGAAGTCGATAGTCATCGGTTACGACTCGAGTTCGTCGGATAATCAGTTGGCCGCAAACCTTTTGTCGGCGAACCTGTCTCAGATCGGGGTGACCGCCAGCGTGCAGAGCTTCCCGACAGCACAGATCTTCGAGTGGGCAGGCGACCCCGGAGCGGGTCCGGACGTACTGCTGAACCTCGGCTGGCCGGACGCGCCGCCGCCCTACACCTGGGGACATATCTCCTTTGACCAGGGCGCGGGTCTGAATTACCTCAACTGTTCGTCGCCGGAGGTCTCGGCGCTCCTCGCCGAGGGGCTGACCACCGGTTCAGACCAGACCTTCTCCGACGCGGCCGTCAAGGCCTCGGAGACCGGGTGCTGGATGAACCTGGTCGACGTATCGGACTTCATCGTCGCGCAGCCGTGGTTGAAGGGCATCGAGGAATCGCACATGGTGTCGGCCCCGACATCACTCAACTTCGCGACCCTCACGGTCGACAATGCAGGAGCAAACAAATGAGTGGATTGGTTCAGAAGATCGTATTGCTGACGCTGGGCTGGGAAGACCTGCCCAAGTCGATCTCCGTCTACGGCTCGCCGCCCGAGCAGCGACTGATGGAGCCGACACCCGGAATCCTGGTCCAACTCGGAGACAGATCCTGGGTCATGCTCGACACCGGCTTCAACGTGGCGCTGGTGCGGGATCCGGCACTCTACGAGCGGTTCTATCCAGATCCGGCCTACAAACCCGTCCTTCCGTCGGACTCGGGTGAGCCGATTCTCGACGCGTTGGCTGCGGTCGGTGTCGCGCTCGAGGACATCTCTGCCGTCGCGGTCAGTCACCTTCACCACGATCACGCGGGTGGTATCAAGTTGTTCGCGGGTCGCGTTCCGATCCACGTGCAGCGCCCCGAGTTCGAGTACGGCATGTCGAATCATCCACAGCCCGAACGAGAAGCGACCGCGCGCATCGACTTCGATGATCCCCGCATCGACTGGCGGCTCGCCGACGGCGAGTTCGAGATCGCTCCCGGTCTCACCGCAATCCCGACCTACGGGCATACCGTCGGCCACCAGAGTTTCATGGTCGAGTTGGACCCGTCGGTGGGCGGCGGCGGATATGTGTTCGCGTTCGACGCGGCCGATCTCACCGAGAACATCGAAAAGGAGGTGCCGCTCGGTGGTTTCGTCGGCGACGACCCGGAGATCACCCTGCCAGCGATCCGTAAGCTGAAGGCGCTGGCCGCCGAGCGCGGGTACCGGTTGGTTCCCGGTCACGACCCCGATGTCTGGCCGGTGCTCACTGCGGAACTCGAGGGGCGGTTCGGATGACGGAGACACTGCTCCGAACCGTCGACGGGCTCGCGGGCCTGTGGCGTCGGACTCTCCTGATTGATGTCGACGGCTCGCAAGACCCCACCGCGGGGGTGTGCTGGCTGCAGGGGCCGTCGTTGTTCGTCGACCTGCGCCTGCCCCGAGAGGGACGCCCGGTGGAAGGGTTCGCCGGCCGGTTCGTCTGCGAGGGGGACGTGTTCGAGTGGCGACGCACGATCGACCTCGGCCCCACGCGGGACATTCCCGACGCCGCGACACTCCATATCGAGTGCGGTGTAGTGGTGGAAACGGGTGTACATGCGCCGTACATCGAACACTGGGTCCGTAGCCCGGAAGACACCGAAAAATGTTGGGGCGCAGAGCTGGTAGCGACGGACGGATCGCACGCGATAGTTGTTCGGTCCGGGCAACGCTTCGGCTGGGCAATGCAGACACCGGCAGGCGCGTCGATCAGCATCGGCGTCGTCGACTCTGATCGCTGGATCATCGCATCGTCGTCCGATCCCCACCAGCAAGGACATGATCTGGCGCTTTTCGTGAGCGAAACGACCGCACACACCACACACGACATGAACACCCGCACCTGGATACTCAGCTACTCAGAAGGAGATGACCTGTTATGAACGCTCCCACCGCATTCACCTCGGTTCCGGTCGTCGATATTTCCGGGTTGTTCTCCGGGAACAGCGATGACGAACGACGGGTCGCGGACGAACTCGGGCAAGCGGCGCGTGACGTCGGCTTCTTCTACATCTCGGGTACCGGAATCCCGAGTGAGTTGTTCGACGAACTGCTTGCCATGACCAAGACGTTCTTCGCTCTCCCCTTGGAGGAGAAGATGACCTCCTACATCGGGTTGTCCCGATGTCACCGTGGATACGTCCCGCGCGGTGAAGAGGGACTCGAAGGCTCAGCCCCCGACCTCAAGGAGGCGTTCGATACTGCGCTGGACTTACCGGCGGACGATCCTGACTACCTGGCTGGGAACCCGATGCTCGGTCCGAATGTCTGGCCGGCCATCGACGGGTTTGCCGAGGTCGTGACCACCTACTACCAGGCATTGATCACAGTCGGGCGAGCCCTGTTGGGCGCGTTCGCACTTGCCCTGGACGAGGATCCCGATGTATTTTTTCGCGCAGCCACCAAGACTCCGAGCCAACTCCGGCTTATCCACTATCCGTTCGACCCCGATGCCGTCGACGCACAGGGGATCGGTGCGCACACCGACTTCGAGTGCTTCACACTGTTGAAGCCGACCGCGCCGGGTCTCGAGGTACTCAACGGCGACGGCGAATGGATCGACGTCCCACCGCTACCGGACACGTTTGTGGTCAATGTCGGGGACATGCTCGAGGTGTGGACCAACGGGGAGTTCATCGCGACGTCCCACCGGGTACGGAAGGTCCAGGAGGAGCGATACTCGTTCCCGCTGTTCTTCAACGTCGACTACCACACCGTCGTCGGGCCGCTACCGAAGTTTGCGGCTGCGGAGCGCACGCGTCCGACTCTTGTTGCGGGCGAGCATCTTTTCGCCCAGACGGCTCAGAGCTTTGGCTATCTGCGGCGCCGATTGCAGTCCGGTGAAATCACACTTCCCGAAGGATCTCTCGGACTCTCGAGCTTCGGGCAGGTGGCGGTGCAACGGGGATCGGTGACCTAGCTCTCTCGTTCTACCAGAGCGCGTCGAAGCAGTGGGATCATCGGGCGCGGCGACGGTGCACCGGTGCGGCGGAATGGGGCCGAGTCTTGCGAGCCGGCAACCCATTCCGCAGCATTGATGCTCGACAGGTCCAGGAGGAATCCGGTCGATCCGGTGAGCTGGTGCAGCAGCAGGGTGCCGGTGCGGCCGTTGCCCTCACGAAAGGGATGTGCATGGTTGTAGGTGACGTAGACGGTTGCCAGTGCGTAGGCCAGGCGGCCACGGTCGACGCGATGCCAGTTTGTCGCGGCTACCGCGATCTCAACTTCGCGAAGGTAGCGGCCGATCATCCCGATCGGCGCGAAGGTGTCACCGTTCTTGGTGATATCGACGATGCGTTGTTGCCCCGCCCAGCCGAATACGTCACCGAACACGTGGCGGTGGAGCGCGAAGATATGGTCGGCGTCCACCAAACGTGGAGACGGTCCAGGCCGAAGGTGGGCTTGTAGCAGTCGGGCTGCCGTAGCGGCAAACTCGACGTCCCGCAGTTGGCTGGAGTCCCGGAATCCGAAGTTGTTGCGCAGCACAGTGGTTCCCGTGACCAGGTACGGTCGGGGTAGCGTTATTCGTCGTCGCCGGTGCGGGACCGGTCGGGCGGCAGCGTCTCGGCGGTGACGATCGATGTAGTCCGCGGTGGTGAGCGTGCCGACAGCCAGCAACTCCAGATCGGCGAGATCATCGCGGTTTGGTTGCCAGCCCTCGAGCCTTTCGGCGGCCACGGTCTGCTTGACTGCGTGCCGCTGAACCTCGGTCAGCTCCGTCATGTCGGAGGCCCGGCGTAGGCGAGTTTGCGCTGCACCCCGGCGATCTCGCGAACTGCACTCGCGAGCAGGCTCCGATGCAGCGGTGTCAGGGAGTCCAGCTGGGCGACGTCGGTCGGGGTTTCACCGCGGTCGATCTGTTCGCACTGGTGCCGCAGCCGGATCTGGGCCAGCGCGTCGAACGACTCCGCGAGTACAGCTGCGTCGTCGTCCGGCAATACCCCGGCGCCTGCTGCAATTCGCAACCGAACTGCGGTGGACGGGTCGGTGCAGCCGGCCGCAAGCCCGGCCCATCGCGCGATGTTCACGATCGGCATGACGCCCTGCGCTTTGATGTCGACAGTATTGGCTCGGCGGGTGAGTCGTTCGCGAAGCGAGTGCATCCGGGCCTTGCCTTCGACGGCCTCCTTCAGCAGCAGTCGCAGTGCTTCCGGACTCAACCGCTCGAAGACGGCGGGGGACAGGGCGAGCCGATTGTCGCCGAACGCGACGCGACTGTCAGCGAGCAGCGACACCATGACGACGCCCTGATCGGCGTACGGATCAGCGAGCCAGCCACCGAGCCCACGCAGCCAATCGGATTCGGAACGCGCGAACCGTGGGCTCGATGCAACCGCCCCGTTGGCGTCCGAAGGGAGCCCGCAGCGTTCCAGCAGTGCATGCACCTGATTCCCGTATTCGAGTGCGCCGGCCTGTCGTTCCGGATCGTCGTCTGCCCAGGTCAAGGCGCTGTCGACGTCGGAGCTGGGCATGGCCTCGCGGCGGGCGTTGCTGCCGAGGGAGAGCCACGTGGAACCAGATTCAGGACGAGAGTCCGAGAGCAGGTGAGCGGCGCGGGTAACAGTGGCATCCATGATCACCGAGGTGATGGCGCTGACGTCGAGTGCCGCTACTCGCGCTCGCCACAGTCCGACCACGAGTTCCGGTATCCGCGCCGTCGCAGCCACCAGCTCGTCGGCATCAGCTGCCCGGGAAATGCTGCCTCGCAGCAGGAATCCGCTCCGAGTGGCGGTGGCAAACAGGTCGGCGTCCTCGACCACACCCAAGACATCCCCGCGTTCGGACAGTATCGGTAGGTGCCGGATGCCACGTTCGAGCATGTCGAGCAGCACGTCCGCGCCCAGTCGGTCGGCGGTCGCCGTGTGCACGGGGGTGGTCATCACCGCGACGATGGGAGTTGTCGTGCTCAGTCCGGCAGCGACGACCCGCCGGCGCAGGTCCCCGTCCGTGAAGATGCCGAGCCGGCCGTCGCCGAGTGGAACGAGTACGTAGCGCCGGCCGGCGGATGTCATGGCGCGGGCGGCGTCGGCGGCAGTTGCCTGGGGCGTGCAGGTCAGTGCAGGCCCGCGCAACAGCTCACCGACCGGGCGCATGGATGGATCGCGGACGACGTTCATATCCCTTATCTAAGGCTGTGCTGCGACGCCCTGCGTCACCGACTGCCGGTGTGAGGGTTCGGAAACTTCTCGTTAACGGAAGTCATGGACTCGCAACGTAATTGCTACACGGGGAAACGTGCGGGACACCGCGTGGGAACGAAGGGACGGAAAACTATCAACTGACAGAAATACCGCCCACCGTCCCTCTCAGGAGAACCTATGACGATCGCGGCACCTAAGCCCAGCGACGACAACGACCTCGCCGAGTTCGGCTACGAGCAGCAACTGCATCGCTCGCTCGGCAAGTTTGCCTCGTTCGCGGCAGGCTTCTCGTTCGTCTCCATCCTGACCACGATCTTCCAGCTGTTCGGGCTCGGATTCGGCTTCGCAGGACCAGCATTCTTCTGGACCTGGCCCTGCGTGTTCCTCGGCCAGTTCATGGTCGCGCTGTGCTTTGCCGAACTTGCTGCGCGGTACCCGATTTCGGGGGCGATCTACCAGTGGGCGCGGCGGATGGGCGGCGAGATCATCGGCTGGTTCGCCGGCTGGTTCATGATCATCGCGCAGATCGTCACTGCTTCGGCCGCGGCCATCGCGCTGCAGGTGGTGCTGCCGAACGTGTGGAGCGGATTCCAGATCGTCGGCGAGGACAGCTCACTCACCTCGTCCAGTGGTGCGACGAACGCGGTGCTGCTCGGCTCAGTGCTGTTGGTGCTTACGACGGCGATCAACTGCGTTGGTGTCAACTGGATGTCGCGCATCAACAACATCGGCGTGACCTGCGAGATCATCGGCGTCATCGCGGTGGTCGGCATGTTCTTCACCCATGCTCAGCGCGGTCCGCAGGTTGTGTTCGATACGGGCGCCGCCGGCACCGAGCCGGGCTACATCTGGGCTTGGATCGTCTCCGGTTTGATGGCCGCGTACGTCATGGTCGGCTTCGGCTCGGCGGGTGAGCTCGCTGAAGAGACTCGCAATCCGCGCCGCGTCGCACCGCGGACCATCCGCCTTGCCCTGTCGGTGTCCGCTCTCGGTGGCGGCCTGATGATCGTCGGCGCGCTGATGGCGGCGCCCAGCCTGACCGACGGCCGACTTGCCAGCGAAGGTTTGCCGTACGTGCTCGGCACGATCCTGAGCTCTCCGTGGGGAACCCTGCTGCTGATCGACGTGGCGATCGCGGTCTTTGTGTGCACCCTGGCGATCCAGACCGCGGCTTCCCGGCTGATGTTCTCGATGGCCCGCGACGGCCGTCTGCCCGCATCGAAGACACTCGCGAAAGTCAACGCCCGCACCGGAACTCCGATCGCTCCGTCGGTACTGATCGGGATCGCCTGCATCCTGGTACTCGCCGTGAACGTCGGAAACTCGGCAATCTTCACCACTCTGTCGAGCGTTTGCATCGTACTCATCTATCTGGCGTACCTCATGGTTACTGTTCCGCTGCTGCGTCGCCGGTTGCAGGGCTGGCCGTACGGCGACGTCCAGTACGACTCCGAGGGCCGTAAGTTGTTCTCGCTGGGCATCTTCGGCATCCCGATCAACATCGCCGCAGTGCTCTACGGCGCAGCGATGGTGATCAACCTGTCCTGGCCGCGGGCCGAAATCTTCAATCCCTCCGGCGATATGCCCATCCTGCAATGGGCCGCCCCGATCACCATTGTTGCCGTCGTCCTGGTGGGCAGTCTCTGCTACCCGCGCGGGAAAACCGTTCCGAACCCCGTCACGATTGGAGCCACGAAGTGACCACCAGCAGTACCCAGACCGACACAACGGCGGCCGCTCGCGACCATGCCCGCTCGCAGGCCGGCGCGATCACCGACTCGATGCCTGTCCTACCGGCCTCCGCCTGGCCAACACCTCCCGCCGGCATCGATGCCGACCGGCTGACCTGGGCGGAGACCGTGCCCGGCGGTCGATACACCTCGAAGGTGTTGGCCCGTGGCACTCGAATCCGGTTGCGCGACATCGATGGCAGCGCTTGCGCCAACCTGTTGCTCTACCGGGCCGACGCCCCGCACGAGCGACTCAATATCGCCGACACGGTCAAGGTGCCGTGGCAGGCGTACCTGAGCGTCGGCCATCCGCTGCTCTCCGACCAGGGCCGAGTTCTGGCTACCGTCGTTGCCGACACCTCCGGTCACCACGACGCGTTCTGTGGAACCACGTCACTGGCCACGAACACTGCGAAATACGGCGATGGATCCGCGCACTCGGGCGCACCCGCCGGCCGAGAACTTCTGACGCTGGCGGGAGCCAAGCACGGCCTGACTGCCCGCGACCTTCCGCCGGTTCTCACCTTGTTCCACGGAGTGCGGGTCAAACCTGACGGTGCGCTTGTCAGCACGGGAAATGCGGGCGCCGGCCGGGAACTGGAACTGTTGATTCACCTGCCGGTGATCGTGCTGATCGCGAACACCGCCCACCCGCTCGACCCGGAGCCCACGTTCAACACTACGGCGCTCGAGATTCTGGCCTGGGCTGCGCCCGCAGACCTCGAATCCTTGCCGAACAACGACCCCGAGTACCTCCGGGCCGCTCTCAACACCGAAGACGCCTGGAACGCCGCTACGCCCGTCAATGAAACCCAGCTCGGAAGGGACGTCAAATGACCACCGCTGTAGACACTCCCGCCCTTGTCCCCGGAACCGTGATCCTCGACGAGACTGTCGGCGCCCGCGGGCCCTGGTCCACGATCGTGCGGGCCGGAGACATCCTGACCATCGTGGACCTGCACGGCAATCAGGCCGTCGACTCCCTCTTCTATGCTGCTGACGATCACGGCCTCCGATACTCGGCAGCGGCCACCGTTGCGGCACAGCGCAATCTGTTTCTCACGACGGGGTCCGTGCTTCGGGCCGACGACGGCACGGCGCTGATGACTCTGGTGGGCGACGAGGTCGGCAACCACGACACCGTCGGCGGCGCCTGTTCCCAGGAGTCGAACACTCTGCGCTACGGCCACCACACCAAGCACCAACACGCCTGCGTGGAGAACTTTCTGATCGAGGGCGCCAAGTGGGGACTCGGTAAAAGGGACCTGGTCTCGAATATCAACTTCTTCATGAATGTTCCCGTCGACGCGGACGGCACCCTCGGCATCGTCGACGGATTGTCCGCGCCTGGTAAGCGGTTGGCCCTCCGTGCCGAGATCGACACGCTGGTGCTGGTGTCGAACTGCCCCCAGATCAACAACCCCTGCAACGGTTTCGATCCCACCCCGGTGCGAATGATCGTCACCCGGCCCGAGGAGCAGCGATGACCGAGATCACCGTGCAACGTCCCGGCATGCTGAGCACAGTCCAGGACTGGCCTGGCCGTGTCGGCTACTGGCAGATCGGTGTGCCCCCGTCGGGTCCGATGGACGACTTGTCCTTCCGGCTGGGCAACGTTGCACTCGGCAACGAGGAGGGAGCCGCCGGACTCGAGTGCACGATGGCCGGTCCCGCGCTGCGCTTCGCCGAGGCAACGGAAGTTTGTGTCACCGGTGCACCCGCTACCGTCCTGGTGGACGGTGTGCCGGTGCGGACCTGGGCGCCGGTGCAGGTTCCGGCCGGCGGCGTTCTCGATGTCGGGGCAGCCTCCGGACCGGGACTGCGGATCTACGTGCTCGTGCGCGGTGGTATCGACGTGCCGGATTACCTCGGCAGCGGTGCGACGTTCACCCTCGGCAAATTCGGCGGTCTCGAAGGCCGGACACTACGCGAGGGGGATGTGTTGCACTGCGGCGCCGGCCCCTCCAATCCCGATGACGCCCAGCCGGTTCCGATGGAGCACGTGCCCGTCATCGGCGGCCGCTGGGAGATTGCAGTTACCGAGGGCCCCCACGGTGCACCGGAGTTCTTCACCCGCAAGGACATCGACACGCTGTACGCCACGGACTACGAGGTGCACTTCAATTCCGACCGCACCGGGGTCCGGTTGATCGGTCCGCAGCCGGATTGGGCGCGCGGTGACGGCGGCGAGGCCGGCCTGCACCCGTCCAACATTCACGACAACGCCTACTCGGTGGGTGCGCTCGATTTCACCGGTGACACTCCGATCCTCCTCGGACCCGACGGACCGAGCCTCGGCGGATTTGTCTGCCCCGTCACGGTTGTATCGGCGGAACGGTGGAAGCTCGGACAACTCAGCCCCGGCGACACCATCCGGTTTGTACCGATCCGGGCCGAGCGGGCCGCGTCGAAGCGTCAACTGGGTCTGCGTCGTCGCGCCAGTCAGCCGGCGGTATTCGGTGCCGGCGGCGACGGAGATGACGGCGTGATCGCCCGGCGTGACGGCGCAACCGCGGTGACCTACCGCCGTTCCGGTGACGACAACGTGCTTGTCGAATACGGGGATATGACTCTCGACCTCGCGCTTCGGGCGCGGGCGCACGCTTTGCATCAGCGCCTGGAGGCCGAAAAGCCTGCCGGACTGCTCGATCTCACGCCGGGAATCCGGTCCTTGCAGGTACGTGTCGACCCGGACGTTCTGCCCGTGTCGAAGCTGATGGGCCTACTTGCCGAGGCCGAGGACCAGATCCCGGATTCGTCCGAACTTGTCGTGCCCAGCCGGTCGGTGCGAATGCCCCTGTCCTGGGACGACCCGTCGACGAGGGAAGCGATCAAGCGGTACATGCACGGCGTGCGTGCCGATGCGCCGTGGTGCCCCTGGAACATCGAGTTCATTCGGCGGATGAACGGACTGGACTCTGTTGCCGATGTCTTCGACACGGTTTTCGACGCCGAATACCTTGTGCTCGGACTCGGCGACGTCTACCTCGGTGCGCCGGTAGCCACCCCGCTGGATCCGCGTCATCGCCTGGTCACGACAAAATACAACCCGGCGCGCACCTGGACGCCCGAGAACGCGGTGGGCATCGGCGGCGCGTACCTGTGCATTTACGGCATGGAGGGGCCCGGCGGCTACCAGTTCGTGGGACGCACCACGCAGGTCTGGAACCACCGCTATCCCGAGAAGTCCGGACCGTTCGAGCACGACACACCGTGGCTGCTGCGCTTTTTCGATCGGATTTCCTGGTATCCCGTCGAACCGGATGAGCTGCTCGAATTGCGTGCCGAAACGGCCGCGGGTGGGCCCGGTGGTGTGCAGATTACGGACGGCAGTTTTTCCCTCGCCGAACACGAGCAGTTTCTCGCCGACAACGCGGATTCCATCGCCGAATTTCGGGCCGGCCAGACCGTTGCCTTCGATGCTGAACGCGACGCTTGGTCCGCTGCGGGTGAATTTGCCCGCACCACAACAACAGTCAAGGAGGTGGCCGCATGACGGCATTGCAGCGGGTGTCAGCGGCGTATGAGGCCATCGAAGCCGTCAACCGGCCGGAGATCTGGATACACCTGCGCCCCAGGGCCGACGCGTTGGCTGAGGCCGCAGTTATCGACGCATCCGCAGCGCACTTGCCACTGCGAGGGATGGTGCTCGCGGTCAAGGACAACGTCGACGTGGCCGGACTGCCGACCACCGCCGGGTGCCCCGAATATGCCTACACGCCAACAGTTGATGCCGCCGCAGTAGCGGCACTGAGGGCCGCCGGTGCCGTCGTACTGGGCAAGACCAACCTCGACCAGTTCGCGACCGGGCTTGTCGGCACGCGCAGTCCGTACGGGGCCGTTCGTGATGCCCGTCGGCCGAAATACATCTCGGGCGGCTCGAGTTCGGGATCTGCTGTGGCCGTGGCGCTCGGACTGGCGGACCTCGCGATCGGTACCGACACCGCCGGCTCCGGCCGCGTCCCGGCCGGCCTGCAGGGAATCGTCGGAATCAAGCCGACGCTCGGCGTCGTCTCGACGGTTGGCGTGGTGCCCGCCGCTCGCTCCTACGACTGCGTGAGTATCTTCGCCGCAGACTTGTCACGTGCCGAGGCCGCGATGGCGGTGATGGCAACCGGTGCGCCGGATCGCACTTGGCCCGGCGACGCTCGGTTGGCTGCGCCGCCGCGACCGCGAGTAGCAGTACCGCGCGAGTTGCCCGGTCTCGACCCGCAGTGGTCGGCGGCGTTCGGTGCGGCCGTCGAACAGCTACGCGCAGTGGGTGTCGACATTGTGGAGGTGGACCTCACGCTCTTCCTCGATGCCGCGAAGCTCCTCTACGACGGCGCTCTGGTTGCCGAAAGATATGCGGCGGTAGGCGAATTCGTCGACGCACACCCTGATGCGGTGGACCCGACGGTGCGTTCGATCGTCGCGCCGGCCGGCAACATACCTGCTCATCGTCTACTCGAAGACCGGGAACTGTTGGCGCAGTTGCGAAATCGGGCCATGAAGGCGCTCGACGGAATCGATGCATTGATGGTACCGACGGCACCGGAGCATCCTACGATCGCCGAGGTCGCGGCCGATCCGATCGGTGTGAATTCTCGGATGGGGAGATACACCAACTTCTGCAATCTGTTCGATCTCTCGGCCGTCGCGGTACCTACTGGAATGGCAGGCGAAGCGCAGTTCGGCGTGACGGTGCTGGCGCGTGCGTTCGAGGACGCTGTTGCCGCGGATATTGCGGCAATGGTGACGGGGGAGTCAGCCGGCGGGTGGACCAGCACACCGGGGAAGGCCGTCGAACTGGCAGTATTCGGCGCTCACCTGCGTGGACAACCGCTCGAGCATCAGTTGACGACGCTCGGTGCCCGGTGGCTCGGACCAGTCGCCACTTCTCCCCGCTACCGACTCGGTGCGCTGGACACGACCCCGCCCAAGCCCGGTCTTGTCCGAGTCGCCGAGGGCGGTGTGTCGATAGTCGGCGAGCGCTGGAGTCTGGCGCCTGCAGCTCTGGGCAAGTTCCTGGCCGCACTGCCGACTCCGATGATGCTCGGCGCCGTGGAATTCGACGACAAGAGTTGGGGAACCGGATTCGGGTGCGATCTGGAAGCCGCGTCGAGCGGCAAGGACATCAGTGAGTACGGGGGGTGGAAGGCGGCGCTGGAAGCCGGAGCGGTGGGCTGAGCAGTTTTCGCGTCGGTATCCGGTTTCGCATGACTGCCGACCATCAGGCATTGTGTGAGGGTCGGAATTGGTCGGCTCACCTCAAGGTTTGGAGCATCGATGGCGAAGATCGAAGAAATCCTGGAACTGGAACGCCTCGAGCGCGATATCTTCCGAGGGATTACCGCTGAGACGACGTTGCCCAAAACTTTCGGCGGTCAGGTTGCCGGCCAGGCGCTAGTCTCTGCGGTTCGCACCGTCGACCCCGCGTACTCGGTTCATTCCTTGCACGGGTACTTTCTGCGCCCGGGAAACACCTTGAAGCCCACGGTTTTCCTGGTCGATCGGGTGCGTGACGGTCGATCCTTCGCCACTCGATTGGTCACGGGAATCCAGGACGGCCAGGCGATTTTCACGATGTCGGCGTCGTTCCACGTCCAGGACGAGGGCATCGAGCATCAAGACGAGATGCCGCCGGTTCCGGACCCGGAATCGCTGCCGCTGGCCCGCGATTCAGAGGACTGGGAGACCGCGTGGCTGGCACGAGAATGGGCGGACTGGGATCTTCGCCTCGTCCCGAAAGCCGATATCAGTAAGCGTCCAGGCTCAGTTGCCCAACAACAGGTGTGGTTCCGATCCCGTGAGGCGCTGCCGGACGATCCGGTCTTTCACGTCTGCACCCTCGCCTACATGAGTGACATGACGTTGCTCGGTTCTTCCCGGACGCCTCACCCCGATGTCGAGATGCAGGCCGCGTCACTCGACCATGCGATGTGGTTCCTGCGTCCGTTCCGCGCCGATGAATGGCTGCTCTACGACCAGACGTCGCCGTCTGCCGGTTTCGGTCGGGCGCTTACCCAAGGACGAATTTTCGACCGACGAGGAAACATGGTGGCTGCGGTCGTCCAGGAAGGTCTGACGCGTCTTTATCGGCCCAAGTGAGTGCATACGGCCGGCCGAGCGGGATGGTCGTACCGCACTTCCAGATCAATCGGCTCCGTCACGGTTGCCTGATGCTCGAGCACTGCGTCGATCGTCCACAAGTCCGCCGACGGCGTGTGGCGTCGTAGCGCGGCTTCGCTCATGTCCAAGCGCACGCTGATGTCGAAGTCGAGTCCGCGGCCGAGCAGCATCGGTCCGGCGACGATGATGACATGGCGTTCGTGAACCGGCTCACGTGTAGACCGCGCTGAGCGGTCGGTGGCTTCGTCCCAGAGCCTGGGGAGCCAGGTTCGCCGAGTCCTTGCCGACGTGATGACTTCACGGTCGAGGGCCTCGTAGTCGAACCACATGGTCCGATAGCTCAGGGTGTCTTCGTGCCCGAATTCGAACCGCAGAGATGCCGGGCGCACGTAGTCGTGAAGTGAGGCAACAGCACTCGGACGGTCGAGTGCTACGACGGCAGAACCGATCAACCGGGCGAGTTCGACGGGCCGAGCACAATCTGCGCCGTCGACGGCCACCACCGTCACCGACGGACGTGACTGACACAGCGCCGCGACCTGTCCGGCGAGAGCCTGTGGTGTGGAAGGTATGAAGATACTCACGCCACCATGGTGCCGTGCCCACCCGTCGAGGCGATAATGTGAACCAGTTCGGCCGGCGTTGTCGGCATCTACATCGCCGGAGGACACATGGTTGGTATCGAGGAGATCCTCGCTCTCGAAACGCTCGAGAAGGACATCTTCCGCGGGGCGGTTCATCCCACCGGGTTGCCGCGTACGTTCGGCGGGCAAGTGGCCGGCCAGTCGCTGGTGTCGGCGGTGGGAACGGTGGACGAGAGCTACCGCGTCCATTCATTGCACGGTTACTTTCTGCGGCCCGGAAATCCGAAGATCCCGACGGTGTACCTGGTGGACCGGATCCGTGACGGCCGCTCGTTCTGCACTCGCCGAGTGAACGCCGTGCAGGACGGCAAAACGATCTTCACGATGTCGGCGTCGTTCCACATCGAAGACGAGGGAATCGAACATCAGGACCAGATGCCGACTGTGCCGGCGCCGGAAGATCTTCCTGATGCGTTGACGATTCCGGAACTCGCGAAGCTGCCGTACTACCAGGAGTGGAAGAACTGGGATGTGCGGATCGTGCCGGCCGACGACGCGACAGCGTCGCCCGATCTTGCGGCACAGCAGCGAGTCTGGATGCGGTACCGGGACACCCTGCCGGATCGTCCTCTCCTGCATATTTGCACGTTGGCGTACCTCAGTGACATGACTTTGCTCGGCACGTCCAAGGTTCCGCACCGGGACGTGCCGACGCAGAATGCGTCGCTTGACCACGCGATGTGGTTTCTGCGTCCGTTCCGGGCCGACGAATGGTTGCTCTACGACCAGACCTCACCGTCGGCCGGTTTCGGCCGGGCACTGACGCAGGGGCGCATCTTCGACCGCGCGGGCAATATGGTGGCAGCGGTTGTGCAGGAAGGGTTGACGCGGATCGAGCGTGAACCTGCAGACCGTGAGAACAAGACAGGAACTTCGGCATGACTCGTCCGTTGATCGGTGTACTCGCTCTTCAAGGTGACGTCCGAGAGCACCTTGCTGCTCTGGCGGATTCCGGGGCCGACGCGATCGGTGTCCGCCGTCCGGAAGAGCTCGACAAGGTTGACGGAATCGTCATTCCCGGTGGGGAATCGACGACGATGAGCCGACTCCTTCAGGTCTTCGAGCTGTTGGATCCGCTCCGCGAGCGGCTTCGCGGCGGTCTGCCGGCTTACGGTTCGTGCGCTGGAATGATTCTGCTCGCCAGCGAGGTGCTCGACACCCGGCCCGACGCCGAGAGCCTCGGTGCTATCGATATGACCGTGCGCCGCAACGCATTCGGTCGCCAGGTCGATTCCTTCGAGTCCGATCTGGACTTCGAGGGAATTATCGGTGATCCGATCCGCGCCGTGTTCATTCGCGCGCCGTGGGTCGAGCGGGTGGGACCAGGTGTCGAGGTGTTGGCGCAGGTACCGGCAGCGGCAGGCGAAGCTGCCGGTCGCATCGTGGCGGTGCGGCAGGGCTCCGTGATCGCGACGTCCTTCCACCCCGAGGTTACGGGAGACCGCCGCGTGCACGAACTCTTTGTCGACCTGGTGCGCGGCTAGATCTCTCGCGAGACGTCCGCCTGAACCAGTGAATTGATCAGGCGGACACCGTCTTCCGGGTGATCAATTGTGACGGCGAAGACTTTTCCGGTGCCGAGGTTCAGCACGATGGCCTCACCGGATCTCAGGGTGACTGCTGTCCCACGCGGTGTGATGCGGTAGCCCCATCCGCCCCATTCCAGGGGGCGGATGGTGTCGACCGACGCGGATTTGATCTGGGCGAGCGCAATTCTCTTCCACCGGACACCCCACGAACTGATGCTCATGCCCGTGTTGTCGACTCGTACGGTGACGGACGCGAAGGCAGTGATGAGGACAGTCGACGCGAGCAGTATCAGCGCGACCCACCAGTCGGAGTAGGCGGCCGTTCCGACGGTGAGCGCAGTCATGCCGACAGCGAGAATCCACGGCCAGATGCTGTGTGCGCGACCGATCCACATGGCGCGTTCAGTGGCTGAGAGCGGCGGGTCCAACGTCGGGGTCGGTAGCGCGGACACGGCACTTGATCCTGCGCGTGACGTCAGCGCCCATGCGGCGATTCCCGTCAGTGCTGCTGCGATCGGTGCAATGATCCACCAGCCGATCCGGGCTTCCTCGGGTGATCCGGCATCGAGTGTCAGGGCGACACTGAGGATCCAGATCGTTGCGAAAGTGGCGCTGGTTGTCGCTGTGACGGAGAGTGCCAGGGGCGAATTCTCGCCCCCGCGAACCGCAGTGACAGCGGCAACCACCGCGGCGAGCAGGGATACTGCCAGCGTCCATGCGAAAAATGTTGTGGTCGTGCTGAACCCGTCCGGCGTCGAACCGGACCAGTGGCTGGCGACGGTAGGTGGGAGTTCATCTCCCCACAGCAAGCGCGCAATGATCAGGGCGGCCGTCGGAACGAATGTCAACGACGCGGCGGTCCACAGTCGGACCCTGCTGATATTCATGAGGTGCTGGTCTCCTTGATGAGTTCGAGCATGTGGGCGGTATCGAGCCCCAGGTTGCGGGCCAACTTGACGAACTCACGGGCTGATTCGTTGAGGGCTGCTCTGCCGGAATCAAATTCGGCACGAATCACTGCGCCTCGGCCACGTCGGAGATCGATGAGGCCTTCGTCGCGCAGTGCCGCGTATGCGCGCAGCACCGTATGCAGGTTGACGTCGACGGACTCGGCGAGAGCTCGTGCCGACGGCAGTCGATCACCCGGGCCGATCTCGCCGCGGATGACGGAACCACGGACGCCCGCTGCGATTTGATCGGCGAGGGGAGTGGTGGACGCGTGGTCTATCCGAACCAACATGTTTGCATTCTATGCAAACAATGCCGTGTTTGGCGAATTCATCTGCGGGGGATGCAGCATGTGGCGACGTGGGGCGGGTAACATCGGCAGAGCTGAAACCGCGCATTCGGCGTGCGCAACACAGCAGGAAAGGGGCTTGAATCGCATGAGCGGCCACTCAAAATGGGCCACCACCAAGCACAAGAAGGCTGTTGTCGACGCACGTCGTGGCAAATCCTTTGCGAAGCTGATCAAGAACATCGAGGTGGCGGCACGAACCGGCGGTGGCGATCCCACGGGCAACCCCACCTTGTTCGACGCAATTCAGAAGGCCAAGAAGACTTCTGTCCCCAACGACAACATCGAACGCGCGCGCAAGCGTGGCGCCGGTGAAGAAGCTGGCGGCGCAGACTGGCAGACCATCATGTACGAGGGCTACGGGCCCAATGGTGTTGCCGTGCTGATCGAGTGCCTCACCGACAACCGCAACCGCGCAGCCGGTGAAGTTCGTACCGCGATGACACGCAACGGTGGCAACCTTGCGGACCCGGGTTCGGTTTCGTACCTGTTCGCCCGTAAGGGTGTTGTGACGCTCGAAAAGAACGGTCAGTCCGAGGATGACGTGCTGATGGCAGTTCTCGATGCGGGTGCAGAAGACGTCACCGATCTCGGTGAAACCTTCGAAATCGTCTGTGAGCCACAGGATCTCGTGGCCGTCCGTACTGCTCTGCAGGAAGCCGGGATCGACTACGATTCGGCTGAGGCGGATTTCCGTGCGTCGGTCGAGGTTCCCCTCGATGTTGACGGCGCACGCAAGATCTTCAAGCTTGTCGACGCGCTCGAAGATTCCGACGACGTGCAGAACGTGTACACCAATATCGATCTGTCCGACGAGGTCCTTGCGGAACTCGACGCTGAATAAGCTGAAATAAGTCGACAGTTTTAACACTCGACCCGGTTGCGACGCACTCGTCGCGGCCGGGTTGCGTGTTGATGTCGGCAGTTCGCCCGCGCACCGCTAAGCTATCGAACAGCTGTTCGGTGTGGAGAGGTGTGATGGTGTGCGCGTGCTCGGGGTGGACCCTGGCTTGACCCGATGTGGATTCGGTGTGGTCGACGGGAGCAACGGCAGAGTTGTGCGGCCCATCGCCGTTGATGTGGTGCGTACCCCCGCCGATATGGCTCTTGCCTTGCGGCTCCTACAGATCTCGGATGCAGCCGAGCTGTGGATCGAGCAGTACAAACCCGAGGTTGTGGCCGTCGAGCGAGTGTTCGCTCAACACAACGTCAGTACAGCCATGGGTACGGCGCAAGCCGGTGGGATTGTTGCCGTCGCGGCCGCCAGGCGCGGAATCCCGGTATTTTTTCATACTCCGACCGAGGTGAAAGCCGCGGTCACGGGCAGTGGTATTGCAGACAAGGCGCAGGTCACCGCGATGGTGACACGAATTCTCAATCTGAAACAAGCCCCCAAGCCGGCAGACGCCGCGGACGCGCTGGCTATTGCGATTTGTCACTGCTGGCGGGCGCCGATGATCGAACGGATGGCAAAAGCCGAAGCGATGGCAGCGGAACAGATACGCAAGTATCAGGCAAAATTGGCCGAGACAACCAGAGTTGAAGCCAGCAGAGCAGAAATCACCAAGAAGGCAGGTTCACGATGATCGCGTCGGTACGCGGCGAAGTACTCGACATTGCGCTCGACCATGCGGTCATCGAGGCAGCCGGTGTCGGCTATCGAGTCAATGCAACTCCGATAACGCTCGGGGCGTTGCATCGGGGGAGTGAGGCTCGGCTCTTCACGACGATGATCGTTCGTGAAGATTCGATGACGCTCTACGGTTTTTCCGATACCGAGTCCAAGGACTTGTTCAGCCTGTTGCAGACGGTGTCCGGGGTCGGCCCCCGGTTGGCGATGGCAACGCTGGCGGTTCTCGAACCTGATGCGCTCCGGCGGGCCCTTTCGGAGGGCAACCTGACTGCGCTGACACGAGTGCCGGGGATCGGCAAGCGCGGCGCCGAACGGATGGTCGTCGAACTGCGCGACAAGGTCGACGCCGTGCCTGCGACGGCCGGTGCATCAGGCGTGATTGCGGCTAACGCGATTCGTGATCAGATCGTCGAAGCACTCGAAGGTCTCGGATTCCCGATCAAGCAAGCAGAACAGGCCACCGATTCGGTACTGGCCGAAACTCCCGAGGCGACCACGTCCGTTGCGCTTCGGTCCGCTCTCTCATTGCTCGGTAAGACTCGATGAACTTTGATCCGATCGAAGATTTCGACGACGAATCCCCGGTCAGCGCCGAGTTGGTCGCGGGGGACGGCGAGGTCGAAGCAAGTCTGCGCCCCAAGAGTCTGGACGATTTCATCGGCCAGCCGCGCGTCCGTGAGCAGCTCCAATTAGTGCTTACCGGTGCGAAGATGCGCGGCGGAACCCCAGACCACATCCTGATGTCCGGGCCGCCCGGACTCGGTAAGACGTCGATGGCCATGATCATCGCGGGCGAGCTCGGTTCGTCTCTTCGGCTCACGTCGGGTCCGGCACTCGAACGAGCGGGTGACCTTGCGGCGATGCTGAGCAACCTGGTGGAGGGTGACGTTCTCTTTATCGACGAGATTCACCGTATTGCCCGGCCGGCCGAGGAAATGTTGTATCTCGCGATGGAAGACTTCCGCGTCGACGTCGTAGTGGGCAAGGGCCCCGGAGCTACCTCGATTCCTTTGGAAGTTGCGCCGTTCACGCTGGTCGGGGCAACAACACGATCTGGTGCTCTGACGGGCCCACTGCGTGACCGATTCGGTTTCACCGCGCACATGGATTTTTACGACCCGAATGAACTGCACCAGATCTTGATGCGGTCGGCCGGGATTCTCGGCGTGAATCTCGAACTGGATGCGAGCGCGGAAATCGCACGACGGTCACGTGGAACGCCGCGTATCGCCAACCGGTTGCTACGACGAGTGCGAGATTTTGCCGAGGTTCGCGCCGACGGCATCGTGACGATGGAGGTCGCGCGAGCGGCGCTTGCGGTCTACGACGTCGACCAACTCGGATTGGATCGCCTCGACCGGTCCGTTCTGAGCGCACTGGTGCGTTCTTTCGGCGGCGGCCCCGTAGGTGTGTCCACTCTGGCGGTTGCGGTCGGTGAAGAACCGTCCACAGTCGAAGAAGTGTGTGAGCCGTTCCTTGTTCGCGCCGGCATGATTGCGAGAACTCCACGTGGGCGTGTTGCGACGGCCGCAGCGTGGACTCAACTTGGAATGACTCCTCCGCCGGACGCTGCTGCCGGCGGTATCGAGGTACGGGTCAACGAACCACCAGCAGTTTGACGGCCACTGGCAAGCAGGCGCCGGCCCCGGATGCGGTGGGATTGCCAGATCGCTGAGGGAACCTTTCGGCCGAACTGTCGGGATTCTTAAGGAACTAGTGGCACACTGGTGTCTTGCGTAGGTCCATCCGGGTCCCGCGCGTCGAAAAATATGCTACAAAACCTGAGGTTGATCAAGACATGTCGAGTTTGCTTTTCCCCCTCCTGATCCTCGCGCTGCTGGTGCCCATGTTCCTGGGTATGCGCAAGCAGAAGAAGGCGCTGGCCGTGACTGCCGAAATGCAGGACTCCCTGCAGGTCGGTGACCGTGTGCAGACCACTGCCGGTCTGTACGCAACCATCGAGTCGTTGAACGAAGACACCGTAGATCTCGAGATCGCACCCGGTGTCGTCACCACGTGGTCGCGTCTCGTTATCCGTGAGCGCGTCATCGAGTCCGTTGACACGGAATCTGTCGACGAAGATCTGGACTCCGAGTTCGAAGAGTCCACGTCCGACACCGAAATCCGACTCACCAAGGAATCCTGAACACACCCGTTTCAGGAACCTGTTCTAGAGTTGCCGCGTACATTGCAGGTTCGCGCATAAGTAGCTCTCGTGGTCATCGACCGCGCTCGTCCGGCACCTACTGAGGAGACTTAAAGATCGTGGCACCTTCCACCGGAACGGTGCATCCGGTCCGCTACCTAGCCCTTTTCGGGGTTTTGGTCGTGGCACTGTATGCACTGGTGTTCTTTACTGGCGATAAATCGGCCACACCGAAACTCGGTATCGACTTGCAGGGTGGAACGCGTGTCACGTTGACCGCGCGCACGCCGGACGGCAGCGCGCCTAGTCAGGACAGCCTGAAGCAGGCTCAGGAAATCATCGAGACCCGCGTCAACGGACTCGGTGTGTCCGGGTCCGAGGTTGTGATCGACGGTGACAACCTCGTCATCACGGTTCCCGGCGACGACAGCGCGCAGGCGCGTTCGTTGGGTCAGACCGCACGTCTGTACATCCGGCCGGTAACCGGATCGATCCCCGTGTCGACGCGCGATGCGAACCGCACCGCAACCACGCCGCCGCCAGCGACTGACGTACCGGCGACTGAAACGCCGGCTACCGGTGCCGAGACTCCGGCACCCGCCCCGCAGAATCGTCCGTTCCCGGCGCAAGAGCCGCCCACCGCGGAAGCAACACCCCCGGTAGAAGTCGCGCCCATCTCCGGAGTGACACCGACTCCGGCACCGGAAACGTCGAGTGACGGAACCGATGCCGGTGACGCAGCAGCCGCAGAGATCACCGCGGCGCGGGCGCTACGTCAGAGCACCGATCCGGCTGTTCAGGAACAAGCTGTCGCCAATTTGGACTGCTCGGTACCCGACCCGTTGCGTGGCAACGACGATCCGGCCCTCCCGTTGGTGGCTTGCTCTCAGGATGGCGAGACCATCTATCTGCTCGGCCCGGCGATTATCGACGGTCAGGAAATCGCGGACGCGTCGTCGATATTCAACTCACAGCAGTCGCGTCACGAGATCAGCCTCTCGTTCAAGACCACCGGCAGCAACACGTGGGCACAGTTCACATCGGCCAACATTGGCAAACAGGCAGCATTCACCCTTGACTCCAAGGTTGTCAGTGCGCCCACCATCCAGGGTGCGACGCCGGCCGGTAGCGCCACGTCGATTACCGGCAGCTTCACGGCGGACAGTGCCAAGGAACTGGCCAACACACTGAAGTACGGTTCGCTTCCGCTCTCATTCGCGGCTTCCGAGGCCGAGACGGTTTCGGCCACCCTCGGATTGGCTTCGCTGCAGGCGGCATTGATTGCCGGTGCGGTCGGCCTGGTGCTGGTGCTGATCTACTGCCTCGTCTACTACCGCATGCTCGGCGTCCTGATCGCGCTGTCCCTCGTGCTCTCGGGCCTCATGGTGTACGCGATCATGGTTCTGCTCGGCAGATACATCGGATTCACCCTCGACCTCGCCGGTATGGCGGGTCTGATCATCGGTATCGGTATGACAGCCGACTCGTTTGTCGTGTTCTTCGAGCGCATCAAGGACGAGATGCGAGAAGGCCGCAGCTTCCGTTCCGCGGTTCCGCGTGGTTGGGCACGAGCGCGTCGTACCATCCTGTCCGGTAACGCGGTCAGCTTCATCGCTGCCGCCGTTCTGTACGTGCTGGCAGTGGGTCAGGTGCGAGGATTTGCCTTCACCCTCGGCCTCACCACGATCCTCGACGTTGTCGTGGTCTTCCTCGTGACCTGGCCGCTGGTGAATATGGCCTCACGTTCGGCGTTCTGGTCCAAGCCCAGTGTCAACGGCTTGGGAGCAGTGCAAGAGGTTGCCCGTGAACGTAAGGTTGCCGCCGCTTCGTCGGCTAAGGAGACACAGGCATGAGTGAGTCCAACAACAACTCTGCAGAAAATTCTTCGGCGGATACCGCAGCGCGGTCCGAAACCTCGGATTCCGGAGTTGACCAGACTTCGATGCCGAAACACAGCCTCCTGTCGAGGTTGTACACCGGTACCGGAGCGTTCGAAGTCGTCAGCAGGCGTCGGTTCTACTACGGACTGACCGGTGCCTTGGTCGCGATCGCTCTGCTGAGCATCATCCTGCGCGGTTTCACGTTCGGAATCGACTTCGAGGGTGGATCACGGATCCAGTTCCCGGCTACCGAAGGCATCGAGACGTCGCAGGTAGAAACGGTGTACACCGAGGCTCTCGGGTTTGAACCGGTGACGGTGCAGACCGTCGGCTCAGGTTCGAGTGCCACGGTCCAGATTCGGTCCGAGACGCTGAATGCAAACCAGGTCACAACGCTGCAGACGGCGCTGTTCGACGAGTTCCAGCCCGAGGACAAGAACGGAAATCCGTCTGTCAACGCGATCAGCTTCGCCGACGTCAGTGAGACGTGGGGTGGTCAGATCACCAAGAAGGCGTTGATCGCTCTGGTGGTGTTCCTGGTGATCGTGAGTATTTACATCGCCGTTCGGTTCGAGAGAGACATGGCGATCGCCGCCATCATCGCTCTCTTCTTCGACATCATCGTCACGGCCGGCATCTACGCGCTGGTCGGCTTCGAGGTCACTCCCGCGACAGTCATCGGGTTGCTCACCATTCTCGGTTTCTCCCTGTACGACACCGTCGTCGTGTTCGACAAGGTGGAGGAGAACACCAGAGGGATCCTGCATCTGACGCGTCGAACGTACGCCGAGCAAGCCAACCTTGCCGTCAACCAGACGCTCATGCGCTCGATCAACACCACCGTCATCAGTGTGCTTCCCGTGCTCGCCTTGATGGTTGTCGCAGTCTGGATGCTCGGCGTCGGTACCCTCAAGGACCTCGCGCTGGTGCAGTTGGTGGGCATCATCGTCGGCGCTTACTCGTCGATCTTCTTCGCGACGCCGCTTCTGGTGTCGATGAAGGAACGTTGGGGACCGGTCGCGGATCACACTCGTAAGGTTCTCGCCCGCCGCGCTACGCTGGCAGAAAAGGGGCTCGGCGACAAGGGCCTCGAAGGCAAGGGTTCAGAGACCGTCAGAGTGGGAGCGTCGACTGCACGACGTAGTGCGGTTGCCCCGTCGACTGGTGCTCGGCCGACAGGAAAGCGAAACAAGAAGGCGCACTGAATCATGCTCCACCTGAGGCGAGCACTCGTTCGCTCGCTGTCATTGGTTGCTGCCACTGCGGTGGTCACAGGTTCGTTGGCGGCCTGCTCGTCGGAAGATTCCGAGCAGGTTCCGTCCATCGGATATGCAATCGACAACACCATCACGACGTACAACGCAAATACGACGGCGGGATCCGTTTCGGGAGCGATGGCAGCTCTCGGCCGGGTCCTGCCTGGCTTCACATTCACCGGTCCCGTTGGGGCGCCGGTATCCGATACCGACATCGGTACCGCGGCGGAGTTGCCGGGTCAGACGTTGACGGTGGCGTACAAGCTCAATCCGTCATCTGTGTACTCCGACGGGGTTCCGCTCTCGTGTGACGATCTGGTGCTCACGTGGGCGGCGTCCAACGGCCGGTTCACGAAGGACGTCGACGGCGCCCAGGTGCCGATGTTCGACGTGGCGAATACGTTGGGATATTCGGATATCGACCGGATCGATTGCCAATCGGGATCCAAGGACGCCACCGTCGTCTTCAAGCCGGGTCGCGCGTTCACTGAATGGCGAACGCTTTTCGGAGCTACCTCCTTGATGCCGTCGCATATCGCGGCGCAACGTGCCGGGGTGCCGGATCTGGTTACCGCGGTGAATTCAGGCGACACCGAAGCACTCTCGAAGATCGCGGATTTCTGGAACACCGGCTGGAACATGGTGCCGGGACAGTTGGACAAGACCGTCCTCGTATCGTCCGGTCCGTATCGGGTCGACGAGTACACCGAAGACGGTGGGCTGGTACTGGTTGCCAATGAGCGATGGTGGGGCAACAAGCCTGCCACCGATCGCATTGTCGTCTGGCCGCGCGGGGTGGATCTTGTCAAGGATGTGGATTCGCACTCCATCGAAGTGATCGACGTTGGTGCCGGCGCGGCCGGAGATCTCGGCGAGCTGTCAGGATTTTCGTCGGTCCAGATCCCTTCGCGATCCATCGAACAATTCATTCTGGCGACGTCGGGAGTTCTCGGCGACGAAGCGGCCCGCCGAGCGTTTGCGCATTGTGTTCCGCGGTCGGCGTTGTTCGATCAGTTCGGCAAGACACCGAATGCGCCGGCAACCGGTGTCGGGTCGGGTGTCGTGGATTCCCGTCTGGCCGTTCCTGATTCGCTCGTCTACCGCGATGCCGCAGCCACCGACGGCGATCGCTACAGCAATGCGGACGTTGCGGCGACCAAAGTTTCGCTGTCCGAGGCAGGGTTGGACGGGTTGACGGTGAGAGTCGGATATCTTGCTCCGGACCCGGCGCGCGCTCAAATCGTGTCCGAGGTGAAGGCTGCGTGCGCACCGGCGGGAATCACAGTCGACGATGTCAGTAGTCCGAGCTTCGAACCGCAGGCTCTGCGCGGCGGCGACGTCGATGCCGTCCTTGCCGGTACCGCCGGTCAAGCCGGCGCAGCGGGCATGGTGGACATGATCGACGCCCGGGGAGCGCTGCGCGGTGGAAACTCCTCGAATTTCAGTGGATACCACAACACTCGGATCGACCAGATCATCGATCAACTGGACACTGATCCAGGAATAGCTGCGCAATTGGGACTGTCGGTGGAGGCGGAGAACATCCTCTGGACGCAAGTGCCTACTATTCCTCTGTTCAATCAGGTGCGAACTGTTGCCGTTGCTCAGGGTATGAGCGCGGTGGTAGCCAATCCGACTCGCTCCGCCACAGGCTGGAATATGGATAGATGGGTATTGCGTAGATGACGATGTCGAGTGAGATCACTGCAGGGACTTCTGTGGATGAACTGAGGGAAATTAACCGGGCGGCCTCGGAGGCCGTTGTTCGCCTCACGAGGTGGGCCGATAACTTTCCCAGCCAGGGCGTGCGATTCGCGGACCTGACGCCGGTGTTCGCCGACGCCGAAGGTTTCAGCGCGGTGCTGGACGCTTTGATCGCTTGCGCACCCGACGCAGACACGATTGCTGCCGTCGATGCGCGTGGCTTCCTTCTCGGTGCCGGTGCGGCGGCGCGTATGGGCGCTGGAGTGGTTGCGGTCCGCAAGGTCGGCAAACTGCCACCACCGGTGCTATCGCGCTCGTACAGCCTCGAATACGGCTCGTCGACCCTCGAGATTCCAGCGAACGGCTTCGATCTCACCGGACGGAATGTTTTGGTGATCGACGACGTTCTGGCTACCGGAGGGACACTGGAAGCAGCGGTGCAGTTGGTGGAGTTGGCCGGCGCGAACGTCGTCGCCGTGGCAGTGGTGCTCGAGATCGAGGAACTTCGGGGCCGAGATCGCTTCGTTAAGTACCCACTGACATCCCTGGTCAAGGTCTGAGTATTAAAGTTGGCACCTGGGGGTCGAAGTAGACCTCCAGGGCAATTTCCCGTTGCAGGGCGGTTGCCTCAACCAACTCGGTGGTAGGAGGTGGCGACATGACGTCGAATCTTGATCGATCACAGAACTCGGGTGCAGTGTCGCAGGAAGCGGGTAACACCCCGGTTCCGGATACGACACCATCGAAGTCCGGAATCCCGGATGCGGATACTTCTTCGCAAACAGCAGGCAACCGGATCGGTCAGGGTGTGGCCGTGCCCGCATCTGCGTCCCGCCGCGTTCGGGCGCGTCTGGCTCGCCGCATCACGGGTCAGCGCAATGCCACCATCCGCCCGGTTCTCGAACCACTGGTCAGCCTGCATCGTGAGCTGTACCCGAAGGCCGATTTGGCGCTGCTCCAGCGTGCTTACGACGTCGCAGAAGAACGGCACTCGAGTCAGCGTCGTAAATCCGGCGATCCCTACATCACCCACCCGTTGGCTGTCGCGAGCATCCTGGCCGAGTTGGGTATGGACACCACCACCCTGGTGGCCGCACTGCTTCACGACACGGTTGAGGACACCGGATACTCGCTGGAGGAGTTGACCCGCGACTTCGGTGACGAGGTTGCGCACCTCGTCGACGGCGTCACCAAACTCGACAAGGTTGTCCTCGGAACAGCAGCCGAAGGCGAGACCATCCGCAAGATGATCATCGCGATGGCACGCGACCCTCGGGTACTCGTCATCAAGGTTGCCGACCGCCTGCACAACATGCGGACCATGCGCTTCCTGCCACCGGAGAAGCAAGCCCGCAAGGCGCGCGAAACTCTCGAAGTGATTGCGCCACTTGCGCATCGGCTCGGTATGGCGACAGTCAAATGGGAACTCGAGGATCTTTCCTTCGCGATCCTGCATCCCAAGAAGTACGACGAGATCGTGCGTCTGGTGGCTGATCGTGCGCCGTCACGCGACACATACTTGGCGAAGGTCCGGGCGGAGATCAACTCGACGCTGTCGGCGTCGCGGATCAATGCCATCGTCGAAGGACGTCCCAAGCATTACTGGTCGATCTATCAGAAGATGATCGTCAAGGGCCGCGACTTCGACGACATTCATGACCTTGTCGGCGTTCGCATCCTGTGCGACGAAGTCCGTGACTGTTACGCCGCTGTCGGCGTCGTTCATTCGTTGTGGCAGCCGATGGCAGGACGTTTCAAGGACTACATCGCGCAGCCGCGGTACGGCGTCTACCAGTCGTTGCACACGACGGTCGTCGGTCCCGAGGGCAAGCCACTCGAGGTGCAGATCCGTACTCAGGACATGCACCGGACGGCCGAATTCGGTATCGCTGCTCACTGGCGGTACAAGGAAACCAAGGGCAAGCACGCGGGCGACATCGCCGAGGTCGACGACATGGCGTGGATGCGTCAGCTACTCGACTGGCAACGTGAAGCTGCGGATCCGGGGGAGTTCCTCGAATCGCTGCGCTACGACCTCGCGGTCAAGGAGATCTTCGTCTTCACGCCCAAGGGTGACGTGGTGACCTTGCCGGCAGGTTCGACGCCCGTCGACTTCGCATACGCGGTCCACACCGAGGTGGGGCATCGCTGCATCGGCGCGCGCGTCAACGGTCGACTGGTCGCTCTCGAACGCAAGCTCGACAACGGCGAAGTTGTGGAGGTCTTTACCTCGAAGGCCGCCACAGCAGGGCCCAGTCGGGACTGGGCGACGTTTGTCGTCTCACCGCGGGCCAA
This sequence comes from Rhodococcus sp. OK302, assembly GCF_002245895.1. Classification (NCBI taxonomy): domain Bacteria; kingdom Bacillati; phylum Actinomycetota; class Actinomycetes; order Mycobacteriales; family Nocardiaceae; genus Rhodococcus; species Rhodococcus sp. OK302. The sequence continues at coordinate 3,692,591 of NZ_NPJZ01000001.1, forward strand.
GGCAAAAATTCGTCAGTGGTTTGCGAAGGAACGACGCGAAGAAGCCCTCGAATCCGGCAAAGATCAGATTGCCAAGGAAGTTCGACGCGTCGGACTTCCATTGCAGCGCTTGATGAATGCCGAATCGATGAGCACGATCGCGCACGAACTTCGGTACCCGGATGTCTCAGCCCTGTACACGGCGGTGGGTGAAAGTCAGGTCAGTGCTCACCACGTCGTACAGCGGTTGGTGGCGCATCTCGGTGGCGTCGGCGCAGTCGAAGAGGAACTGGCCGAGCGGTCGACGCCGTCGAATATGCCGATCCGCACTCGCAGTACCGGCGACGCCGGCATCTTGGTTCCCGGTGCTCCGGGAACGGTGGCGAAACTCGCGAAGTGCTGCACCCCGGTACCGGGCGATTCAATTCTCGGATTCGTCACGCGCGGCGGCGCAGTCAGTGTTCACCGCACCGACTGCACCAATGCCAGCTCGCTGCACGGTCAGTCCGAGCGGATCATCGAGGTGGAATGGGCACCGTCCGCGTCGTCGGTGTTCCTGGTCGCCATTCAGATCGAGGCCCTCGATCGTCACCGTCTGCTCTCCGATGTCACCAAGGCATTGGCGGACGAGAAGGTCAACATCCTGTCGGCGTCGGTCAATACCTCCGGTGACCGCGTTGCGATCAGTAAGTTCACCTTCGAGATGGGTGACCCGAAGCATCTGGGTCACGTGCTCAACGTGGTCCGCAATGTCGAGGGTGTCTACGACGTCTATCGAGTGACGTCGGCGTCGTAGGAGATTCCAGGCAGGTGTGGCCCGTGCAGAACTTCTGCTCGGGCCACACCTGTATCTGTAGGTCGGGTGTGCGAGAGTGACTCGCACACCCCACTTATCGTCTGCGTAGTGCTAGGCGACTACTGCGGTCTCGATGGTGACCGGGGTGTTGGGTGTACCGCCACCGGCAGGCATCGAGCCGTCGTCGCCACCGGCTGCGACCTTCTCGATTGTCGCTAGTCCGGCTTCGTCGATGGTCCCGAAGACCGTGTAGTTGGGCGGCAGGACCGAATCTTCGAAGACGAGGAAGAACTGGCTGCCGTTACTGCCGGGCTGACCCGAGTTGGCCATCGCGAGGGTGCCGCGAGGGTAGACGGCCGAGAGCGTTGCCTTGGGATCGCCTTCGGCGAATGCTGTTGTCGGGTACTCGTTGTCGAAGCCGTAGCCCGGGCCGCCGGTGCCCTTGCCCGACGGATCGCCGCACTGCAGGATCTGCAGACCGGGGCTGGTGACGAGTCGATGGCACGGGGTGTTGTCGAAGTACTTCTGCTCGACCAGGCTGACCATGCTGTTGACGGTGCAGGGGGCTTCGGTGCGGTTGAGATCCATGCCGATGGGGCCGACAGTGGTGGTCAACTGGACCGTGACGATGCCCTCAGCCGGCACACCCGTTGCGCTCGGCGGGTTGACCGTCTTGGCTGCGCCCGCAGCGGCCGGGTAGGAGCAGTCGACCGTCGCGCCGGCCGGAGCCGGAACAGGAGGCAGCTGAGCGAACTGCGACAAATCCAGCGGCGGCGCCTTGGTTGTCGACTTTGCACTCGACTTCGCACTCGACGTCGCCGGCGTCGCAGTTCCGGAATCGTTGCTGGAGCAGCCTGCCAGGACCAGAGCGGTGGCGCCGAAGGCTGCAATCACCAGGGATGCGCGTTTCATCAGTCGATCCTCACGGTCTTGATGTCGATGGGCGTGTTGGGCTTTCCACCGCCGGCGGACATCGAGCCGTCGTCGCCGCCTGCAGCGACCTTCTCGATGGTGGCGATGCCCGTCTCGTCGATGGTGCCGAAGACGGTGTAATTCGGCGGAAGCTGTGAATCGCCGTAAACCAGGAAGAACTGGCTACCGTTGCTGCCCGGTGCTCCGGAGTTCGCCATCGCGATGGTGCCGCGGGGGTAGGTGACCGCGGACGTCAACGCGGGATCGGACTCGGAGTACTGATCTGTGGGGAATTCATTGGCGAATCCGTAGCCCGGTCCGCCGGTGCCGGTTCCAGTGGGATCGCCGCACTGAAGGATCTGGAGCCCGCTTCCGGTGACCAATCGGTGGCAGGACGTGTCGTTGAAGTATCCCTGCTCGGCGAGGCTGACAAAGCTGTTGACCGTGCACGGAGACAGTGTTCCGTCGAGATTCAACCCGATATTTCCCTGCGTCGTTTCGATGCTGATGCTCGGAGTCGCATCCGGAGCGGTGGTGGGAACTCCCTCGGTACGCGGCGGGTTGTTGGGCTTGGACGCCGCTCCACCGTCCGTCGGGTACGAGCAGCTCACAGTGTCGGCGAGAGGCGTCGAACGACCGGCTGGCATGACGCCTGCCGACTGCTCCGACGTGGACGTGTCGGCTGCGGTGTTGTCGGTGCTGTTGTCGTCACGGTTTGTGAACCACACCAGGCCTGCGACAACAGCAACAACGGCGACGACTCCGGCTGCCGAATAGGCGATCGTCATCTGCTTGCGCTTACGGGCACGTTCTGCACGGTTCTCGAGCTGGCGCTCGAGCTTGCGTTTGGCCGTCTCGCGGCGCTGCTCGTTACTCGGCACTGCTGTAGTCCTCCATATTCGCGGGTGGAACGGGTTCTAATCAGTATTACGTGAGGCGTGAAGAAGTCTCCCACTGCAACCTGAGAACTTACTGGCTGGGCAGCGGCTTTAGGCTGTACGTGACACCGTGTTGCCTGATTGTGCCTTCGAAGAGGAGTTACCCAACGTGCTCGTGACTGGTTTTCCGGCCGGGATGTTCCAAACCAACTGCTACATACTCGCTCAGGACGACGCGTGCGAGTGCGTAGTCGTCGACCCGGGCCAGGATGCTGCGGCGCCGCTGTTCGAGTTTCTCGACTCCAAGGACATGACGGTGACGGCCGTTTTGCTGACCCACGGGCATCTCGACCACATCTGGTCGGCCCGTGAGGTGTGCGAGCGGTACTCGGCTCCGGCATACATTCATCCGGACGATCGTTACATGCTCAGCGATCCGGCGCGGGGAATCGGACCAACGATGAAGGACTTCATCCAAGGAATGTCGTTCGTCGAACCTGACGAGGTCATCGAACTTGCCGACGGCGACGCCTTCGAACTTGCCGGCATGTCGTTCGAGGTCGATCACACTCCGGGTCACACGCAGGGGTCCGTCGTCTTCCGCACCCAGGCCGGCACGGAAGAAGGACCGGTCGATTTGGCCTTCACCGGCGACACGTTGTTCCAGGGATCGATCGGCCGAAGTGACCTTCCCGGCGGGAACGGTGAGCAGTTGCTCGACTCGGTGGCCCGCAAACTTCTCATCTTGGACGACGCGACCGTCATCCTTCCCGGCCACGGCGACAACAGTTCCATCGGAGCCGAAAGAAGCTCCAATCCGTTTCTCGTTGGACTCAGCGGACAGAAATAAGGAAAAGTAACCAATCGTGAGTAAAGCCAGCACCTTCTCTGCACCCAAGGGCGTCCCGGATTACGTTCCGCCGCAGTCCGCCGAATTTGTTGCCGTCCGCGACGGATTGACACGCGCCGCACGACTTGCCGGATACGGCCATATCGAATTGCCGATTTTCGAGGACACCGCACTGTTCGCCCGCGGCGTCGGCGAATCGACCGACGTCGTCAGCAAGGAGATGTACACCTTCGCCGATCGCGGTGACCGCTCGGTGACCCTTCGTCCCGAGGGCACCGCCGGTGTCATGCGCGCCGTCATCGAGCACAACCTCGACCGCGGAACGCTTCCCGTCAAGGTCAGCTACGCCGGTCCCTTCTTCCGCTACGAGCGTCCGCAGGCCGGTCGCTACCGTCAGCTGCAGCAGGTCGGTGTCGAGGCCATCGGTATCGACGATCCGGCGCTCGACGCCGAGGTCATCGCCATTGCCGACGCAGGTTTCCGTTCGCTGGGCCTCGACGGTTTCCGCCTCGAGATCACCTCGCTCGGTGACGACACGTGCCGTCCGCAGTACCGGGAACTGCTTCAGGAATTCCTGTTTGCTCTGCCGCTCGACGAAGAGACCCGTCGCCGCGCTGAGATCAACCCGCTGCGTGTCCTCGACGACAAGCGTGAAGACGTCCGGGCAATGACGGCTGATGCGCCGCTGATGCTCGATCACCTGTCGGAGAGCTGCAAGGCGCACTTCGACGAGGTTCTCGCGCACCTCGACGCGTTGGGTGTTCCGTACGTGGTCAATCCGCGGATGGTTCGCGGGCTCGACTACTACACCAAGACCACGTTCGAGTTCGTCCACGACGGTCTGGGCGCTCAGTCCGGTATCGGCGGCGGCGGTCGTTACGACGGTCTGATGGAGCAGTTGGGCGGACAAGCGTTGTCCGGCATCGGTTTCGGTATCGGCGTTGACCGTACGGTGTTGGCGCTTGCGGCCGAAGGTAAGACTGTTGCACCGCCGGCGCGGGTCGACGTTTTCTGTGTTCCGATGGGCGCAGAGGCGAAGGGCAAGCTCGTTGCCATCGCACATCAGTTGCGCGGCAGTGGCATTCGCGTTGATCTTGCGTACGGCAATCGTGGGGTCAAGGGTTCGATGAAGGCCGCGGACAAGTCCGGTGCTGCATACGCGCTCGTCCTCGGTGAGCGTGAACTCGAAGAAGGTGTTGTTGTCCTCAAGCATCTCGCGACGGGTGAACAGGAATCGGTTGCTCTCGACGAGGTCGTTGGCAGGCTCGGGACTCTCGTTGTCTCCTGACCCTGAACCGGTTTCCCTCGATCTGGTTCCGATCGCACTGATTGCGCCGCGGCTCAAGAAGATCGCCGTGGCGGTGATCATCGTGGGTGTGGTGATCGGACTGATCGTGAGCCTGTTCGCGTCGAACACGGTGGCGTTGTTAGTCGGCTTTATTATCGCGGTACCGACTTCGCTCGCCATCTTGATGACACTGCGTCGGCATATCACGTTGTACGGCACCAAGGTTCGGGCGCAAGCCGGATTCCGCACCGCTGAGGTCGACGTGGCACAGGTTGTGTCCGCCGAGCTCCTGGTGCGGACCGGCCGGATCAGTGAAGCCAGCATGAAACTGACCGACGGGCGGTCGACCGTGCGAATTCCTCTCGCTCTGTACACCGCAGGCGGCGGGCGCGAGCTGGAGATTCTGGCACTCCGCAAGCTTGCCGACGCTTTGGCGTCGAGCGAGTTGGTGCCGGCGGCAGCATTGTCGTCAGTACTGATCGAACAACTGCGCGCGGAAGCGCGTGGCGCGGGGCTTGCCGAGCGGCCACTGTACCGGGCTGTCGAGCTTGTGACGACCGCTGGGCGAGTGCCGAGAACCACACTCACGGACCACGAAGTGGCGGGTTTGCTGGACTAGCGTGGAAGTCGTTCGCAGATGCGAAAGCAGAACGGCAAGTGGAGGAGTCGGTAATGAGTGTTTCGCCCGTGACCGTCACAGTAACCGGAGCGTCGGGTCAGATCGCCTACGGCATGTTATTCCGTATTGCTGCTGGTGACATGCTTGGCCTCGACGTTCCGGTTCGCTTGCGCCTGCTCGAGATTCCTTCTGCGGTGTCTTCTGCTGAGGGCGTGGCGATGGAACTCGACGACGGTGCTTTCCCGCTGCTGCGCTCCATCGACATCACTGACGACCCGGACACTGCATTTTCGGGGGCTAACGTCGGAATGCTGGTCGGTGCCCGGCCTCGGTCCAAAGGAATGGAACGCGCTGACCTGCTCAGTGCCAACGGAGCGATCTTCTCGGTGCACGGCAAAGCGATCAACAACAACGCGGCGTCCGACGTGAAGGTACTCGTGGTGGGAAACCCGGCGAACACCAACGCGTTGATTGCGATGAACAACGCTCCCGATGTTCCGGGCACTCGCTTCACTGCGTTGACCCGGCTCGATCACAATCGCGCAATTGCGCAGGTAGTCAAGAAGACCGGCGCGCGGGCGTCGAACGTTCACAAAGTATCGATCTGGGGAAACCACTCTGCTACCCAGTACCCGGACCTGTCTCATGCGACGGTTGAGGGCAAGCCTGCACTCGAGGTGATCAGCGACCGCGAATGGGTGGAAAACGATTTCATCCCCACGGTCCAGGTGCGGGGCACTGCGATCATTGCGGCACGTGGATCGTCGTCGGCGGCGAGTGCGGCCAGCGCGTCCATCGATCACATCCGTGACTGGGTGAGCGGTACCGCCGACGGGGATTGGGTATCGATGGCCGTGCCGTCGGACGGTTCGTACGGTGTTCCGGCCGGTCTGATCTCCTCGTTCCCGGTGACCTGCGCCGATGGTGAATACAGCATTGTTCAGGGTCTCGAGATCGACGATTTCTCTCGTGCCCGCATCAACATCTCGGTGAACGAGTTGGAGCAGGAACGAGATTCGGTACGCGCACTCGGGTTTGTCTGAGCGCTTTCGCCGAACGTGTCTGATTGTGAAGGATTGTGTTCGCTGAGAGAGCAGAATCCTTCACGATCAGGAGCCATCGATGCACAGCGGTCCGGCGCCTGAATTGGACGACTACATAGGCGGGCATAAGAATTGGAGTGATTCATTCCAGAAGGGAAAGAGGTCGGTAGTCGTAGCGGTGGGTTGATCGACACGTGCCAGATCGTAGAAATCGAGAACGGTCCGTCCCGCGGTGTTGTTGATGCCACATGCTTGCAGGCTTAGCTTTGCGGCAGCGGTGAAGCGGATTTCGCGGGCATACGGACCGAGCGCCCCCGAGTCGACAAAGGTTTCGAGGCCGTGTCCCCACTGGTTGTATGCGGACTGCAGATCGAAACTGCAGGTTTCGTGAAACAGTCCGGCGCAGGTGAGCGGCTGCCCATGGATGACGACGACCGCATCCGGGGCCGTGTGCGAGTCGGGTTGCCGCGCGAATCCGGTGAAAAACAGAATGGCAGAGGCCGCGAGAGCGAATACGACTGTTACACCCAGCAGAAACGTCAGGTACACCTTCATGAGCGTTCCTCCTCGTGAGGTGTGCGCGCTGTGAGTCGTTTCTGTGCTACCCCAGCGGATTCCAGGTACCCGCGCCGTTCCGGCCACAAACATTCGGAGACAGGTGCCGTGGTTTGGTTCAGAAGGGCACCGTGCTCCTCGAACAGGGCCGAACGTCGACGTCGGATCCGAGACTCAGGCGAGTATTCGGCGAAGCTGCCTGGCCTGCGCTGCGAGTTCTCCCGTCGCGGTGAATAGTTCGGTCTCATCGACGCACAGAGAACCCGTCGCCCACACCGTGCGATGCCGTAGGCGATGCCACGGCGACATTGTCGGGGACGTTGGAGCGAAGTGTGCACTGAATTCGACGGTCGGGATGGCTACCGGCCTGGTGAGTGTCGCGAAGAGTCCCGGTGGCAGGGCATCGAGTAGGACTGCCGAACGTTCTTGCGTCGTGAACTCGAGGTCGTCGAGCAGTCGGATCCAGACGTCGAACTCGGGGGAGTCGCCGCCGGCAAAGGGCCTCGCTGCGTTGATCGGGCGGATGTCGAGGTGTTGTGAGAACGGAACGAAGTCGACGGGAATCTCGAGTCGGGGCAAGGTCGACGGGTCATTCGGTGCCGGTGCAACACTCAGGGTGGATCGTGTCGAGGGGCCTACATCTCGAGCGAGCCGGACCAACGCCGTTCCGGAACCGGTAAGCGTGACAAGGCAACTGATGGTTCGTCCGCCAAGTGTGCGATCGACGACCATCTCTGCAGGTCCGGGTGGTACGGGTCGATCGAGGTGTGCTGTGACGGCGACTGGAATTGCCCCGGTTGCGTCGGCAGCAGTTCGAATCATTCTGGCAACAGCAAGTCCGCCGTGGATTCCGTCGAAACTTTTCCAGGTGGCGTCAAATTCGGTGCGATGTGATGCTGCGGTGGTAACGCTCATATCGAGGCTCCGTAACTGGGAAGGCTGACTATGTAATCCCGTAGTCAGCACCCTAAAGTCTGGCTATGCTTTTGGCAAGTCAGCCCAAGGGTGTGTGAATTATCGTTTCACTCTTTTCTGAATTCAGAATTGGATGTACTGTTTCCTTATGGAAACCATGATTCACCGCGATGCGTTGTCCCGCTTCGGCAACGCGCTGTCGGACAAGACTCGAACCGAGGTTCTTCTGAGCCTGCGCACTGGCCCGCGATATCCCTCGGACTTGGCCGAGCAGATTGGCGTTTCACGGCAGATCTTGTCGAATCATCTCGCGTGCCTGCGTGGGTGTGGATTAGTTGTCGCGGTGCCCGAGGGGCGGCGCAGCCGGTATGAGCTCGCAGATCCACGGATCGGGCGCGCGCTCGAGGATTTGATCGGCTTGGTTCTCGCAGTCGACCCATCCTGCTGCCCTGACGCCGATGCCGACGGATGCTGCTGATGGCTTCCGAGCTCGAGCACGTCAAAATAGTTACCGCACTGACTGATCAACGGCGGCAGTTACTTTCGCGGCGCATCCGCATTTTTGTCGCAGTCACTATCAGCTACAACGTGCTCGAGGCGATTATCGCGCTCACGGAAGGTGTTCGAGTCTCGTCGACGGCTTTGATCGGCTTCGGGCTGGATTCTGTGATCGAAGTTTCGTCCGCAGCAGCTGTGGCCTGGCAGTTTTCGGCAAAGGATCCAGAGTCGCGGGAGAAGGTGGCGCTTCGGATCATTGCATTTTCGTTCTTCGGTCTCGCCATCTACGTCACCGTCGATGCTGTCCGATCACTGTTCGGCATCGGCGAGACACAGCATTCCACGGTTGGAATCATGCTTGCGGCAGTGAGTTTGGCGATCATGCCCGTGCTCTCGTGGGCTCAGCGCCGTGCCGGTCGCGAGCTGGGCTCGCTCTCCGCGGTTGCCGATTCCAAGCAGACACTTCTGTGCACGTACCTGTCTGCGGTCCTTCTGGTCGGACTGCTCCTGAACAGTCTCTTCGGCTGGTCGTGGGCAGATCCGATCGCAGCCTTGGTTATCGCCGTCATTGCAGCGAAGGAAGGGGTCAATGCTTGGAAAGGCGACACGTGCTGTCCTGCGCCGGTCAAGATCACGGCCAGCGAGGACTGCCACGAGTCTGGCTGTGGGAACGAGTAGTTACCACCAGCTGGTCGCTTAGATGACGGCCCCGCCACTCAGTACGCTCACGAGTCCGATTGCGATAAACGCAACGACGTAGAGTGGCCCGCGAATGGGGTCTCCGGCACTTGCACCCTCTTGGAGCCAATTCAATATGTCGACTGAACCCATCTGCATACTCCTTGTTCGATACTGACGTTCGATACTGACAATCCTTCAGCGAGTTCATCGCGATCAGGATTGCCCGCGTTACTGCGTGTAGCGAAAGTCTTCTTGCGAGGTTCCCTCTGGCCCAGGGGCATTCGGCCGAAAATGTAGTCCGTGCTCGGTAGCTGCGACCAGGGCGCCCGGTGGTCCCTGCCCGCAGCGTCACACGAACAAGACGATAATTCGATCCCGCCTCGGAGGTCTTGTGACCTGGCGATCGGTCAGAACGGGTCGCCGTTCAGCATGAGTGAGAATCCGGCCACGATGAACAGCAGAGTGGAGAGGGTTTGTCTGAAGGGATCGTCTCCTTCTTGCACCCATTTGAGGAAATCAGTTGAACCCATATTCCTGCTCCTTTACTTCGCGTTGACGTTCGTACAGCGATTTCATCGCCGCTACGACAGCCTGTGTTACGAAGTGTTCGGAGCTTTTTTTGCGAGGCTCATTCTGGCCCAACGACTCTCGCCCTGCGCTAGGTTGGGGGCTAGTGCTCAGATGCTGGCAAACAACGCCCCATCAGGATCCTCGGTTCCGATCACGGCCGGTGTAACCATTGGCAGTTCTCCGATGATGGCGTTGTTGTCGGACACGTCGATCAGGTAACCCGGAGTGGTGCGGGAAGATTCGTCATCTTGTTGACCGCGCGTACCCGCACCGCCGGCGCCGCCGCCCATCATGCCGCCGCCGGCAGGGCTGGTGCCCACCATCGAGCCGGCCGGACTGCCCACTGCCGGTGAAGCAACAGAGGTCGAACCGCTGGCGGATCCGGACAGTGCGGCTGCTCCCGAAATTCCGCTGACCCGGCTTCCGCTGGAGGCCCCGAATGTTCCGCCTCCAGCGCTGGCTCCGGTCACCGATCCGCCTGTGCCAACGGCATTCGCAACGTGTGACGACGAGGATGCGGCCGGGGACGAGAGTGGATTTCCCGTTCCCCACAGTTTGTCGACGCCGGCGAGTGGCGAGGCAGAAGCATTAGCCGCTGTGGTGCGCGCCAAGGTTGATTGAAGTTGACGGTCCGGCGTCGATCCGCCTGCTTGCGAATGGCCTTGTGTTGCAGCGCCGGTTGTTCCGGAGCCGGCTTGTTCGACGACCCGAGTCAGCTGTTGTGCCGCTGTCTGTGCGGTTGGTGACAACGCGGTGAGGGCGTCGCTCACAGGCGGTGGTGGAACCGGGATCGATCCGGCAAGCGAGTTCATGACGGTTGTGTGTACGAGCATTTCGCTGCGGGTCTGATTGACAGCAGCGATTGCGGCCTGCATATGTTCGGACGCGGCGGCCAGCAGCATTGCCTGCCCCGGAGGTGTCCATGCGATCGGCGCTGCAGCAACAACTGCCGTCGCAAATGATTGCGCGATGGCAGCCAACTGAGCATTGCCGCGTTGCACTGACTCCGCAGCGGCGGCTGTTGTCGTGGAGATCGCGTTGCCGCGTTCGCTGAGTTCGGACCCGCTGCGATAGGCGGCTTCATTGGTATCTGTGGCGACTTCGTTGCCGGTGCCGTTCCAGGTCTGACTGACATCTGCCAGGCCGCTCTTGGATAATCCGCCGGCCCTCTCGATGAGGGCACTGGCTTGATTGAGGATGTTGACGGGGTTGGTTCCGTTGAAGACGCCCGATCCGAGGCTCTCCGCCAGATCGATCAGGGGCTTGAACAGTGCGTCGACTCCGGGGAGCGATGGAAGCGCAATCCCTTGCATCAGCGATTCGGCAGCGTTGGGCGGGAGTTGTGGAGTCGCCGGCGCGACCAGAAAATTGGGAATTGACGGTAGGTCGACCGCACCGGGGATCTCCATCCCGAGGACCGGAGCCAATGCCGAGTGCTCGACGGCACCGAGCGCCGCGGTACCGGCAGGGGTGTCGAGCATGGGTCCCACCGCACTGCCCTGCAGAAACCCGAGCACCGTGGTCGGATCGTGGGGACTGTTCATGCGAGCTCACCGTTGTTTGTGGTCGTGCGTCGAAGTTCGGCCGCTGTCGATTGGTCGGTGGCGTCGTACGTTTCGGCTGCCGCACCGGCCGTTGCGGAAGTTCCGGCATAAAACATTGCGAGAGCCGCAACATCTTTGGTGTGTGCGGCCTGTGCGCGCGCGAAGGCTTCGAGGAATTCGACACCGACAGGCCCCACTGCCGGTGCCACCGCTGCAAGATTTGCATTGAGATCGACAACAGCGGCTTGTGCAACATGGCCCGCGGCTTCGGCTGCCGTAGCGCCGTATTTGCGGATGTCGTCAGTGACGACAGAAATCTCGCTCATCTTTACCCCCGTATTTGGTAAGCGTTGTCAGGACTCTAACGGAAGCGAGACTCCGAGTGCATGTTCGTGGGCGACGGCACCTTTGACAGACTGAACCCATGAGAACCGCTTCGGACGTTATTGCCCGCCTCACGTCTGATCCCGCACGATCTGGACTGGTGATGGACTTTGACGGGGTTCTGGCCCCGATTGTCGACGATCCGTCGGCGAGTGCTCTTTTGCCAGGCGCCGCAGACGTCCTCGGCTCGCTCTCACGTCATCTCGGATTGGTCGGTTTGCTCTCGGGTCGGCCGGTGTCATTCTTGCGGGATCGAGTGTCGTTGGAGTCGGTGGTGCTCATGGGTTCGTACGGTGTCGAAACGTGGACGGACAGCGGCCCCGTGGTGCTTCCGGCCGTTGCAGAATGGAAACCGACCGTAGTGGAGGCCGAGGCCGAGTTGCGACGGGTGTTCGCAGCGTCGGCAACACCCGGGATCCATGTGGAGGGCAAGGGCCTGGCCGTAGCTGTGCACTGGCGGCAGGCTGGCGATCGAGTCGCTGCACAGCAACTGGTGGAGCGGGCAACCATCGACATTGCCGGCCGGACCGGCTTGCGGCGAGAACCCGGCAAGCTCGTCGAAGAGTTGCGCGCACCGGTCGATGAGGACAAAGGGACGGGATTGTTGCGTTCAATCGCGACAGCAGGCGTTGACGCAGTTGCTTACGCCGGCGATGACCGCGGAGATTTGCCGGCATTTGCGGCAGTCCGAGGCGTTGGGGGCGACGCGTTGGTGGTGGGCGGCGCCGATTGCGCGCCGGAGGTTGCCGCTGTGGACGGGGTCATGTTCGGCGGGCCGGAAGAATTTTTGGTCTGGATGAAGGAACTTGCATCGGTCCTCGCAGCACAGATTCGATAACAAGTCGGGCAATTCAGTGCGGCGAGTCACAAATACTCTGTGATGGTCGTCACGTAACGGACGGATAACGATTGGTACGGTTGAAGCCTCAATTGAACCTTTGAACTGCGCATATAGGTCAAATTTGGTCAATTTTCTAATACGATCGTGCCAAAATATTGACCCGTGACCTTTCCGTGATCATCGCCTAGCGTCGTTGGCAGTCCGAAACAACCGGACAAACACCGACCCGCAACTGCGTGCTTCTGCCCCGCGGGTCCGGTACTCCCCAAACCTTCGCGGGGCAGGAGTGAGACAGGCGAGTCGTTCGATAGGGCGCACAAGTGCCCGATCCGATGTCGTCCGCAGTAGCGGAGAGGATTTCCCCTGATGACCAGCATTACTTTCAAGCGCGCCTTCGGCGCAGTTGCAACCGCAGGCGCAGTAATCGCAATTCCTCTCGCCATGAGCACCGGCACCGCCTCGGCTGCAGGGCACGACTGGTCCGGAGTCGCAAACTGTGAGTCCTCCGGAAACTGGGCAGCCAACACCGGAAACGGCTTCTACGGCGGCCTGCAGTTCACGCAGAGCACCTGGAATGCATTCGGTGGATCCGGCAATGCTGCCAACGCCAGTCAGTCGGAGCAGATCCGCGTAGCCGAGAACGTTCTCGAAGGTCAGGGCGTCGGTGCATGGCCAGTCTGTGGTCAGTACCTCACCGGCGGCACCACGGCGGGCACCTCTGAAGCAGTCTCGGTCCCCGTCACCGCAGAGGCTCACGTCGAATCTGCTCCCGCAGCAACCGCCGGTGGCAATTACGTCGTGAAGGCCGGCGATACGCTGTCGAAGATCGCTGCAGCCCACGGTATTTCGCTCGAGAACCTCGCAAGCCAGGTTCCGAACCTGAACTTGATCTTCCCCGGACAGAGCCTGTCCGTCTAAATCTGCCGCCCATTCGGGCATAAGAACGCCGAAGTTGTTCGGAACCACAGGGTTCCGAACAACTTCGGCATTTCTGCGTTCAGCAGGGATTCAAGGTCGGGGTGCCTCGATCAGGACCCGAAGATACCCAATGACCCGAAGATGTCCAACGACCCCAGGCCCTCCAAAGATCCATCCGAGGTCGGGGTGGGGTTGATCGAGATCACCGACACCGAGCTGCCGTTCCAGTTGGCGACGTAGGCGCGGGCACCATCGGGGGTGATCGCCACCCCGTCCGGCCACGAGCCGACCGCGATCTTGGTGGCGGCGACGGTGTTGGTGGCAATGTCGATCACCGACACCGTGTTACCGCCGTTATCGGTGACGTAGGCGTGGGTGCCGTCGGGGGTGATTGCCACTCCGACGGGATTCCCGCTGACCGCGATGGTGACGGGAGTTGCGGTGGGGTTGGCGGTGTCGATCACCGACACCGTGCCGCCGGCGGAGTTGGCGACGTAGGCGCGAGCACCGCTGGGAGTAAACGCCACCCCCGACGGATGCGCGCCGACCGCGATCGGGGTGGGGTCGACGGTGTTGGTGGCGGTGTTGATCACCGACACCGTATTGCCTTCGTAGTTGGTGACGTAGGCCCGGGCACCGTCGGGGCTGATCGCCACCCTGCCGGCGTCCGAGGGGACCGTGATGGTGACAGGAGTGGCTGTGGGGTTGGCGGTTTCGATCACCGATACCGACTTGCTCCTGGGGTTGGTGACGTAAGCGTGAGCACCGTCGGGGGTGATCGCTACTGCCAACGGATATGAGGCGACCGGGATGGTGGCAGCGACGGTGTTGGTGGCGGTGTTGATCACGGACACCGTGCCGCTGGCGGAGTTGTCGGTGACGTAGGCGTGAGCGCCGTCGGGGGTGATCGCCACCCCGATGAGATTCGCCCCGGCCGCGATGGTGACAGGCGTGGCGGTGTTGGTGGCGGTGTCGATCACGGACACCGTGCCGCTGCCTTGGTTGGTGACGTAGGCGTGAGCACCGTCGGGGGTGATCGCGACTGCAGCTGGATATGCGGCGACGGGGATAGTGGTGGTGACGGTGTCGGCGGCTGCGGTACCGACCGTACCGGTCAGGATCATGGCCCCGGCGAGAGCGCCGACGCCGAGTACGGCAGTTGCCCGAGACCGACGGGAGAGTGAATGGGGTCGTTCGATGGTGACGATAGTGGTGCACCCTTCGAAGTTGCGGTACACACCCGGTGGGGTGCGCAGTGGCTACACAAGGCAACCACCGAAAAGGAACATAACGGACAATCGGATTGATTGTGGCGTAATCACCGCACCAAAATTCATGGTTCGATGTCGGGTATGGCCGACGCCGATGCCGTGTATTCGAGGCGTCGTTGAACGCCGGCAACTTCCCGAATAGCGTTGCCGAGCAGGTTGCGTGAGAGGGGAGTGAGATCGGCGATCACGATCTCGTCGTTGGGCGGGTTCCCGGCCGCGAACTGCTCCGTCTGGTGTCGGACACGGATTTGCTGGAGAACCTCGAAGGATTCGATGAGGACCTGGGCGTCGTCGCTGGGCAGGAAACCGTTGTCCGCGGCCACTTTCAACCGTTCGAGAGTGGTACTGGTTCGTGCACCGACTGAGATGCCGGCCCAGCGTGCGATGTTCACGATCGGTTGGACGGCCGTGGTCTTGAGATTGACAGTGCCGGTGTGGCGGGTCATAACGTCACGTAGTGAATGCAGTTTCGCCTTCTGGCCCACTGCTTCTCGCAGGAGTAGCCGCATGACGGCAGGATGCAGGCGCAATTGGTCGAGCGCGGAGGCTCGCGGGTCGAGGGTGGGGTCGCCCGCGACAACCCGAGCGTCTGCCAACATCGACAGCATCACGAGGGCATGGTCCTGGTAGGGATTGGACACCCATTTTCGTAATGCCTCTCGCCACTGGGGAAGCGTGCGGGCGAATCTGGCCTGCGTTCCCGCGCTGGCAAATTCGCGAGGGAAGCCACATCGGTCGAGGATGTCGTGAATGCGTT
Organism: Rhodococcus sp. OK302; assembly: GCF_002245895.1. Lineage (NCBI taxonomy): Bacteria > Bacillati > Actinomycetota > Actinomycetes > Mycobacteriales > Nocardiaceae > Rhodococcus > Rhodococcus sp. OK302. The sequence continues at coordinate 3,707,890 of NZ_NPJZ01000001.1, forward strand.
TTGCCGCATCGGCACCGTCGCGGTGCGATTCACCGCCCCACACGAGTGCGCTGTCGATATCCGAAGAGGGGAGTGCCTCACGTCTAGCCACACTGCCCAGTGAAAGCCAGGCAAAGTCGGGGCTTTCGCCGCCGCCGACTACCAGTTCGATCGCACGCCTCACCGTCACGTCGATCAGAACCGACAGCGTTGCACTGATGTCGAGAGGTGAGACCCGCGACGCCACCAGGGCGGTCACCAGTTCCGGGACAGCACGAGCAGTGGTGATCAGCGCGGCGTCGTCCGGGGCAGTGGCAAGTTGGGCCCGGAGTTGGAAACCCTGATTTGTTGCCGACGTCAAGAGGTCGCTCAATTCGAGCACACCCAGGACTGCCCCCGTTGCCGTGACAACAGGAAGGTGGCGCAATCCATGTTCGAGCATGTCGGTGACGGCGTCGACTCCGAGGCGTTCCGGATCGACTGTCACCGCTGACGGCGTCATCACACTGGACACCGGTAGTGCGCTGTCGATTCCGCCGACAACCACGCGAACGCGCAGATCGCCCTCCGTGAAAATCCCGTAAGTGCTTGTGTCTGTAGGGATCACGACGGCGCGACGGCCGGCTTCGGTCATCAGGGTTGCTGCTTCGCGAATGGACGTTTCCCCGGAGCAGATAATTGCCGGTCCGTGCAGCAAATCTCGCACCGGACGCATGGCAGGGTTCGGTGTTGCTGTTCGCGGTCCGTGCCCCGTCATGGACTCATTGTTGCAGGTATGTCCGATTTATTGGCGTTTTACTGTGGTGTCACAGACCGCCGACCTGCGAAAGGATGCCGAGTGCAGCATCGGTGGTGCGCCACAACGAGTCAATTTCCTGTTCGGTCCCGGCGCGGGTCTGTGGATTCTGTAGTGCGAATCCGTTGGCCAATGTGATGGTGTTGTATCCGCTGTCGGCGGCGCGCAAGAGCAATTGTGACGGTTCGGATGTGCCGGCTAGTTTGTCGAGGCCTTCACCGAGGAAGTAGAACCGCCACAGTGGACCCAGATCGGCGTTGTATTCGGTTTTGGTCTCCGTGACAATCGAACCACCTTTGACTGCAATGGAATCGACAATCTTGTAGTAGTCCGGGACGTCGACTGGCTGTGTACCGGAGGCTTCGACGGCATGTGCGAGGTCGACAGTGAGGTGCGCGTTGTATCCGGCCATGGCGACTCGTGCTGGGCTGACGCCGCATTGGTGCGTTAAGGCAAAATAGTTGCTCCACGCGGGATCCGTCGGTGCGCCGGTAAATTCGGCATGGATGTTGACGAGATAGCGGCGAAGTAGTTCGTAACTCACCGAATGTGCCCATTGTCTATCGGCGAACGACGCTGGATCGCGTTGCAGGGGCATTACAGCGTCGTGTTCGACGGCGTCGAGTCCGATCGAGAACAGGCCGCGCCAATCATGATGGGAAACAAGGATTGTCGTGATTTGGTGATGGCGTTCGACGGCTGTTTCCAGGCGTTCGAGGCCTTCGCCGCGCAGAGTTGTGACATCGCTGAGGTCGGCAATTTTCGCGACGTCGCCGGGAGTCAACGGAGTTCCACAGGCGACCGAAAGATTCTCGCCCGGTTCCGCTGTTGCGAAACCGGGCGAGAGGAGAGTGATCGAGATGCCGAGTGCGATCGCCAGAGGTGTGAACCGACTCGAATTCATCCGCTCACACTAGGCTCGTTCACTCGGCGGTGCTGGGTGAACGATCAGCTCAGGACTGCGTCGGCTTCGATCTCGATGAGCAGAGCGGGATCGATCAGCGAGCTGACCTCGAGAATCGTGGTGGCCGGACGGATATCGCCGAAGACCTCGCCGTGAGCGAGTGCAGCCTGCTCCCACTGCGACATATCGCGCAGGTACATGCGGGTGCGGATGACATCGCCGAGAGTCGCGCCCGCTTCTTCGAGCGCTGACTTGATTGTTTGGAGAGCCGCACGAGTCTGGTCCTCGAGGGTTTCGCCCGGGGCGGTTGTGCCGGATACTGCGACCTGGTTGCCGATGCGGACAGCGCGCGAGTAACCGATCTTGGGTTCCCATTCGGAACCGGACGAGATGTTGATTCTGTTCGACATAGTCCAGATTCTGCCAGACCGGGAAGGGCGAGCTAGCAACCCTTTCCACTTTCAATTTATAGCCCACTGGTGGACTTGCGGCAAGGCCGGGGTGGTGCCGCAGAATGGCTGACCTAGGCCGCAATCCAAGGAAATGGCAGTTGATGATGAACAGTGTGTTCGACCTTCCCGATCAACTCGCGCGCAAGGCTGATCCGGTTCTGATCGCCCGCGACGAGCAGCACTTCTCGGCCATCGCCGAGAACCTCGAGCGGGCCATTGCCGACCTGTCCGAACGTATCGATACCGAACGCAAGGCTCCTCGACGCTTGGGCCAGGAAGTCATGGAGCGCGACCTGATGGTCCATCAGCTCAGCGCCCAGCTGCGCACCCTTCGCCGATTCGGTCTCGACCTGTGCCTCGGGCACATCGTGAGCGCGGACAGCCCCGAACCTGTGTACATCGGGCGTCAAGGCCTCCTCGACCGTGCGGGAAATCCACTGCTGGTCGACTGGCGCTCGCCGGCGGCCGAGCCCTTCTTCGGGGCGACCCACGCCAATCCGATGGGTCTGGCGCGCCGTCGCCGATACCGCTGGAGCTTGGGGCAATCGAGCGGGGCACGGATCAGCGATTACTGGGATGAGGTGTTCACCGCCGAGGGACTGATCGGGTTCGAGGAATCGGCGGCGCTCGACGACCAGTCGGCATTCATCGCCAGCCTGGGCAGTAGCCGGTCACCACGAATGCGAGATGTGCTCGGGACCATCGCATCCGACCAGGACGCCATCATCCGCGAAGGCTCGCGTGGTGCGCTCGTCGTCGACGGTGGTCCGGGCACGGGCAAGACCGTCGTTGCGTTGCACCGCGCTGCGTACCTGCTGTATTCCGACGCGCGACTGCGTCACGGCGTGCTGTTCGTCGGTCCGCACGAGCCTTATCTCGCCTACGTCGCGGACGTTCTACCCAGCCTCGGTGAGGACAGTGTGCAGCTGTGCACTGTGCGTGACCTTGTCGACGAGGGCGCTTGCGCCCTGATGGAGAAGGACCCGGAGGTGGCCAGACTGAAGTCGTCCGCGGACATGGTGAAGGCGATCGAGACGGCCGTCAGGTTCTACGAGCAGCCGCCGACCGTGGGAATGACGGTCGAGACCGACTGGGCGGATATCCGGCTGAGTGCCGATGACTGGGCCGAGGCGTTCGGAGCCCCGGAACCAGGTACACCGCACAACGAAGCGCGCGAACAGATTTGGGAGCTGTTGCTCACGATTCTGACGGACAAGTGCCGGGCAGCTCCGACTGCTCAACTCCGAAAATCGTTGCAGCGCAATGATGAGCTACGTAAAGTGCTCGAGAATGCGTGGACGCTCATCGAAGCAGCCGACCTCGTCGGCGACCTGTGGTCGGTTCCCGCTTACTTACGCTCGTGTGCTCCCTGGCTCAGTGCGGAGGACGTTCGGAAGTTGCAACGCGTCGGTACCGAGCGGTGGACCGTGTCCGATCTTCCGCTTCTGGACGCAGCGCGGCAGCGGCTCGGGGACCCGGAGGCGTCGCGACGTCACCGTCGGCGGATCGCTGCTGTTGCTGCTGAGCGTGAGCAGCGGTCCAGCGTTATCGACGATTTGATCGCGTCGGACGTCTACAGCGACGGTGAAGGTTTGATGACGCAGCTGCGGCAGCAGGACTTGCAGGAGATGCTGGTCGACGAAGCTTCACTGCCTGACGCCGACCCAGATCGCCTTGCCGGCCCGTTTGCGCACATCGTCGTGGACGAAGCGCAGGAGTTGACCGACGCGGAGTGGCAGATGTTGCTGCTCCGCTGTCCGTCCCGAAGTTTCACCATCGTCGGCGATCGAGCACAGGCTCGGCACGGGTTCAGGGAGTCGTGGAAGGAACGGCTCGAGCGGGTCGGGCTCGACCGGATCAACCTGGCTTCCCTGAACATCAACTACCGGACACCGGAAGAGGTTATGGCAGAAGCCGAGCCGGTTATCCGAGCCGTGCTTCCGGACGCCAACGTCCCGACCTCGGTCCGGAGCAGTGGCGTCCCCGTCGTCCATGGTTCTGTTTCGGAATTGGGTTCGATCCTCGATTCGTGGCTTGCCGCGAATTCGGAAGGGATTGCCTGCCTCATCGGCGCGGGAGATTTCCGCGTCGGGACGTCTCGTGTCCGGTCGTTGACCCCGGAACTCGCGAAGGGACTCGAGTTCGACCTGGTAGTACTCATCGACCCGAATTCGTTCGGCACAGGTATCGAAGGGGCAGTCGATCGTTATGTGGCGATGACCCGAGCGACTCAGCAGCTTGTCATCCTGACAACCGCTTGAACTCGAGCGATTGACATATCCTAGAACAAGTGTTCGACTTGGGCTATGAGGTGGTCGGGTCAATCGCTGGATGCGGACGACGGGGCGTTGCCTGGGCTCGAGCGCGCTGGTTTGGTGCGTTCGGTCCAGACCCCGGAGTTCGAGGGCATCACGTTCCACGAAGTGCTGTGCAAGAGTGCCCTCAACAAGTTACCTGAGGAATCCACTCTTCCATTCAGCTTCACCGTCAACGCTTTTCGTGGCTGTTCCCATGCGTGCCGCTATTGTTTTGCCAGGCCCAGCCACGAATACCTCGACCTCGATGCCGGTCATGATTTTGATTCGCAGGTAGTGGTCAAGACCAATATCGCTGCGGTCCTCCGCAAGGAACTGGCGCGAAAGTCGTGGAAGCAGGAGCCGGTTGCATTGGGAACCAATACCGATCCGTATCAGCGTGCGGAGGGGCGTTACCGGTTGATGCCCGGCATCATTCGTGCGTTGACCGAATCCGGTACACCGTTCTCGATCCTCACCAAGGGAACACTGCTGCGGCGGGATCTTCCGCTGCTGAAAATGGCTGCCACGCAGGTCGACGTCGGAATCGGAGTCTCGCTGGCAATCAACGATCCCGTCTTGCAGAAGGAGATCGAACCTGGCACGCCTTCGCCGCGGGCTCGCCTGGAGATGATCAGAGCAATCACCGACGCCGGATTCTCCTGCAACGTGATGGTCGCGCCGGTTATCCCGTTTCTCACGGATTCCAACGAGCACCTCGACGGACTTTTTGCCGCACTTGCCGAGGCCGGTGCTACCGGGGTGACGGTCTTTCCGATGCACCTGCGGGGGAGTACTCGCGGGTGGTTCCTGACCTGGCTCGCTCAGGAACATCCCGCGTTGATTCGTCGATACCGTGAACTGTACGGTCGGGGTGCCTACGTCACGCCGGAGTACAAGCAGTGGTTGAAGAAGCGTGTAGATCCGTTGGTGGAACGTCACGGATTAGGCGGGCAATCCAGCCATCGCGTTGCCCCGGCGCCGCGTATCGAACGTGAACTTGTCGGTGCCGGGGCTGCGCTGACCTTGTTCTAAAGGCGACGGACCACGGTAATTCGGAGGCGTGGGTTCCCGGTCGCGGGATACAGTCGCCTGGTGCTGCTCACCTTGACGTCCACGCCAACCCCGCGGTTCCCCGATGCCACTGCGTTGAGTTTTCTCCTGCACAAGCACCCCGACAAGGTGCAGACTTTCGCTTTGTCCGTCGGGAAAGCCACGGTGTTGTATCCGAATGCCGGTCCGGAGGAGACGACGGTTGCCCTGATCGTCGACGTGGACCCAATCGAATTGGTGCACAGCAGGTCTCGGCGAGGAAAAGGCAACGACAGCTTTGCGCTGGGGCAATACGTCAATGACCGACCGTATGCGGCGTCGTCCATCCTCGCGGTGGCGCTGTCGAAACTTTTTCGGACCGCGTTGGCGGGGACGTGCAATTCCCATCCTGAACTCGTGGATGCCGAACTGGCGCTGACGGTTTCGATCCCGGTAGTTCCGGTGGGTGGTGACGTCGATTTGCCGCGTCGATTGTTCGAACCTCTCGGGTGGGACGTGACGGCGATTCCGGTACCGCTCGATCCGCATCTGCCGGACTGGGGCGACTCCAACTTTGTATCGCTCACGCTGACCGGGGAACATACGGTGCAGAGCGCCCTCCGGCACCTGTACGTTTTGCTGCCGGTTCTCGACGACGTCAAGCATTACTGGGTGGGATCCGACGAGGCCGACAAACTCGTACGTGTCGCCGGCGAATGGTTGGCGACGCATCCCGAGGCGTCATTGATCATGTCCCGCTACCTGGCACGTCAACGTGATTTGGTGGAGTCCGTCGTCGACCGGCTTGTTCCCGACGCGGCGGAACCTGTGGACGAGCTGCCGCGTCCGGAACCGCCGCTGGCTCGTTTGCGTACCGAAGCCGTCGTCGAAGCGTTGCGCCAGTTGCACGTTCGACGCGTCATTGACATCGGATGCGGTGAGGGCAAGCTCATCGAAGCACTCATGCCGCATGGTCAGTTCGATCGACTGGTGGGTGTCGACGTGAGTGCTCGCGAACTTGCCCGCGCAGATCGCCGGTTGAAACTCGCGGAACTATCCGATTTTCAGCGTGAACGTGTGTCGCTGATGCAGTCGTCGGCGACCTACCGCGACTCGCGGCTCAAAGGATTTGATGCCGCAGTTCTCATGGAGGTGGTCGAGCACGTTGATGCCACGCGCCTGCCGGCATTGGTGCGATCGGTCTTCGCTGACGCAGCCCCGCAGGTAGTACTGCTGACGACGCCGAACTCTGATTACAACGCGCTGTATCCGGGACTGGGCGAGGGGGAGTTCCGCCACCCGGATCACCGGTTCGAGTTCTCGCGAGCGCAATTCGAGGAGTGGGCCGCCGACGTCGCTACGGCCCATGGATATTCGGTGCACTTCAGTTTTGTCGGATCAGTTGATCTCGCCTTGGGCGGCCCGACGCAGATGGCGATCTTTACGAAGGAGGCACGCGAGTCATGACGATTTACGAGATACCCGACCTCGCCCTGGTTGTGCTGATCGGCGTCAGTGGCTCGGGGAAGTCGACGTTTGCCGCGCATCACTTCGGACCGCACGAGACACTCTCGAGCGACCAGTTTCGGGCCTGGGTCAGTGATGATCCGAATTCGCAGGACGCAACGTCCGATGCTTTCGAGGTGCTCGAACTGGTTGCCGCCAAGCGATTGCGTCGTGGCCGGTTCACGGTTGTCGACGCCACCAACGTTCAGCCTGCCGCCCGCAAGCGGCTCATCACGCTTGCACGCGACCACGACGTTCTTCCGGTTGCGATAGTGCTCGATGTTCCGGAATCGGTGTGCTCCGCGCGCAACGAAGCTCGCCCCGATCGCGCGTTCGGGAGCGACGTCATCCGTCGTCAGCACCAGCAGCTGAATCGCTCGCTCCGAGGACTCGGCAAGGAGGGTTTCCGCACCGTCCACGTTCTCAATGGGGAGGGCGCGATCTCCGAGGCCGAGTTCGTGCGTCGGCCACTGCGCAGCGATCTGCGAACGAACAACGGTCCGTTCGACGTCATCGGTGATATCCACGGTTGCCGAAGCGAGTTGGAATCACTCCTGACAAAGCTCGGGTACACGATTGACTACAGTGCCGACGGAGCACCGAAAGATGCTGTGCCGCCTCAGGGAAGGACGGCGCTCTTTCTCGGCGACTATGTGGATCGTGGGCCTGACTCGGTGGGCGTACTTCGCCTTGTGATGGGGATGGTTGACGCCGGCCACGCGCTTGCAGTGCCAGGAAACCATGAAAACAAACTAGTGAAAGCCTTGCGCGGTAAGAAGGTGACGACAAGTCACGGTCTGGCCGAGACTCTCGAGCAACTTGCAGCGGAGCCGGCGGATTTCCGGCGAGATGTCGTGGATTTCTGCGACGGCCTGGTTGCGCACCTGGTTCTCGACGACGGAAAGCTTGTGGTCGCGCATGCCGGATTGAAAGAGGACTACCACAATCGTGCGTCGGGCCGGGTGCGGAGCTTCGCGCTGTACGGCGATACCACTGGCGAGACAGACGAGTTCGGGCTGCCGGTGCGATATCCGTGGGCTGACGACTACCGCGGATCGGCCGTAGTCCTCTACGGGCACACGCCGGTCCATCAGGTGGAGTGGGTGAACAACACCGCGTGCCTCGACACGGGATGCGTGTTCGGTGGAGCGTTGACTGCTCTGCGATACCCGGAGCGTGAGCTCGTATCGGTTCCGGCTGAACAGGTCTGGTACCAGCCGGTTGTGCCGTTGGCGCCGCCGACCCGCGCGCCGGATGTTCTGGATCTGGCGGACGTGCTCGATACCACCGGCGTCGAGACTGCTTTGCGGGGACGCGTCTCCGTTCGCCCCGAATACGCGGCCGGTGCATTGGAAGTGATGAGCCGATTTGCTGTCGCACCGCAGTGGTTGCGATACCTACCGCCCACGATGGCGCCCTGTGCGACATCGCAGCTCGATGACTACCTGGAACATCCGTCGACGGCATTCGAGGCGTACAGAAATGCCGGGATCAAGACGGTGATCTGCGAAGAGAAGCACATGGGATCACGCGCTGTTGTGCTCGTGTGCCGTGACGCCTCCGTTGCGCGTGAACGATTCGACGCACCGGATTCACTCACCGGAATGGTGCATACCCGAACGGGCCGTCAGTTCTTCGACGACGACCTGACCCAGCAACTGCTGGATGATATCGCTGCGGCGCTTACGGCGGCCGGAGTCTGGGAAGAGCTGCGAACGGACTGGGTGCTGCTCGATTGTGAGCTGCTGCCCTGGAACGTCAAAGCTGAGGGGCTGCTGCGTGATCAGTATGCGGCTGTGGGAGCGGCAGGCCGGACTGACCTCAGTGCCCGGGCAGGTGTGTTGTCGCAGGCAGCATCCCGAGGGTTGGATGTGTCGGAGCTTTCGGAACTGACGTCGGTCAGAGCGACCAGCATCGAGCGATTCAGCGAGGCGTACCGGCAGTACGTGTGGCCCACCGATGGGTTGGATGGTGTTCGCGTCGCGCCGTTCCAAATCCTGGCCACGGAAGGGCAGGGGTACGGCGAACGCGATCACGAATGGCACCTCGCTGTTGCGGATCGATTGGTTGCGGTGGATCCGAATCGATTTGCCACTACGCGTCGCGTCGTTGTCGAACTCGATTCGGAAGAATCTGTGTCCCAGGCGACGAAGTGGTGGGATTCGCTCACGGACGGGGGCGGTGAGGGGATGGTGGTGAAACCACTTGCGAATCAGATTCACGGACCGCGAGGGTACAACGCACGAGTCCAACCTGGCATCAAAGTTCGTGGACGGCACTATCTGCGGTTGATCTACGGAGCCGACTATCTGGAGCCGTCGACGCTCGCACGTTTGCGTAACCGCAACCTCGGGCACAAACAGTCCATGGCTCTGCGTGAGTATGCCCTTGGAATGGAAGCCGTCTCGAGGCTCGTCGATCGTGATCCGTTGTGGCGCGCACATCAGGCAGTTTTTGCGGTGTTGGCACTCGAATCGGAGCCAGTCGACCCGAGGCTGTGACTGGGGACGGCTACGGAGCTCGGATTGACCCTATTCCTCGAGTGCATCTACAGCAATCATATGGTTGAATCTCACCCCTGATTTCACCCCTGATTTCACCCTGGTTGGCGAGGTACTTCGGATCCCTATTCGTTCGAGTTTCTTGTTCACGCCGCATTCTTCGACGGTCTGCATATCTCGGTAACTAGAAATTTATCGAGAGTTAACCATCGCGGGCCGTTGGGTGCCCGCGATGTGGCGCCCGAGTCGACGAGTGACAATTGTGATGATTGTGACGAATCGCGAGGGGACCTTCGGCACTACCGGCCCGTGGAATCGTGCTCTGGTTTTTGCCGGCACGATTGGTCATCAGATCTACCCTCAATACTGCCTGTACTGGTCTTTTCCGGAGAACTGTTAGCGGTGAACTGACTTCGGGAAGGCTCCCTGATTGCTCTTGTGTTGGAACAGTAACCGGACGCGGCGTCCGAAATGGGACGAAGGTCACAATTTATCAATAGCGGGCCGGACCTCTCGGGTTCGTGATGCTGAGAGTTAATTGTGAATATGCTGGTTGTACGGCAAAACTGATCCGATCGACAAAGAGTTGGACAACCGTCCATTGATCTGCAGAGATGCAAGATCCGGGCGGGTTCGACTGTCTGGGTGTTGGCTTTTTCAAATTGAGCGACGTAACGTCACCCTCGCAATCATTCAGCTAGTTTAGAACTGAATTATTGCTCGATTGTGTGTAGTGCATACATGTCTCGTGGGGGCGTGCTGCGCTACCTGTTGTCGACAGGTTTGTGTGTCAGATGGATGGCTGAAAACTTCTGCAGTTCAGCGAAATTCGACGTTCCCGTTCGGTTGTCGCCGATTTCGACCGACGGTCGCGTTCGCGCATCGGTATTACCGCTGATGGCGGGGAAAATTCGGGGGATGTCTCATGAGTGTTCGTATTGCCGTCTTCGGGCTGGGATATTTGGGTGCGACACATGCGCTGTGCATGGCAGAACTAGGCCATCACGTTGTCGGCGTCGATGTCGACATGAAGAAGATCGATATGCTCCGGTCTGGAGAACTGCCGTTCTACGAGCCAGGCTTGGGAGAACTACTTCAGCGAAACCTTGCCGCGGGCAGGCTGCGATTCACTACTTCCTACAGCGAGGCTGCACAATTCGCTCAGGTGCACTTCATCGCGGTCGGGACGCCGCAGCGGTCGGACAGTCTTGCCGCAGACCTGTCTCATGTCGATGCAGTGATCGAATCTTTGGCACCATTGCTGACGAAGCCGGCTGTCCTGTTCGGTAAATCCACGGTGCCTGTCGGAACGGCGAAGCGCCTGGCAGCGCGCGTTCGTGAACTGGCGCCGGCGGGAGAAACCGTCGAACTCGCCTGGAATCCGGAGTTTCTCCGTGAAGGATTCGCTGTCCATGACACCCTGAAACCCGATCGGCTTGTGCTCGGTGTCGACAGTGCGCATCCCAGCCGTGCAGAAACAGTGGCTCGTGAGGTGTTTGCGCCCCTGCTCGATGACGGGGTGCCGTTCCTGGTGACCGACTTCGCGACCTCCGAATTGGTCAAGGTAGCAGCGAATGCATTCTTGGCCACCAAGATTTCGTTCATCAACGCGATGGCGGAAGTGTGTGACCACACGGCCGGTGACGTATCGATGCTGGCCGAGGCACTCGGATATGACCCGCGTATCGGTCGTGAATTTCTTCGTGCCGGTGTCGGATTCGGTGGCGGGTGCCTACCGAAGGATATCCGGGCATTCAGCGCCCGTGCCGACGAGTTGGGTGCCAAGGGAGCGTCGGCCATCTTGATGGCTGTGGATGACATCAATACCCGATCCCGAAGTCACGCAATCGATGTCACACGGGAAGTGTGCGGATCGCTGCCGGGGGCGCGGGTGGCGGTTCTGGGTGCGGCATTCAAACCGGACTCAGACGACGTGCGAGACTCACCGGCCCTCGATATCGCGAACCAACTTCAGCGTCACGGCGCGGACGTTGTCGTGTACGACCCCATGGCGATGGGGAATGCTCGTCTGCAATTCCCGGGATTGAGCTACGCCTCAACTCTCGGGGATGCCTGTGAAGGTGCCGATGCCGTTCTGGTACTTACCGAATGGGCAGAGTTCCGAAAACTGCATCCGCGCGATCTCGATACGGTGGTCCGTTGCAAGGTGCTCGTCGACGGGCGCAACTGCCTTGATCCGGCGCCGTGGCAGAAGGCCGGCTGGACGTATCGCGGAATCGGAAGGCCGGAATTGACGGTGACCGAAATCGGCGTGCCGGCGAGAGTCTCCGACAGGGAGTTCGCGGTGGGTGCATGACTGGTCGACTTCGGCGAAGTGTTGTCGTGCCGGCGGTCGTCCTGCTTCTGGTGGGGTTGGGGGCGGCGGCGGGTGTCGTGTTCGTAGCGCGGGGGACATCATTGCTCAGTGAATCGCGAACTTTCTATGTGAGTGGGTCGGGTGATGACCGGGCGGATGGGCGATCGCCCTCACGTGCCTGGCGGACTCTCGATCGCGTGACAGCTCAGCAGTTGCGTCCGGGTGATCAGGTCCTACTCGCTGGTGGTGAACATTTCACCGGCCAACTGGGTCTGGGTGCCGATGACGCCGGGGATCCGGAACAGCCTGTGGTGATCGCGTCGTACGGGACCGGTCGGGCAGTTCTCGATGTGTCGAACGAGCCTGCTGTGGATATCTACAACACCGGCGGCGTGACCGTTCGTGACCTTCTCGTGGTGGGCGGACCGGATAGTTTGTCCGTCGACGGAATCGATGTGTACAACGACCTGCCGGAGCGCAAGCGGCTCGCCGGGATCGTGATCGAGAGTGTCGAAGTCAGTGGCTGCAAGAATGGAATCGCAATCGGCTCTGCTCCACAGGCTTTGGGATTCGAGAATGTCTCGGTGCGTGACAGTTCATTGCACGACAACAGGATTGCGGGACTGACCGTCTACGGTCCTGAATTTGACGCTGATGCGCCCGTGTACGCGAACAGCAATGTCAACGTATCGGGAGTTTCGGCCTATCGGAACACCGGAGACCCCGCGGCAGTTGTGAATACTGGTAGCGGAATTGTGTTGGGAAGTGTCGAGACTGGGCGGATCGACCGGTCAACCGCGTACGGAAACGGTGCGCTGTCCGCGGCGGATGAAGGTCCCATCGGAATCTGGACGTACAATTCGACCCGCATAATTATCGAGAACAGTCTCTCGTACGGAAATCGTACGAGCGGTGCTGACGGTGGCGGTTTCGGTTTGGATCTCAATGTCTCGGATTCTGTTCTCCAGTATAATCTTTCATACGACAATGACGGTTCGGGCTTGCTGCTCTACGGTGTTGCTTCGAATCGAGCGCATGCCCGGAACGTGGTGCGTTTCAACATCAGCAGCAACGACAGTCGGCGCGGTGAATTCCACGGCGGGATCACGGTTCTCGGCGGACTTGCCGGCGGGGATCAACCGGGCGGCATCGTCGGTGGCCAGATCTACCAGAACACAGTTGTCATGGGAGCGGCGGCGGATGGAGCCCTGCCGCCGGTGGTCCGAATCGGTGACGCTCTCGACAGTGTGGTGTTGCGTAACAACATCTTTCTGTCCCTCGATGGCGGACCGGTCGTGGTTTCCGTGAACAGCACAGAAAATGGTGTGACGTTCTACGGCAACAACTACTTCGGATCCACCGATCAGCCCACGATCCTGTGGGAGGGTATGGACTTCGAGAGTCTGAACGGATGGCGCAACGCGACTGGTCAGGAGACCTCCTCGGAGGAGGCCGTCGGATCGGACGCCGATCCGGAACTTGTAGACTCGGCTTCACCGAGTGCGGTCACGACAGCTGATCAGATCACGAGCGCATCCGGGTTTCAGCTGCGTCCGGGCTCGCCGATGATCGGATCCGGAGTTCTCCTTCCAGGTATCGATCCGGCGACTCGTGACTACTTCGGCGTTCCGTTGAACCCGAATCGAATCGACAACGGAGCCGGCCAGTTTGCCGACACCTGATGCGTGGCACTGAAATCGAGTGCCAATTTCGAATAGTGAATTTAGTTCCGAGGATCTCTCGGAAGAATATTCAAGGAGCATCATGCGTATCTTGATCACAGGCGGTGCGGGTTTTCTGGGATCGCATCTGAGTGAGTTTCTCCTCTCGCGCGGAGACGAGGTCGTCTGTCTCGACAATCTCTCCTCCGGACGTCGAGCGAATATCGAGCACCTCCTCGGGAGTGATCGGTTCCGTTTCGTTGAAGCCGACGTGCGCACGGCAATCGATGTCGACGGACACTTCGACGCCGTCGCGCATCTCGCGAGTCCGGCCTCGCCGCCGGACTATCTTCGTCGACCCCTCGAAACCCTCACCACGGGTAGTCAGGGAACATTGAGCGCTCTCGAATTTGCGCTCGGGCACCAGGCGAGATTTGTTCTGGCGTCGACCAGTGAGGTCTACGGTGATCCGTTGGTTCATCCTCAGACCGAGGACTATTGGGGAAATGTGAACCCGGTGGGACCACGGAGTGTCTATGACGAGGCGAAACGATTCGCTGAGGCACTGGCCACTTCGTATGGTGCGTCGCGGGGGTTGAATGTTGGAATCATGCGTATTTTCAACACATTCGGACCGCGGATGCGGGCTGACGACGGCCGAGCTGTGTCGACGTTCATTGTCCAGGCGTTGTTGGGTGAAGCGCTCACGGTGTTCGGTGACGGGCAGCAGACGCGGAGTTTCTGTTATGTCGATGATCTTGTGCGTGGCTTCGTTTCGATGATCGATTCGTCGGAGCCTGGTCCTGTCAATTTCGGAAATCCGGAAGAGTTGACGGTGCTTGAACTTGCTGAGCTTGTTGTGAAGTTTTCGGGGTCGAAGTCGGCGATTACTCGGCGTCCTTTGCCTGTCGACGATCCCACCCGGCGGAGACCGTCGATCGGACGCGCGTTCGACCGATTGAACTGGGCTCCGGCAGTGCCGGTAGAGACCGGCATCAAACAAACCATCGACTGGTTCGCCCAAAATCGCTCCGAGGTCGAGGCTGCGGCAGGGCTCTTTGCTGATACCACCGCCCCCTGATCGACAGGACAGCAGGGCGTGAACTCGAATACGGACGGCAGAACATTGGCAAAGACGGCAGGTCGATCGACTGTCAAGCATCGCGCCCGCCGAGGCGCAGACTCTGGCGGAGTCCGGCCGGTGGCCGACGGAGTAGCCGAGGCGCTGTTCGAACTCTCCGACGGTGAGGTGGTCGCGGCGCCTCCATCCGGCCCGGTTTTCGCGCACCACCGACCAGTGCGACGCAAAAGCGCCAGCAGCACTTTTGTGCACGCGTTGTCCACAGAAACTCGCGCGATGATCGGGCTTCTGACCGTGGGTTGGCTGGTGGGCGTAGCCTTCTTCTGGTGGTGGTGGCTTGCGCCAGAGCACCGCCTCGGGTGGTTCGGTCTAATAGTCAACAGTGCACTGTTGTCCTACATTTGTTTGCGCCCTTGCTATGTTCTGATCGCAGCGAATCGCCTACGCAAAGTCAATCCGAAATTGCCAATTCCGGAACTGAGGGTCGCTCTTGTGGTGACCAAGGCACCTTCTGAGCCGTGGGCTATGGTTCGCGAGACGCTCGAAGCGATGCTCGCTCAACAGTTCCCGTATGCCTATGACGTCTGGCTTTGCGACGAAGCGCCCTCTGCCGAAATATCAGCCTGGTGCGAGCAGCACGGTGTCTCGGTCAGTACCCGCAACGGTCGATCCGATTACCACCGCGATACGTGGCCGCGCCGGACCAAGTGCAAGGAAGGCAATCTCGCGTTCTTCTACGACACGGTCGGATATGACTCCTACGACGTCGTATCTCAACTCGATGCGGATCATGTTCCGGCCGTGACGTATCTCGCCGAGATGGTTCGGCCTTTCGCTGATCCGGCAATCGGGTATGTCAGTGCCCCTAGTCTGTGTGATTCGAATGCTGATCAATCATGGTCTGCGCGTGGGCGTCTGTATCGTGAGTCAACCTTTCACGGACCCTTTCAGCTCGGGCACAATCATGGTCTTTCGCCCCTTTGCATTGGTTCGCACTACGCCGTGCGTACGGCCGCGGTGCGATCGATCGGTGGTATCGGGCCGGAACTCGCCGAGGACTTCTCTACGACGTACCTCCTCAACACCGCCGGTTGGAGCGGCGCATTTGCCATCGATGCCGAAGCACATGGTGAAGGTCCGGCCACCTTCGGTGCGATGTTGACCCAGGAATTCCAGTGGTCGCGGAGCCTCGCAGTGGTCCTTCTTACTCTCGTCCCACGCACCGTCGTCAGGCTTCCCTGGTCGCTGAGAATCAGGTTTGTGTTCGCACTGAGCTACTACCCGCTCCTCGTCTTCACCACTACGGTGGGCCTCATGCTGCCTCCCATCGCGGCTGTCACGGGTGTTCCCTGGGTGCGCGTGAACTATCTCGATTTCCTTGCGCACTGGTTCATTCCGTCTCTTTTCTTGTTCGTGATCACGGTGATGCTTCGCTGGAAGCATCTCCTGCGACCGAAGAACGCGTCACTGTTCAGTTGGGAAGCATTCCTCTACGCACTCGCGGGGTTTCCTATCATCGCTTGGGGCTTGATGGCGGCGTGCATTCAACAAATCGTTCCGCGGCCTGTGGTCTTCAAAGTGACGCCCAAGGGCACGGGTGAACTAGCGCCGATGCCGGTGGGACTCGTCGTTCCGTACCTTGTGATCTCGGTCGTGCTGTCCGGGGCGGCAATCATCGGGATAGGCAGAACGGGAGCGGTCGGCTATATCGGCTTGTGTCTGATCGCGGCACTCTGCTACAACATCGTTGCCTGTGCAGCGCCGATCTTGCATGCCAAAGAGGGCGCGAAAACGGTTGCGCTCCCCTTTGGTGTCGCTCTGCTCACAGTGTGGAAGCCGTTGTGTGCGTGGATGATTGTTTCGATGCCGCTGTTTCTGGCTCTGGCGGCTTATCCCGGATATTTGATGAAGGAGCTCGGGTTATGACACTGCGACGGACGGTGCTGGTCACTGGCGGAAGCGGATTCATCGGAAGTCACACTTGTGTGGCGCTGATCGAGAGTGGTCACGAGGTGATCGTGATCGACGATTTTTCGAACAGTTCACCGGAAGCGCTTGTGCGCGTGGAGACGCTGACCGGCACCACACCGACTTTCTACGAACTCGACCTGCGTGATCGGCCGGGGTTGTCGGATGTTTTCGCTCGCCACGACATCGATGTTGTCATCCATTTTGCGGCGAAGAAGGCGGTGGGGGAGTCGACGCAGATTCCTCTGGATTATTTCGATGTCAATATCGGTTGCACGACAAGCCTTTTGCGGGTGATGCATGAGTATGGGGTGCATCGGTTGGTGTTCTCGTCGTCGTGTTCGATTTACGGTGACGCACTACCGAAGCCGCTGTCCGAATCCGATGTGCCCGGGCCGACCAATCCGTATGCGTGGTCGAAGTGGACGTGTGAGCAGTTGATCGAGCAGGCGACTCGGTATCACCCGGAGATGCGGGCGACTGCGCTTCGGTATTTCAATCCGATCGGTGCTCATCGCAGTGGTGTGCTCGGTGAGGCGCCGAAGGGGCCGTTGCATAACGTGATGCCGTATTTGATGCAGGTTGCGGCGGGGAGGTTGCCGGCGCTGAATGTGTTCGGTGATGATTATCCGACGTCTGATGGGACTGCTGTGCGCGATTACATTCATGTCGTTGATGTGGCGGACGGTCATGTTGCGGCGGTTGAGCATGTCGATGATGTGCCGGGAATGCAGGTGTTCAATCTCGGTACCGGGGTGGGGACGTCGGTGTTGCAGTTGTGTGATGCGTTTGCACAGGCTAGTGGGCGGGAGATTGCGTCTGTGATTTGTGAGCGTCGGATGGGTGATGTTGCGGTGTTGGTGGGGGATCCTCGCAAGGTGGAGGTGGCGTGGGGTTGGCGTACGAGGTTTGACCTGGACGCTATGTGCCGGGATGCGTGGAATTTTCAGACTCTCAACCCGAATGGGTACACGGCAGGGGTATCTCCGGATGTTGTTGCAGCAGAAGGTCGTCGAGCGGTAGGAATTGATACTGTCGAGGCATGAGAACTCCCGTAGTGATCGACGGGCTGCACCTTCGGTGGTTCGTCCCGCCCAAGCTGGGTGAGACGGTCCACTGGGGGCTGGCCTGGAATTCCGCCAGTCCGCGAAGGTGGGCTGCGCTGGAGCCGAAGTGGTCACAGACCGCCGACGTGCGTGCGAGTTCGAAGCTGCTGATGCGGCGATTGACAGCAGGCCCGAAAGCTGATGTGCTGGCGCAACCTTCGATCGGTCGTGCCGGCGCCCTGCAATTCATGTTCAATGCGGATCTTCCGGTTCCGGCGCAGATCGCAGTCTCTGGCGCGCTGACCCTTGTTGCGGGAACTCCACGCAAGAATGTGGCAGCAAGGCAAATGTGGGCGGATTTCGACTCCGACGCGATCACTGTCGGAGTGATACGACGTCTGCGACTGGTGTCGATAGCGTCGGATATGTTGCCGAATGCCCGTCTGCCACACGGATCGAATTGGGGATGGGCGTCACGGCAGTTCGTGTCCGGGACGGAACGGGTCTACGAATTAGCGCACCCGCCAGACACACTCGCGTCGTACCAGCTGACGGACCGGGTGAACGGGCTGCACCGCGAGAGCTTCCTATTGGTGGACCTCGAGACTGCCCGTAGACCTGATCGGAAAACACGTTGCACGAGGTAAGGATCGCCGCGTAGCGTCGAGGTGCACTGATTCACCAGCCGAAACGGAGTTCTACCGTGTTGCCGCTCACCGAACGCGATATTCGCGGGTCTTTCGTCAACTGTTCGAAAGGTGAAGCGAAGCGGCTTCCGGTGCCGCGGGATTTGGATCGGCGACCGTGGGAAGATTTGGACTTCTTCGGCTGGAACGACCCGACAATGCCAGGGCGTGGGTATCTGGTGATTCCGCAGGGCGACGAGTTGGTCGGTATTGCGCTCCGCTACCAAACCGGGAAATCGGGTCGCGCTCAGATGTGCACCATCTGCTTGACGACGCACGGCAGTGGGGGAGTCTCGTTGCTGACCGCAGCCAAGATCGGTGAGGCCGGCCGGCGCGGCGACACCATCGGTACGTACATGTGCACTGACCTGGCCTGTCCGCTGTACGCGCGCAACAAGCGGCGGCCGTCTGCCGGCAACCGCTACCAGGAAAATCTGACGTCGGAAGAAAAGGCAGAGCGAGTTGTCACGAACATCGGTGCGTTTGTGGCGATGTTGGGCTCCTGATCGAGTCCTGTACTTGTCAGTGCGTCGGCGAGACAATCAGGTATGGCCAGTGACGCGTTTCCCGATGTCCGGTGGGGACACGATCGGCCGTTGCTCAAGAAGCCGCTGGACGCTTTTGCATCGTCGCGGTTCGGCTCCTGGTATATCCGGAAAATGACGCCGATCGACCGAAAACTGCTCAATCGAAGCAACGGTCGATTGACGATTTTCGGTCCCATCGGTGTGCCACTGCTGTTGTTGACAACTACCGGCCGGAAAACGGGGCAACCGCGTACCACTCCGCTCACGTACATGTGTGAAGACGATCGCCTGTATTTGGTCGGTAGCAACTTCGGGCAACGACACCACCCCGCGTGGTCGTGGAATCTGTTGGACAACCACGATGCCTCGGTGTTGATGGGCGGAATCGAAATTCCTGTTAGAGCAACAATGCTGACTGGTGGTGAGCGGGAGCGCATCTTCGACAAGTTCGTCGAATACACCCGCACCTACGAGGAGTACACAAGCCGCACCACACGAGATCTTCGGGTATTCGCTCTCGATCGACGGTAGTCCTGATTATTGGGCTCAATATCGGAGAATTTAGAACAAAACGGCCTTTTCGTACATAGGCTCAAGAAATTGGGCCAATGCGCTCGGCACAGGTCCGCTTTGGAGTTCGCCATGACGAATCTTTATCGGACCGGCCGCGGGCATTGGCGCAGCGGACTGGTCGCCGCAATACTTCTTGTCCTCGCCGGGTGCAGTGCCAGTCCGAGTGAGACTGAGTCGGCCGACCCGGCCGGGCCATTACCGTTGGGAGATTTCACTTACGCCGCGAACCCCTGCCTCGATCCATTGATTCCGGGTGCTCCTCTGCCGCCGTTCGGTGACGACTTCACTTGCGGCACACTGATTGTCCCGCAGAACCGTAGTCAGCCCGGGGGTGCGACCATCACTATCCCGGTGGCGCGCCAGCGCGCTCAGAATCCACAGTCGGAGATGCCTCCTTTGCTGATGCTGTCCGGCGGGCCAGGAGGTAGCGGACTGCTCGACGGGCTGATCTCGTACAGCGGCCTGGACCTCAACAAGGACCGCGACGTGATCTACATCGATCAGCGCGGCACACTGCGGGCGACGCCTTTCGTGGCGTGCCCGCAGGTGGACGCAGTGATGCAGAGCTTGCTGGACAAGCCCTACACCGACCCTGCGACGGAGGCTGCGGGTACCGCTGCCGTCGCAGCCTGTAGTGAGCAATTTCGTGCTCAGGGTGTTGACCTGGATGTTTTCAATTCGCTCGAGAATGCTGCTGACCTTGCCTCCTTGCGGCTGGCGCTGGAGATCCCGGAGTGGGATGTGTACGGCGTGTCGTACGGCAGTGACCTCGCGCTGCAGTACCTGCGCGACTTCCCGGACGGTATCCGCGCTGTTGTGGCGGATTCTGTGGTGCCGCCGCAGATGAACCTCGCAGACACGTTGTGGCCCAACGCGGCCCGGGGATTCGACGCACTCGAGGCTGCCTGCGACGCGCAGCCCGCCTGCCAGGCCATGCTCCCGGACTTGACCGGGACGCTGGCTACGACCGTGACCGACCTCGATGCGCACCCGCAGGTGGTTTCGGTGACAGCGGGGGATGGGTCGCCGGTCGACGTGATGGTTGACGGCTACAAACTCGCGTCGCTCGTGAACTCGGCATCGTTGGCCACCAACGGACTTGTCGATATGCCGGCGATCATTGCGGCAGCCGGCAGCGGCGATGTCACTCCTGCAGCGCAGTTGCTTGGGAGTGCTCAACCCTCGACTGTCCCGCTCGTCGGGTCGGGACTGACGTACGGGGTGTTCTGCGGCGAAGCCGTCGCACATACCAGTGCCGAGGCCATGTTCGGTGCCGCGAAGAACTCGCTACCCCAGTTCCCGGACGCGGTCCTGAGCCTTACCCCGCAGCTGCCTTGGCTGGTGGGGGACTGCGCGGCGTGGAATGTCGACGCAGTGCCGGACCTTGTCGTGCAGCCTGCCAACAGCACCGTCCCGGTGCTGTTGTTGAGCGGCGGCCTCGACGGCGTAACTCCACCCGGCAACGCCGATATCGCCAAGGCCACCCTCCCGAATTCCGTCGCGTTGACCTTCCCGGAGTCGGGGCACGGCGTGCTCACCCAGTCCGATTGCGGTCCGGCGGCAGTTACCGGATTCCTGGACGACCCGTCGGCGTCGTACCGACCGCAATGCCTCGACACTGTCGTGATTCCGCCGTTCTCGACATCACTGGTCGGATCGGGGTAGTACTGAGCGCCATTCGAGTACTCGGCGAGCCGGCCCAGTGGTGGCTGGGATGGAATCGAAATTCTAGACATCGGAGAATTCGGAACATAACGGTCTTTTCGTGCATAGGCTCAGGTAATTTGGCCAATGCGCTCGGCACAGGTCCGCTCTGGAGTTCGCCATGACGAATTCATATCGCACCGGACGTTGGCATCGCCGTTGCGCGCTGGTCGCCGCCGCCATGCTTTTTGTCCTCGCCGGCTGCACTGGCACTCCGAGTGAGACCGAGGTGACCGATCCGTCCGCACCGTTGCTGCTGGGAAACGTCAGCTACGCAGCGAACCTCTGCCCTGATCCATTGATTCCCGGCATGACTCTTCCGTCATTTGGTGCCGACTTCACCTGCGGCACACTGACTGTCCCACAGAATCGTGAGCAGCCTGATGGTGCCGTCGTCACCATTCCCGTGGCGCGCCAGCGGGTACAGAACCCGACCGCTGCGATGCCTCCCTTACTGATGCTGGCCGGCGGACCCGGAGAGAGCGGGCTGGTCGACGCACTGGTTACTTACAGCGGCCTGGACCTCAACAAGGACCGCGACGTGATCTACTTCGATCAGCGCGCCACACTGCGTGCGACGCCCTTCTTGCCGTGCCCTCAAGTGGATGTCTTCATGCAAGGCGCACTGGCCAAGCCGTATTCCGACCCCGGGACGAAGGCTGCGAGTAACGCTGCCGTTGCAGCCTGTAGTTCGCAATTACGGGGCGAGGGAATTGACCTGCATGCCTTCAATTCGCTCGAGAATGCTGCTGATGTTGCCTCGTTGCGGTTGGCACTGGGTCTCTCGGAGTGGGACGTGTACGGGGTGTCGTACGGCAGTGACCTCGCACTGCAGTACCTGCGCGACTACCCGGACGGTATCCGCGCCGTTGTGGCGGATTCGGTGGTGGCGCCGCAGATGAACCTCGCAGACACGATGTGGCCGAACGCGGCCAAAGGATTCGACGCACTCGAGGCTGCCTGCGACGCGCAGCCCGCCTGCCAGGCAATGCTCCCGGACCTGGTCGGGACGCTGGCTACGGCCGTGACCGACCTCGATGCGCACCCGCGGATGGTCTCGGTGACAGCGGGGGATGGGTCGCCGGTCGACGTGATGGTTGACGGCTACAAACTCGCGTCGCTCGTGAACTCGGCCGCGATGGCGGTCAACGGACTTGTCGATATGCCGGCGATCATTACGGCCGCCGGCCGCGGCGATGTCACTCCCGCCGCGCAGTTGCTCGCGACGGGGGCACAACCCGCACCGGTCTCGATCGTCGGGTCGGGACTGTTTTACGGGGTGATCTGCGGCGAAGCCGTCGCGCACACCAGTGCCGAGGCCACGTTCGGTGCCGCGAAGAACGCGCTACCCCAGTTCCCGGACGCGGTCCTGAGCCTTACCCCGCGGTTGCCCTGGCTGGTGGGGGACTGCGCGGCGTGGAACGTTGGGGCAGTGCCGGACAAGGTCGCGCAGCCTGCCAACAGCACCGTTCCGGTGCTGTTGTTGAGCGGCGGCCTCGACGGCGTGACTCCTCCCGGCAACGCCGATATCGCCAAGGCGACGCTCCCGAATGCCATCGCGTTGACCTTCCCGGAGTCGGGGCACGGCGTGTTCACACAGTCCGATTGCGGTCCGGCGGCCGTCACTGGATTCCTGGACGACCCGTCGGCGTCGTACCGACCGCAATGCCTCGACACTGTCGTGATTCCGCCGTTCTCGACCTCGCTGGCCTGGCCCGGCTGACGGCGAGCGTAGCCAAGTTCCCTGGCCGAGGGTGAAGCGGAGGGTGAAAAATTCAGGACCGAACGGCCAAGTTTCTCGATCACCGACGAGTGCGGACGAATTCGCAACAAAGCCGGCATTTCGTGCATAGGCTCGACTCAGTCTGATCGATGTAACAGGAAGAATCCTGCTCGCAAGTTCGCTGTGACTAATCGACATGCACAGGCTGAATTCACGGGCGCCATGGAAGTGCCGATCGAAATGGATACGTCGATGCGCAGAACTCCCTTGATCGTCGTCACCTGTGCCGTCTTACTCGTGGGGTGCTCGGCGACTGTCGATTCAGCTGGATCGAATACCTCACCGACTACGGCGACTGACCCGCGCGGCGGTATTCCACCGGGCTACCCCCTTGATGTTGATGTGATGGCGCCCCTTGTCATCACGACACTGGGACCGGATCCGATTCCCGTCACCGGTACCGACGGCAAGGTCCACGTCGCCTACGAAATATCGGTGCTCAACGTCTCGCCGCGGCCCGCGACAATCACGACGCTGGACACGCTGGCCGGTGGACCGGACGGCAAGGTAGTGGCGAGCCTGGACAAGGACGAGGTGCTGGCTCGCACGTTCCTGTTGGCGAACTTCGAGGCGGCGCCGGTTACCGACATTCCCGTCGGGCGCCCGGTTGTGCTGGTACTCGACGACGTCTATGACACCCGCGCCGACGTTCCGGCTGAGGTGACCCACCGCTTGGTCACCACGTACGGCGAGTTCGTCATACCGAATTCCGGACTTGCGGCGAGGTATCCGGACACCGTGACTCAGATCGGTGGAGGCGTCACGACTGGGACAGGCTCGCCGGTGATCATCGGCCCGCCGCTCGCCGGAGACGGGTGGGTCGCAGCCAATGGGTGTTGCGTGATCACCTCGCACCGCGGGGCGATGATGGCGGTCGGTGGACGGATAAACGGCACCGAGCGATATGCCATCGATTGGATGCGGATCGATGCGAATAACCCCGGGCTGAGTTCCAGCAGGGGTGACGGCTCGAAGAACGAGGACTACTTTGCCTACGACGCACCGCTGTTGGCGGTAGCCGACGGCACGGTTGTGGCCGTCGTGTCGGACAAGCAGGACGAGCCGCCGCACCAGGTAAACAGCAACCTCACGTTCGATCAGCTCGGTGGCAACTATGTAATCATCGACATCGGTGAGGGCAATTACGCCTTCTACGCGCACATGATTCCCGGATCAGCCTCAGTGAAGCTGGGCGACAAGGTTTCTCGCGGTCAGGTTATCGGAAATCTGGGAAACTCGGGCAACACCACCGAGGTTCACTTGCACTTTCATATCTCGCGGGCCCCGACACCATTGTCCGGCGACAACGTGCCCTACGAAATCGACGGTTTCACATTCGTTGGTTCGACGGACACGGACACCCTCGTCAAGGGGCCGAATGCCGGTGAGCGAACCGATCAGCTTCCGCTCAATCTGGATGTCATCAACTTTCCCAAATGAGGAGACCGGCAATGCGTAAAGCTCGGCTCGTTCTTGTTGCGGCCGTTGCACTTCTGGCGGGCTGCTCGTCCTCGGCCGATTCCACCGAACCGAACGCATCCCCGACATCGACAGTCGATCCTCGCTCGTCGGAACCGCCAACGAAGAGGGGACCATTACCGACGACGGTCTTCGCATCACTGTGAACGATGGGCCGGACGCCGGCGAGCGTGAGAATCAACTTCCCCTGTGGTTGAGCGTCATCGACTTTCCGGCAGCACCCTGATGTTTGCTGAATTACCGCCGGTGATCACGCTCAATCCGGCTGCGGACAGGTTCCTGACACGACCATAACTCGTTAACCTGCGTAAACAGTGACGATTGGATTCCTGTTTTCCGCACTACGGCGGCATATGTCCAGCTACCGTTCTGGGCAACTCCCGCGCCTGGGTGGGACGTGACCGAGAAGGAACCACATGAATAAATCTGTGCGGACCGCGGTGACGCTGGCGGCGGCCGGCGTATCGGTAATGGCGTTGTCGACTGTCTCCGGTGCGGCCCCACCGGATAACGGTCAGCGGAATGCGCAGGTGAACTTCTGGGCCACGGACCGAGGCGGCTGCAAGGCAGATTTCACCATCGAGAACCACACCAACGTTACGACCTTCACGATCGACTGGCGTATCGACGGCGAGGCTGGGCGCGATATCGGCGTGGGATTCGAGGTCTTCCGCACCGGTACCCCGAACATGGCGAGCAAGGCGTTGTCGCCGACCTGGCCGGACGAGGTGCCGGTGAACACGCCCGAGAACCGCACGATGCTCTCCGGCCTCCCCGCTGTCTCGGCGACTTACACTCAGGACCTCGAGAACATCATCGCCGGCTGGAACCCTGCGCTGCCCAACCCTGACGCGGACACCCACACAGTGGAGTACCGCATAGTGCTCGGCCCGCCCGGGAACAATGGGCAGACCTCTGACGAGTTGCCTGAGTGGCTGGGGGACCGGGCATGGCACACGGTCACGGTGACCGGTTGTAACCCGCCGCCCGACACCGGTTCCCTCGGCTCGATCGGCTCGAGCAGTTGGCTGGGCTCGATCTTCAGTGGGTCAACCGGCTCGTGAGACGCCGGTGTGAGGGTCTGGAATGAGTGCGCCTGAGATTCGGTGATGTGAAGAGTGGGGGCGTCGTCGTCGTGATGGCGTCGTCCCTGCTTTTGCCCTCAGCTCATTGTCAATCACTCTGAGCTGCATCGTGGTTCATGTGAAATTAAGGTCGGACGCCGACGGAAACATAGAATTTTCCGAATTTCTGAATCAGGTTTCTGACGAAACCTTGCGCAAAAGTGACGATCTAACCTCACGTCCAAGCAACGCAAGATCCCTCAGCACAGACGGGGAGGGTCGGCTTCAGAACGTGCCGAAACCGACGATTCCAGTGACTTCGGCCGGATCGATGCGGTGGATCATCACCGAATTGTTCTCGTTGCCACCGATGGTGGTGAGGGTGCCGGAGTCATTGGCCAGCACGATATTCACATGCTGGCCGTAGGGACTGGCGCCGCTGTACAAGATCGTGTCCCCGACCTTGGGTTGATAGTCCTGGCCGTACGGCACGAAGCGTTCGACTGATTCGTAGTACTCCTGCAGCGTGTAGACGCCGGGGATTCGCCAGGAACTCGAGTTCGGGTTGAAAAACGGCGCACCGATCTGGTTCATGTTCCAGCTGACAAAGTCTGCACACCAAGACTCTTCGACGCCCTCGGCGTATTTGGTGCCCGGGTCGCCGGATTCCCATTCCTGTTTCAGGCTGGTCACCAATTCGCTTTGTGCGGAACTTAATTCGCTGTGGTTAACAGTGGGGAAGGAGTTGAGCTTATCGCCCGCCAGAGCGTCGCCGTCGTGGTTGACCCACCAGAGTCCGCCGGCGATCAGGAGTGCCAGTATTACGCAGAATCCGACCAGACCCACGAGCTTGGATCTGGTCGGATTCTGTTCATTTGGCATAACGACACGATAGCGGACTACTCGAGTTTCACTCGAGGGGTGGAGCAGATCGATCGATCGTAGTGGCGAGGGGCTTTTCCTTGATGAAGGTCAGCAGGATGACTGCGACGATTACGAGGGGCACGATGTACATGAAGATCGGTGCCAAGGCGTCGTTGTATGCACCGACGATGATCTCGCGGATCTGGGCCGGTAGCTTCCAGAGGATTGCGGGTGTCAACGAATTCTCATTGTCGCTGACAGCTCCGCCGGCGGCAGGCAATCGCTCGGTCAGAATATCGGTCAGACGGGATGCGAACAGGCTGCCGACAAGCGCACTACCCAGGGAAGCGCCGATCTGACGGAAGAAGTTGTTCGACGCAGTCGCAGTTCCGACTTCGGCTGCGGGGAAGGTGTTCTGGACTATCAGAATCAAAATCTGCATGACGAGTCCGATTCCCACGCCGAGGATTGTGATGTAAATGCCGAAGACGATCAGTGGCGTCGACGGTGTCAGCCTCGAGAGCAAAACCAATGCCACGGCGACGATCGACGTGCCGAGGATCGGAAACATTTTGTATCGCCCGGTCTTGCTGATGATCTGTCCGGAGGCGGTAGAGGCGACCAGCATTCCTGCCATCATGGGAATCATCATCAGGCCGGCTTCGGTGGCGTTCTTGCCGGTCACCATCTGAATGTAGGTGGGCAGGTAAGCCAGCGCACCGAACATCGCGATGCCGATGACAAGCCCCGCGACGGTGGTGAGGACAAAATTGCGCTCCGAGAACAGGTGCATGGGAATGACTGGTTCGGTTGCGCGGCGTTCGACGAACACAAACGCGACTGCGGAAACAATGCAGCCGATGACAAGTCCGATGATGACGGCTGAGCCCCAGGCGTAGGTGTTGCCGCCCCAGGTAGTGAACAGGATGAGGCAGGTGGCAGAAGTCGCGACGAGGATCATGCCGGGATAGTCGATGCTCGGCTTGCCGAGCTTGGGCTTGGGCAAGTGGAGGAATGCCATCGCGCTGGCTATCGCGAGCAAACCGAGTGGCACGTTGATCCAGAAGGCCCAGCGCCAGCCGACTCCCTCGGTGAACCAGCCACCCAGTAGCGGGCCGGCGACTGCTGCGATCGCAAAAACGCCGCCCATCGCACCCATGTACCGGCCGCGCTGCCTGGCAGGCACGACGTCGGCGATGATCGCCTGCGCCAGCAGAATCAAACCGCCGCCGCCGAGGCCTTGTACCGCGCGCCCGGCGATGAGGGTGGTCATGTCGTGGGACAGTCCGCCGATAATCGAGCCGACGATGAAAATGCAGATAGCCCCGATGAACAGGCCTTTGCGGCCGATGAGGTCGCCTAGCTTCCCGTACACAGGCATCATGATCGTCGACGCGAGGATGTATCCCGTCGTGATCCACACCATGTGATTGACACCGTTCAATTCGCCCACGATGGTGGGCAATGCGGTACTGAAAATCATCTGGTCGAGGGACGCCAGGAGCATCGTGATCATCAACCCGGCAAAGACCAGGATGATCGAGCGTTTATCCGACGCGGTTTCCAGTTCGTCTGCGTCGGGCGCAACCTCTTGAGTGGACATGAAGTTCCTTAGTCGAAATCGGTAGTAGTGCTAGCGGTCGGATCGGAGAATCTGGGACATCAACGTCAGTGCCGGATCCACGAGTTCTGATCGTGGACGGTCTCTTTCGCCGTTCTGCCAGGCCCGGAAGACGTATCGCATTGCTGCGCCGGCGATGATAACCGTGGCGGTAGCTTCATCGACTGCGTCAGTGTCAGTGGGTAGTCGATGACTGTCCGGACGTTCGAGCAGTTCGTGCGTGAGCATTCTGGTAAGCGTGTCTTCGAGTTCGTGGAACGTCGCAAGATGCTGTTGGAGCAAGGTTGGGTGCCGCACGAACAGTTGTTTTCGATGGACGAGGAGGTCTGGTCGTTCGTCCATGATCTTCATCGCCTCGGCGAAGACCGCGAGCGCTCCGCGGAGTGGGTCGCCTCGATGTGCAGCGAGGAGTTCGGAGATTACTGCGGTGGGGGGAACCTCGATTGCGATTCCGCCGATTGCCGCGTCCTTTGTCGGGAAGTAGTTGAAGAACGTCCGAGTCGATAGTTCGCAGGCTTCACAGATGCGTTCCACGGTCACTGCGTCGTAACCGAGATCGAGTACGAGTTGGACAGCGGTGCGCTCGATCAATGCTCGGGTTGCAATTCGTTTGCGCTCACGCAGACCCAGATTTTCGGTGCCCATACCGTCAATAATTGCATAGACTGCAAACTTTCACTAAGTGCAAAACCTGTTCAAAGTGTGGGTTATGACTTGCAAAAATTGGCTATCGGAGAAAGCGGCTATGGTGATCGAGTGGAAGACACCTTACCTCCGTGCCCCGAATGTTCCAGCGAATTCACCTACGAAATGGGTGCACTCATGGTCTGCCCCGAATGCGCGCACGAATGGGCGCCGGCAGAAGCAGTTGCCGAAGAAGACGGTGTCATCAAGGATGCAGTCGGCAACATCCTGGCTGACGGTGACACCGTTACAGTCATCAAAACGCTCAAGGTGAAGGGCAGTCCTACCGGCATCAAATCCGGAACCAAGGTGCGAAACATCCGTCTGGTTCAGGGAATTGGTGACCACGACATCGATTGCAAAGTCGACGGAATCGGCCCGATGCAACTCAAGTCGAGCGTCGTCAAGAAGGTCTGACGCGGCCTTCGGCGATTCGGGACCGTTCGGCCATACCGTCGCTTTTCAGAATCACGTAGACCAGGCCGGACACAAACGGAACCAAGAGCAGGAAGCACACCCAGAGCGCCCGGTTCCAGCCTGACTCCTCGTGGTCACGGAAAAGGTCGGCGCTGATCTCGAACAGCAGCACAAGGTACGAGAGCAGCGCCAGACTGATGGCGCCAAGCCAGAATACGGTCCAAAAAGAATCCATGCGTCGTTCTCCCGTCCTGATGTCCGGTCAGCTGTCGTCCGGAACGTCGTTGCGACCCTTGAAGGCGTTCACGGCAGCATCGACGGTGGGGAAGAAGTGCGTCGAATCGAACCGCTCGCCCACGCCGAATTTGATCAGCCTGTCCTTTATCGGACCCTTCAGTTCCGCGAAGGCCAGCCGGATTCCTCGGCCTTCGAGGAAGGTGTCCAGATCGACGAGTTCGTCGACGGCAGTGGTGTCGAGGCCGGTGATCGGCTCGGACGCGATGACGACCCATTCGACGGGGGCCGGAGCCTTGTCGACAACCGAGCGCACGTACTCGTCGAAGATTTCGCCGTTTGCAAAAAAGAGTGGAGCGTCGAAACGCACCAGCACCAAGCCGGGGATGCGACGCCCGTTCGGGTGCCTTTGAATGTCGTGGAATCCCAGCGGGTCACCCGTTTCCACGAGTTCAGTTCGGTGCGGCTGCCACACCTGGGCGATCACCGCTGCCAACGAGAGCCCGATCGCGACCAGAATTCCCTGCAGAACTCCGACGAGTGCAACTCCGAGAAACGCGGCGACAGCGAGTCCGAACTCGACGGTGCTCATGTGCCACATCCGGACCATGCCGCCGATGTCGATCAGCGCGCTTGCCGCGACGATGACGACGGCCGCGAGAGTTGCATCAGGCAGATACGCGGTGAGTCCGGGGGCAACGAGTATGAACACCAATACGGCCAGTGCGCCGACGACGCCCGCCAATTGTGTATGGGCACCGCTCTGTTCGGCTACCGGCGTTCGTGATCCGCTTGCCGAGATCGGGAATCCACCGAACAATCCGCCGGCCACATTGGCGACACCGATGGCCTTCATCTCGGTGCTGCCGTTGACGTCCTCGCCGTGTCGGGCTGCGAAGGTGCGCGAGAGTACGCCGGTGTCGGCAAACGCGATCAGAGCGATACCGGCTGCGGGACCGATCAGGTTTCCGACGTCCTGCCAGGTAACGCCGCCGACCGACGGCAGCGGTAGACCTTCGGGTAGCGCACCCACCATTCCGATCTGATCGGTGAGACCGGCCGCTGCAGACAGAATGATTGCCCCGACGACAGCCACCAGGACACCGGGAACGACGGGGACCCAGAGCCGGAACGCAATGATGACGGCGAGCGAGCCGATTCCGACGGCAGCGGCGACGGGGTCGATGCCACCGTTCGCTACGGATTTTCCGATCTCGCCCAATTCGTCGAGTAGGCCGGACGCGTCGACCGAGAACCCCAGGAGTTTGGGGAGTTGGCCGACAACGACAACCAGAGCAATGGCATTGAGATACCCGAGTCGGATCGGCTTGGAGAGCAGTTCGGTCACGAAACCGAGATGCAGGAACCCGCCGATCAGGAGGATGAGGCCGACGAGGATGGCCAGGACGCCGGCGAGTGCAAGTGCGTTTTCGGAATCACCGACTATGGCCAGCGGCAGAACCGCGGCGGCGATGAGTGGTGCCAACGATGAATCCGGACCCAACACAAGGATTTTCGACGGTCCCACCACCGCATAGGCCAGGAGTGGCACGATGGTTGCGTAGAGTCCGGCGTACGCGGGAAGCCCGGCAGCTTCGGCGTAGCCCATGCCCGCTGGGATCAGTAGGGCCGTGAGGACGAAGCCGGCAGTGATGTCTGTCCGGAGCCATTCACGACGGTACCCGCGGGCAGTTGCGATCCCGGGTAGTCGGCCGAGACTCTCAGTCCAGGACATTTCTTGAGTATCCTCCCTCTCGCGGTAGCAAAGCTCGAAAGTACGTCGATCAGCGTGCGCGTTGGGGGTCGACCGCAGTGGTGGCGGGGATCGGCGTCGGAGGCTGTGTGAGGCGACGGCGTCGTAGCGCTTTGTCTGCTTCGACGACGATCGGGACGATCAGCGACCACCCGAGACAGGTTAGCCACTGGCCGCCCGTCAACGAGGTCGTCATGAGGAGATCTTGGAAGAAGCCCGCTTCGACTGCGAAAACCGTGACGACGGTCGGGATCGTCAGGATTTTGAGGGCGCCGAGCACTGGTGGGATCAGACCGGATTCCGGATCGCGGCGCATGGCGAGTCCGCCGAGGATGGACCCGAAGGACAGGACGACAAATGCTGTGGTCATGGGGACGTTCCCCTCGGTGGTACTCATGGCGCCAGGGGCGAGAAGCATCGCGGCAAGCGTGACGGCGAACTGGAGGACGCCGTACGCCAGCCACTGGACGAGCGCGCCGCGGTTGGCGATCGGCATTTTCGGGTCGCGGGGAGGCTTGTTCATCAGATCCGGCGCGGGTGGGTCGAGCATGATCACGGCGACGGGGAACAGGGTGATGAAAAAATGCTGGAAGAGCACCATCAGTGGGGTGAGCGCCACCCCTTCGTTGATGTTGAAGATGCTTGCGGCGAGGAACAGGAAAACCAGTGAGAACAGTTTCGACATCTGATAGCGGATGTAGGAAACGATCTTGCCGTAGATGTTGCGGCCCAAGCTGATTGCGGTGATCAGAGTTCCGAAGTTGTCGTCGGTGAGTACCATCTTGCCCGCTTGTTTGGTGACCTCGCTGCCCGAACCCATGGCGACGCCGATGTCGGCTTTCTTCAACGCTGCGGCGTCGTTGACGGCATCGCCGGTCATCGCGACCACCGCGCCACTCTTCTGCATGACGCCGACCAATCGCAGTTTGTCCTGCGGTGTGACTCGGCCGAAGACGTGCAGATTCGGGAGCGCAGCTTCCAGGTCTTCGTCGGTCAGGTCCTGGAGTTCGGCGCCTCCGATCGCACCCGGGCCCAGTCCGAGCTCGGCGCCGATCGCGGAAGCCGTGATTGCATGGTCGCCGGTGATCATGCGGACGTGAATGCCGGCGGTGTGGGCGGTGCGCACCGATTCGACGGCCTCCGGACGAAGGGGATCGATGATGCCGGCCATACCGACGAACGTGAGGTCGTCGACAAAGGAAATGGGGTCGGCCTTCACGGCATCTTCCTGCCCGTCGAGTCGTTTGACGGCGAAAGCCAGGACCCGAAGCCCTTTCTCGGACATGGCCAGGTTGGCTGCTGTCAGTTCCTCGCGGACTTCGTCGATCGGCACGGGTCGACGGCCGGGCAAGAACGCACTCCCGCACCGGGCCAGAAGCACGTCGGGGCCACCCTTGACCAGTTCCACGAATTGCGTGCCGCCGTCGACCTGGAGGTGATGAAACGTCGCCATGAACTTGTACGCGGAGTCGAACGGCACCGTCGCAACGCGCGGGTACGTGCGCCTCGTGAGTGGGGCGTCGACGCCGATCTTGGCCGCGAGCACAACGAGCGCAGCCTCGGTCGGATCACCGACTACATCTCCGGCGTCGGAGACCGTGGCATCGCTGTCGAGGCACAATCCGTAGGCGAGCAGCGTGAAGTCCGGCGGTGCCTCGCCGGCAACCTGGGTGATTCTCCCGGTCTTGGCGTAACCCTCGCCCTCGACCGTGTACCACCGGCCGTGGACGTACAGCGACCGAACCGTCATCTGATTCATCGTCAGTGTGCCGGTCTTATCGGAGTTGATCGCGCTCGTCGCACCTAGCGTCTCGACATCGGTCAGGTTCTTCACGACGGCTTTCGCGTCGGCCAACTGCCGTGCGCCGTAAGCCAGCATGGCTTGGACGAATGTCGGCAAGCCTGTCGGGATCGCAGAGACACCCATCGCAATTCCCAGTAGGAGAAGCGTCGTCAGGTCCTGCCCGCGAATCACTCCGATGATCACGATGATGGTCACCGCCGTCCAGGCGATAATTCCGAGAATCTTTGTGAGCGTATCGAGTTCGCGCTGCAGCGGTGATTTTCCGGGTGCAACCGCTGACAGCATCGACGCGATCTGGCCGATCTGGGTCTGCATCCCCGTTTCCGTGACCACCATGGTGGCGGTACCGCGAGTGACCGAGGTGTTCTGGAAGACCATGTTGCTGCGGTCGCCCAAAGCAACGTCGGTGGTGGCGAGTGTCTCTGGGTCCTTCGGGACCGGTGCACTTTCGCCAGTCAGTGCGGCTTCTTGCGTCTCCAAGGTGGTTGAGGCAAGGAGCCTGCCGTCGGCGGCGACGATATCGCCGGCCTCGAGTTCGACGACGTCGCCGGGCACGAGTTCGGTGGCATCGAGCTGGGTCAGTATCCCGCCACGAATCACGCGTGCTTGTGGCGTCTGCATTTTCGCCAATGCGTCCACACTGGCGCGCGCCTTCACCTCTTGCCTCGTACCGAGCACCACGTTGAGCACAACGAGGACCGCGACCACGATCGCCGTCGGGATCTCACCGATGGCGATGCTGACCACCGCCACCACAACCAGCATCAGGTTCATCGGATCCTTCAACTGCGCCAGCGCGATCGACCACATCGAAGGCGTAGGCGCCGAAGCGATTGTGTTGGACCCGTATCGACGGCGGCGTTCCTCCACTTCACCGGCGGTCAGACCGGCCGCCGGATCTGAGCCCAAGTCGGACAGCACGGACTCTGTGCTGCGGGCAAACCATTCCTTCGACTCAGAATGGGGGGTGGGCGCCCGGTCGCGCGGCGCGGGTTCCGTGTGGCTCATGACCGCACGACCTTTCCCGGTGTGGAACCGTCAGTAGGGTGTCGGAATCCAGTGCAGCGGTTGCGGCGGCGTCTCGTAGCCTTGGGGTTTCTGCCGCTTCGGCAGAGAGACATCGGGGCGTTCCAACGGTTCGTACGGGATCTGGCTCAATATGTGGCTGATGATGTTGAGCCGTCCGCGTTTCTTGTCGTCAGTCAACGCGACAAACCAGGGCGCCCAACCGGTATCGGTGAAGCGGAACATCTCGTCACGCGCCCGTGAATAGTCGTACCAACGGCTGTACGACTTCAGATCGAGATCGGAGAGTTTCCAGATTTTCCGGGGGTCGTCGATCCGGCTTTGCAGACGCAGCATCTGCTGCTCCTCGCTCACTTCGAGCCAGTATTTCAGCAGGATGACGCCGGATTCCACGATCGCGCGTTCGACCGTCGGGATAAGTTGGAGGAACTGACGGGCTTGCTCGTCGGTGCAAAATCCCATTACCCGTTCGACTCCGGCGCGGTTGTACCAACTGCGGTCGAAGATGACGATCTCCCCGCCTGCCGGTAGATGCGGAATGTACCGCTGCACGTACATCTGCGTTCGCTCGCGCGGAGTCGGGGCGGGTAGCGCGACTACTCGGAATACCCGAGGGCTCACTCGTTCGGTGATCGCTTTGATCACTCCACCCTTGCCGGCCGTATCGCGGCCCTCGAACACGATGCAGACTTTCGCGCCAGATGCCTTGACCCATTCCTGCAGTGCGACGAGTTCGGCTTGGATCGGTTTGAGATCGTGGCGATATTCCTTGTACTTCATGGGCTCGGAGGGCACGACAGGGTCAGGCCGGGACATCTCGAGTTCGGAATTCTCTCGTTCGCGGTGCTTCGAGTTCTTGCCCACTGTCGCTCCTCGGCGTCCCGTGCCCGGATAGTTGTGCGTAGGTCTTCTCGTTGCAGCATGCCCAGTGGCCGGTCAACCTACTCCGCAGTTCGTCGCAACCTAATCGTGTTGTATTCGAATCTGTTTCGACTCTTGACCGTGACCGATGTTCAGGCAGACGATTAGTTGATGACCGCCGACGACGAGTTACTCCAGGTCGAACGCATAATCTCGCGCCTGATCGCTCGATATCCGGCCGTCTCACCGACAGAAATCGAACAAGACGTGCGGATTGTTTACAGGCGCTTGGCCGGCGGGCGAATACGTGATTTTGTGCCACTCCTCGTAGAAAAGGCGGCCCGACGCGACATTGCTGACTGGATGTCGGAGAGTGCCTCGTGATGATCACGGCGATAACGCATCTCGGCCGTACCCGATCCTTTGCTGAGGCAGACCCCTAGCCGCGACCATTGTTGTCAGCGCATACTGAAAACGACCGTGATCAGCGAGTGTACGGAGCATTGACATGGAAGGTTTTTGGGAGTTTTTCTGGTTTATCTTCGTCTGTTTCGCCTTTGTCGCCTATTTGAGCGTGTTGTTCTCGATCATTACCGACTTGTTCAGAGATCACGACACCTCCGGTTGGATCAAGGCAATGTGGATCGTTTTCCTCTTTGTCATTCCCTTCCTGTCGGCGATGATCTACGTCGTTGCCCGCGGCGACGGTATGGCTCGGCGGTCGATGGCCGTGGCCAAGCAACAGATGCACGCGCAGGAAGATTACGTTCGGAACGTCGCGGGAAAGTCTCCGGCCGACCATATTTCGGATGCCAAGGCACTGCTCGATTCCGGTGCGATCAACGAAGACGAGTTCAACGCGCTCAAGATGAAGACGTTGATGTAGAGCTCGGCGCGGGATGTGCTCGATCACTCGAACCGTGTTCTCGAAAACGACGAAGCCGCTGGTACCCGAAGGTATCCAGCGGCTTCGCTGCGCGTCCTGATTCTCTCGGCACGTGCCCGATCAGCAACGGGGGTGCTTTGTCTCGTTGGGGCAGGTCAGTTCAGATCACGACACGTTCGTTGTGAGTGCGACCAGACACAGGGCGAAATCTCTATGTCGCTACCCAAAGAGTCGCTGCCGCATCGGATCTAGATTTCTCTTCGAAAGCAAACGTCGCATTCGACAAAATTCGAAGGGAATCTGATCAACATGGTCAAAGTCATCCTCCAGCTCTACCCCCAGCTCCCCGCAACGCAAGAGGAACGAATCGCCAAGGCGCCGCTCGGCCGTGACTCCAGCCTTTACCAGCAGGCAGTTCGAGATATGACGGAAGTTGTCCTCGCTGCCGAGGAGCTCGGTTTGTGGGGCGTGTCCGGCATCGAGCACCACTTCCACTCCGAGGGCTACGAGGTTGGGCCGAACCCAGGTCTCCTCAATGCGTATTGGGCGAGCTTTACCAACAAGATTCGGGTCGGTCAGATCGGCTACACGATGACGACTCACAATCCGTTCCGGGTGGCCGAAGACATCGCCATCATCGACCATTTGACAGAGGGCCGGACATTCGCCGGATTCTCCCGTGGCTACCAGCAACGGTGGACGAACATCATTGGTCAGCACTACGGAAGTAAGGCGACCAAATCGCCGACAGGCTTGACCGATGAGCAGCTCGCAGCGATGACCGACGAGGAGAAGAAGGCGCAATTCTCGGACGATTCGAGCAATCGACGACTGTTCGAAGGGAACGTTCAGCTCGTTATCGACTCGTGGACCCAGGACAGTGTGGAGCGCAAGGACGGCACGTGGCAGGTGCCGTTCCCGTATGCCGAAGGCATCGAATGGGGGATGTCGGCTACTCGAGAGCTCGGGGCTCCCGGCGAGCTGGATGATGACAACCGGATCCGGCGCGTCAGCGTAGTGCCGAGCCCGTACACAAAGCCGCATCCGCCGGTATTCGTGGCGAGCAATGCAAGCCTCGAGACCGTGACCTTCTGCGGACCAAGGGGTTTCATTCCGTCGTACTTCTCGAAGATCGACACGGCTGAGCGGTTCGGCCAAGCCTATGTCGATGCAGCTGCCGATGCCGGCCTGACCTATGCTCTCGGCCAGAATCAGGCATTGTGCCGCTGGTTGCAGGTTGCCGAAACGGAGGCTGAAGCCAGGGAAAACATCGTCAAGTACGACTTGGACATCTTCCGTGACCTCTACACCGGCACCACGCCGATGAAGATCGACGGTGACCCCGTCGACTCGGTGATGAATTGCGGAATGTGGGTCGCTGGTTCGATCGACCAGGTGCGAGATCAGTTCGTCGAGCAGTGGAAGCGGCTTCCCGCTGAGTACCTCGTGATTCCGTCGCACTTCGCGCAGCAGCCCAAGGAAGAGGTCATCAAGCAGCTGGAGATGTTCATGACCAAGATCAAGCCGGCGCTGGACGAGTTGACGGACTACTGAGAGAAAGTCCAGGAAGGTTGGGGTTGCGACGATGAAGTGGTGCACGTACAGATTGACCGGGCGCACCGGTTTACGCACGGGAGTGCTTGATGCGGGCGGCGATTGCATCTACGGACTCGAGGCAGGAGTCACTCTTCTCGGTCTTCTGGAACGTGACGCATTGTCGGAAGCGGGTAGGTCCGCGCTGCATAACCCTGCGGAGGTCGTGGGGATGAGGGATGTTGCATTGGCCCCGCCCATTCCCCGGCCTCCAACCTTCCGGGACTTCATGTCCTTCGAAACGCACCTGCAGAATTCTGCGAAGGCGATGTCTCTCGACGTCCCGCAGGTTTGGTACCGAGAGCCGGCGTTCTACTTTTCCAATCCGGCTGCCATGCTGGGTCCGAACGACCCAGTGAAGCGACCACCGGGCACCGTCGCTCTCGACTACGAGCTGGAAGTTGCTGCTGTCGTTAGTCGTTCAGGGTCGGATCTGACACCGGAGCAGGCAGAGGATCACATCGCCGGATACGTTGTGCTGTGCGATTGGAGTGCTCGAGATTTTCAACGCCAAGAGATCCCGTTGACGATGGGGCCATCCAAGAGTAAAGACTTCGCCACCAGCTTGAGTGGCTTCCTTGTCACACCGGATGAGCTCGCGGACTCGATGAGTGCGGGCCGGCACAACCTTCGAATGACGGCAGAAGTCAACGGAAGGCTCTGTAGCGAAGGGAATCTCAGCGATCTGCACTGGAGTTTCGCCGAGATGATTGCGACTGCTTCTCGCAACACAACTGTCCTTCCCGGGGACATTATCGGTAGCGGCACGGTAGGGAGTGGCTGCCTTCTAGAACTCTCCGGATTGCATGGAACTGACGCGTATCCATTCCTTGTACCGGGAGACCGGGTATGCCTCGATGTTGCCGGCATCGGGGTGATCAATGCGGAGATCTGCGACTCTGACGTCGCATTCCCGCTATGGAACACTGAGCCGTCGAGTGAGATTCTGTGATCTTCGGCGTCAGACCCGATGAACTCCGAAACGAACTCGAATACACAAGCGAGAGATGAGGAAACACAATGAGCAACGCATCGGCAGCTTACGAGCCCAGCCGCTGGTCTTCGATCCGAACCGGTGATCAGCGCTACCGAATCGGTGTCATCGACGGGCCGAACATGTCCAACATGCATAACCGCGACCGCAGCGTCTACGGCGGCGCATCGATCCAGGAACTGCAGGAGTTCGTCAGGTCGTTCGGCGAAAGTATCAATGTCGAGATCGTGCCCATCGTTTCGAACCATGAAGGCGATATCGTCGAGTGGATCCACGAGACAGCACCGACTGTGGATGGATTCCTGATCAACCCTGCCGGGTTGACCTTCACCGGCGAGCCGACGAAGTGGGCGTTGGCCGACAGCAACAAGCCCTACATCGAGGTTCACTTCCGTAACGTCGTCGCCGGCAAGGCAATGGCTCCACTCGGAGACGAGCGGCGATTCGTTTTCACTACGGCAGCACGCGGTGAGGTTATCGGGTTCCAACAGTACAGTTACACAACTGCGCTCCTGGGTCTCGTGTGGGTGCTCGACGATCCTGACATCGGCAATGAACTCTCCGTCGGCCAAATTTGCTGAACGGAACGCTCGCTTGGTTATGACGCAGTAGCTGGTACGCCTTCAACAGCTTCCGGGTGGCGCCGGTGGGATCACCGTGAAGAATCTAGGAGACAGTAATGACAGTCGAAATCGACGGTGCTCATTTCCGCAAGGTTCTCGGGCAGTATCCCACCGGCGTCGTAGTCGTGACGGCCATTGCCGCCGACGGCGCACCACTCGGTATGGCAGTGGGATCCTTTACCTCAGTGTCGTTGGAGCCGCCGCTCGTGGCCTACGTGCCGGACAAGAAGTCGAGTTCGTGGAAAGCGTTACGCGAATCAGGGGATCTCTTCTGCATCAACGTATTAGGTGCAGACCAGGAGGACGTCTGTCGAGCAGTGGCAACGAGCAAGGAAAGGAAGTTCGACGGGATCGCGTGGCGTCCGTCCGCGACCGGAATGCCGGTTCTTTCAGGGGCAGTCGCCTACATCGATTGCACGGTCCATGACATCCATGACGCTGGAGACCATGACATTGTGGTGGGTAGGGTGCACGACCTCGACGTGAATGCCGCGGCGGCATCTCCGTTGTTATTCTTTCGAGGCGGCTATGGATCCTTCTCGGCCCGTGATGCCGATCCGCAGGCTACTGGTCGCCAGTCGATGTAGTCGTCTTCCAAAGCTACTGTAACGCAGTATTTTTGGATCTATTCTTGCAGCTTTCAGGCTGGGGTGTCGACGATCGTCACCAGATGCACATTGCAACTCGTCGGCAAAGCCGTCGAATATCGCATCATCACTAATCTTGCCGCCATCGATGTGACCGAAAACGGGCTCGATTCGTGCGTCCGCGCGCCCGACAATATCGACGAGCGGATCCGTGCCGCTACAGCTGCGACCCTGTCTTGAGTCACCCGTGCCGGTCGCGCCGAAAGGACAAAGATTCACATGCTCAATCTTGTTGTGTTCCTAGAGGACTCCGCCCGCCGCTACCCGGATCGGGTAGCGCTGGTCTGCGGTACTGAAAGGCTGACCTATGCCGAACTCAACGAACAGGCCGACCAGATCGCCAACCTGCTGGTCGACAGAGGTATCAAATCGGGCGACAGAGTTGCACTCTCGTGCCCCAACCTCCCGCAGTTTCCTGCCATCTACTACGGCATTCTGAAGGCCGGCGCAGTAGTCGTCCCGCTGAACATCCTGCTCAAGCCTGGCGAAATTACTTACCACCTCGAAGATTCAGGTGCGACTCTCTTCTTCTGCTTCGAAGGAACAGACGAGCTTCCCATGGGTGAATACGGACAAGCTGGATTTGACGGTGCCAGCGGATGTCGCGAGATGGTGGTCATCGCAGCGGACCCGACCGTGAAGGCGACTGACCATGGCACCGATACTTTGTCGTTCGCTCTCGATGGCAAGCCGAACACGTTCAATACAGTCGTTCGCGAATCCACCGACACCGCAGTAATTCTCTACACGAGCGGTACCACAGGACGACCCAAGGGCGCTGAACTTACTCATGCGAACATGGTGCTCAACGCACTGACGGCTAGCCGACTTTTCGACAGCAACCCGGTGCGGACGGACACTTATCTGCTCACTCTTCCGCTGTTCCATTCCTTCGGCCAAACGGTGACGATGAATGCCGGCCTATCAGTCGGTGCGACACTCGTGCTGATGCCTCGCTTCGACGCCGAAGTAGCACTTGACCTCATGATCAAGGAGCAGATCACATTCTTCGCCGGTGTACCGACGATGTACTGGGCTCTGTTGGGCGCCCTTGACGACACCGTTGATGTCGATCGCATCGCTCGTAAGCTTCGGTGCGCGATATCCGGAGGCGCAGCGCTACCGGTGGAGATCCTCACCCAATTCGAACGACGCTTCGGGGTGCAGATCCTTGAAGGCTACGGGTTGTCGGAAACGTCGCCGTTGGCATTGTTCAGCGATCCCGAACGGGACCCCCGACCCGGCTCGATCGGGGTGCCTGTGTGGGGCATCGAGGCAAAGCTCGTCGACATGGACGGGAATGTCGTCGGGCAGGACGGCGTCGGCGAACTTGCCTTGCGTGGACACAACGTCATGAAGGGATACTTGAATCGACCCGAGGCGACCGCCGAAGTGATGCGTGACGGTTGGTTCCGAACGGGCGATATTGCCCGGTGCGACGCGGACGGCTTCTACTACATTGTCGACCGGGCCAAGGATGTTATTGTTCGCGGTGGATTCAACGTCTACCCTCGCGAAATCGAGGAAGTGCTGATGACCCATCCGGACGTCTCGCTCGCCGCAGTTGTCGGGGTGCCGGATGATCGAAACGGGGAAGAGATCAAAGCGTTCGTCATTCTTCATCGTGGCTCACAGATCACCGAAACAGTGCTGATCGACTGGTGCAAGGTACAGATTGCGAGTTACAAGTATCCACGCTCGATCGAATTCGTAACCACGCTTCCGATGACTGCAACCGGCAAGATCCTCAAGCGTGAACTCAACTCGAAAGTTGCGGCGGGATCGAACTAATCAAGTGGCCAACTTCTTCTCGAAAAGGGGAAAATAATATGAGTGATGACAGCGCACCAGTGACGATTTCCGAGCGCCGCGAGTCGAATCTCCCGATCCCAGAGCCAACGCTCGCCGCGGTGCAACCACTGGTCGGTGAGACGGGTCGCGTTAATTTTCCGGACGTCTGCGGACGCGTTGTCCATGGTGACCAGCGCGGCCGAACCCTGGGTTTCCCCACGGCCAACCTCGAACTCGACGAATGGTCTGCCGGCATTCCTTGCGACGAGGTTCTGGCCGACGGAGTCTGGGCGGGTCGATGCGTACTGCGCGACGGGCGTTCAATCCCTGCTGCAATATCAATCGGCCGGCGGAGAACCTTCTACGGAGGAGATGGTCCCAGGCTCCTCGAGGCGCACCTTATCGACTTCGCTGAAGACCTCTACGGCGAGGAAATTCGTGTCCACCTTGACCTGTGGATTCGCGCGCAGACAACTTTCGCCACAAAAGAAGATCTGGTGGATGCGCTCGAATCCGATGTCAGATATGCCAGGGTCCATGTGAAGTAAGTACCTTCGCGAGGTGCACCGTCAACTGCTGGGGCCGTGCGTCCACCACGGATCCGGTTGGATCGGGAGGCCGCCAGAAGTCGCTGACGACGGCGCTATGGTGTGGGACGTCGATTTCTCCGAGCAACCGATCCCAGAGCCAACGCCGGAACCGCCATCACTGCGTCTTCCGTTTGCGCTGACGGACTTTTGCCAACCCGGGATGACCATCAACTACCCGGCCCTAAAGGACCAGGTTTGCTGCTCAACGATCTAGCTGGATGCTAGAGCGGTGGCTGCTATAGGCCGGTTGACTGAGGCGGCCCAATACTTTTCATGCCCGAGCGCAGCAACATTGCGGGCAGCATTGTGGTCCGCGTGCGCGGTCCACCCACACTCTCGACACACGAACCTAGCTTGACTGCGGCGATTCTTCGCATCACAAAACCCGCACTGCGAGCAGGTGCGGGACGTGTTGCGCGGGTTGATCACCGCCACCGGTACTCCCGCCATTTCCGCCTTGTACTCGACGAAGTTGCGCAACTGGGCGTATGCCCAGCTACGTCGCGAAAGACTAGATCGGATTCGCCTTTGCGGTCGGCGAGAAGTTTCCGCTGCCAGGGTGCGCACACGAACGGCACACCCTTCATTCGGCCCGAGACCGTCCAGATCGACACTGTCGACGAGTCGAGTTGCCACGACAAGCACCGATCGTCGAATGGTTGCGCCGCCAGTGATCGGAAACGAACAGCTGAATCTGCGACTCCCGCATACCGTTTAGTTCCGCGTCGGCCGTAGTTTCCGGCCTTAAGATTCGCCGCACGGGTGGTGTACGCGTCGGCAACTTTCTTGATCACGCGGACCGCAGGCTGCGCCGACAACCCGAGCAACTTG
Source organism: Rhodococcus sp. OK302 (assembly GCF_002245895.1). NCBI lineage: Bacteria > Bacillati > Actinomycetota > Actinomycetes > Mycobacteriales > Nocardiaceae > Rhodococcus > Rhodococcus sp. OK302. Next base: position 3,750,462 of record NZ_NPJZ01000001.1, read on the forward strand.
ACCTGCGTGTACACCGAATGGTGCAACGTGAACGCCCGACGATCAGAAGAGTTTTGGGCGACATCGGACACGAAGTCGGCAGCTCGGTTGCAGGTGAGCAGCGTCTGCTTCAACGCGGCAGCTTGCTCGTCGGTGACGGCGAGTTTGATCATCACGATCCGCTTCACTTTCACCACCACCGCCCCAAATGTTTGCACCGGACCCCACAACCCGATACGACAGATCATTGCATTGGGGTACGACAAGTATCCGAATCCACCACAGCCGCAGTTGTATCCGCGTCTCGTGAACAGGGCACCAGCCCGGACCAGCCACACCCGCACGCCAGGTTTACTGCGCAATCCAGAGCGGCTTCCTCCCAGCCCTACAGGGCCAGGTTTCCGCCGGTATGCCTTATGAACTCCTACGTTCAGATAGACGGAGAATCCACGTTTTACCTGACGATCGCCGCCGGCGTCGACAACGAGGTTCTCGTCCACGAAATGCCGCCGGAGGCTCTCAACTGTTGACCTAGATCCAATACTCCCTGACCTGACGTCGGGAGTTGCTGCGGTGGGAGTGGATTGGTCGCCGTCCATGCTCGGTGCCGCCGCCATCGCCACGGAAAGCCCGGACGGGTTGGTTTTCCGACTGCCGAGGCCGGACCTACGACGACCGGAACCTCCGGATCAAACTGGCCCGGCTGCAAATCGAAGGGTCAATGCCTGCATCGCAAAGCCACCCCATGTGACGCAGGTGGCCGCGAAGATCACGGTTCTCGGCGTTGTGCCCAGGCTGCAATGAAAAGCTCTCCCGCCCCGGCGGTTACCGCCGGGGTGCGCAGTGCAAGCTCGGCGGCAATCGTGATCATGTGGCGGGCGTGAACCTGGCCAAACACGCATTGTTGGGGTTAGGAAAGCTGTTCGGGAACTCGGTCAGAATCCGGAGATCCGGCTGTCGACATGCGCCGATGCGCCAGTGCCGCGACAAGAGCAGTCCTATACCGAGCAGTCCTACACCGAGCAGGCCGCGGCATCGCTGTGTCCGCCGTAGTGTTCCCGCGGCGAAACCGCCGCTGGGGTGAATCAGATAAGAATTGTTCCGGCGCCTCAAGCGTCGGTGTGCGGCACGGTCAAACCCGCAGCGCTGCAAGTTGATACGGGTAGAGTATGAGATTCGGGTCGACGCTGTACGTTCGTAGTCGACGACTGACTTTCGACGACTGCCGGCGAGCGCGGTCATTGCGTGGTTGTGATGCCTGCATTCTGCGTCGTCAATTTCCTTGGTGTCCAACATATTGCGAGCGGATCGTCGGTCCGGCGAAGCCGGTGATCCGGTATGCGTCGAGGATGTCCTGCCCGTTCTAGGCCAGGCGCGAGTGACTGTTCAAGTCGATGCTTCGGGACTGTCGTTGATTCATTCGGTTCCTTGCAGTATCTACGCGCAGCACGTTTTGCGGATGGGGAGGCTCGGCTGACGGTGCGAGTCCGGTGACCCTCAATCCGTGCCGTTCGAACTCTGCCCACTCGCCGGGATTGTCGGTCAGGAGGCGCAACGACACCACTCCGATCTCACGCAGAATTTGAGCCGCAACAACATAGTCGGGAACGTTGACCGGACGCGTCGGCGTGGCGCCACCATCGAAGGCGTATGCGCCGTGATCCTCCAGGTTGAGGGCCTGAAGCTTGTTGAGCAGTGCCGCCCCTCGGCCTCTGTGCCCACGCACGTACAGCACTACGCCGCGACCTTCGGCTGCGACGACTTCCAGTGAGGTCTGCAACTGAGAACCGCAATCGCAGCGAAGCGAGCCGAACACGTCGCAAGTCAGGCACTCGAAATGCACGTGGACCAAGACGTCCTCGCCATCACCGATATCGCCGTCTATCAGTGCGACATGCTCCCGGTCGTCGAGTTGACTGCTGTAGCCGAGTGCACGGAATGTGCCGCAAGCGAAGGGCATTCGCGCTTCGACCCTTCGGTCGATTTGGCGCTCGGAAAACTGACGATATTCGATCAGATCGGCTACGGAAATCAGTGTCAGGTCGTGCGCACGGGCGAAATATTCCAGTTCGTCACGGCGGGCCATGCTGGTCTCGTCGAGGCGAGAGACGATTTCGCACAAGACTCCGACTGGTGCGAGGCCGGCGAGAATTGCGAGGTCAACCGAAGCTTCAGTGTGGCCGGCGCGGGTGAGCACTCCACCGGCTCTGGCCCGTAGCGGTACGACGTGACCCGGCCGTGTGAAGTCGGATGCGCCTGCGGCAGGATCAGCCAAAAGACGAATGGTTCTGGCGCGGTCGGTTGCGGAGATGCCGGTGCCGACGCCAACTGCATCAACCGTCACCGCGTAGGCGGTTCCTCGTGCATCTTCGTTTACCTGACACATCGGCGGCAGGTTCAAGCGTTGGCAGTCTTCTTCTTGAAGCGATACGCACACGAAGCCCGAGGTGTGGCGAACCATGAATGCGAGAAGTTCCGGGGTCGCCTTGTCCGCGGCGAAGATCAGATCGCCTTCGTTCTCTCGATCTTCGTCATCGACCACCACTACCGGTTTTCCGGCCGCAATATCGGCAATTGCTAGCTTGACCTGCTGAAACGAGTCGGGATCCATCACGGCCATGTTCGTTCTCCTTGAATTCTGCGCGATGGATCGCGCCTTCCGTTGGTGCGGGATCTGTTTTGCCGCAATGCTATCCATGCTTGCAGCGTTCCGACTGTCCCGAAATTGACACAGATTTGTCAGGGCGACTGTGTCCGGGGCGTTCTTATGTGGACCCGATTCGAGGTTGGTTGGTGGGGTGGATTGCCGGGGACCTGTCACGCACGAATCTCGAAATACGAATACCGCGATCGCTACGGGCCGCCGGCTTTGCGCGCCGGTCGGCAGACCATACCGAACGGTGATCTTGATTCGTTCGACGGCGGAAGGTCCTCTGCGGCAATGGTTTTGTGTGCGCGCTAAAATCGCGCCGTTTCGGGCTTCTGAACATTCTCAAATGGCGACGACCAGCGTCTATGCCCGGATTTCGACTGCTGGACAGGTGAAGGAAACGGGAGTCCCACGTGTCATCTGGGCCGCCGGGCATGGTGCTCGGACGTTCGCGGTCGCGCGGCGTCGAGAACCTTTGCGGTCAACTTGTGCGCGATGTCCCAATATTGGGACACTTCAGCTCCGTCCACGGCGGATAACGTGACGTGCCTAACGTTGAGCAGGAATTGCAGTCCACCTCACGGCTGCTGAACATGATGAAGATGTAGGAGGTGTCCATGTCCGTCAGTGACCCGGTTTCAGCCGTCAACGAGCGATCGAAAGTCGGCCTGAACGAATTGAGTACACACATGCATGTCGCTGCGTCGCATGGTTTTTCCGGTTCTATTGCTGATACTTCCTCATCTTGCTCCACCTTTCAGAGGGGCAAGTTTTGATGACTGTTGTCGCCGAGACCGCGGTGACAGGCCGGCGAGCTCAATGCTCGGGGATCGTTGCTGTCGGTTCGGCAGTCCGAGCAATGACGGAACTTGCGGCGGCCGTGAACAATGGTGCAGCAATCGACGAGATACTGCAGCTGGCTGCTGCGAAGATCGCGCAGACGACTGGACACATGATGGCGATCGTGATGCAGCCCAACAGTATGACGAAGTCGTTGGAGGTTGTGACCGCTCATGGGATATCGGACTCTTACGTCGATACGATCATGAAACACCCGTTGTTGACTACCGCAGGTGATCGCGGCGAAGGGCCTACCAGTCGCGCCTTCCGTTCGCGACGTCCTGTCGTGGCTACCGGGTTGGAAGCGCATCTTCCTATTGTCCTGGGGCGCACAGCTTTGCGTGAAGGCATTGGATCGATGGTTTCTCTCCCGCTGCTGATCGCGCACAATGTTCGATACATCGTCAACGTCTATTGCACTGACGCGGACTGCTTTGATGACGCGACAGTCCTCCTTCTCGAGAACTTTGCAAGTTTGGTCAGTCTGTTGCTCGACACTCATGTAGCCAGCGGCGAGCTGTATGCCGAAGCTGCGGCTCACCGACGACAGATCGACGCCTTACAGTCCAAGTGCCACTCCCTGAGGGCGACTCAGGTCAACCTTGACGAACTACACGGCCTGGTGATCAAAGAAGCAGGACTCGAGCGGTTATTTGCCCGCCTCACTGAGATGACTGGTGCCAGTTTTCACGTATCCGACGTGTTCGGACGGACATTGGCGGGGGAGCTGAAGGGCGCCGGCGACCAGCACATGCGGCGGAGCGTCGTGCTCGACAACGAGGTGGTGGCGACATTGTCAATCCGTTGCGCCGAAACCGATGTCACGGTGCGTCCGGAAGTGGCCGGCATGCTCCATGCCGCTCCCGCGCTCGTCGCAATGATGCTCATGCGCAGTTGGGTGGCGCTCGATGCCGAAGCGCGACTACGTGTCGATCTGGTCGAGGAACTGCTCGCGGGTCCGCGCGAAGGGAATCTTGCGCTGGCAGCGCACGCCCGCAACAAGTGGGGGATCGAAATGACTGCCAGAAACCGCTTGGTTGTCGGTCGCATCGCCAATCCGTCACCGGGAGCATCGTCGTCTCATGATCCCTCCCCGATCAGACGCTCGTTACTCGCTGTCGTAGAGGAATTGGTCCGGCGTTCGCCGGGGGCACATCTGGTCGCCGAATTCGACCGACAGCTCGTCGTGCTCCTCGAAGACGGTCCGGTCCAGGCGGCCGGAGACTTTGGCGAGGTACTGCGCCGCGAGGTCAGTGCCCATACGGGTGGCGGCACCGTGAGTGTCGCGGTTGCGGACGCCAGCGACACGGTCGAGGGTCACCGTGACTCCTACCGACACGCAGTGGCGTTGCTCGATCTGGTGGGCGAATCTGCGGAACCAGCGCGCACCGTGACCGTCGAGCAGTTCGGATTCTTCCGTCTTCTGCTCGATGTGAAGCAGCCACGGGATTTGGTTCAGTTCGCGGACCAGATGTTGGGGCCTCTGCGTGACTACGACGAGCGTCGCGGAACCGATCTGGTCGAGACGCTGTGCATGTATATGGATTCCGACTGCAGTACCGGGGAGACTGCCAAACGTCTTCACCTCCATCACAACTCGGTCAACTATCGGTTGAAGAGCATCAGCCGAATTCTGGGGCTGTCCAGTTTGAGCGAACCAAAAATTCTGTTGCGCTTGGAACTTGCCCTGTCGATCAACCGTCTCGTCCAGCGGGTGGACCGTGAACAACTCCCGAGGTTGGCTTCGGGTAACGGGGATATTATCCTCAAAGAATGGAGCAGTAGTGGCAAATAGCCTTTCTCGTCAACCGTCTACGTTCAGTCGTCGATTGTTGCGAGCTTTTGCATTCGGTGTGTGCGGGATACTCGTGACTGGCCTGTCAGCATGCGGGATTCCGGGAAATGATTCTTCGAACAAGTTCACTGTGGGTGTATTTCCGCTATACGTAAGCATGCCGGTTTGGGTAGCCCAGGAACAGGGGATATTCGAGCAGCACGGACTAGACGTCGATGTAAAGACGATCCTTTCGGGTCCGACACTTATTTCGGCGCTCAATTCCAACAGCATCGATGTTATGCTCAACGGTGCCACAATCGCTCTTTCTGCTCGCGCGACTGGACAGCCGATAAATCTGATAACCCCGACAATTCCTTCATCGATCTATCACATGATCGCGTCGAAGCAGGTTATCGATTCGTGTCCTTACGTAAACGACCCTTATCCGAAGCCTATTCTTTGTGCGAAAGGTAAGCGGATCGGTGTCGGTTCATTAGGGACTGAGAGCCACATCGCGGGCATCACCATTCTTGAAGAGGCCGGCCTCGAGGAAACTGACGCTTCGTGGGTGCCTGCGGGTGGGGGAGAAGCATTGGGCAGCTCAATGCAGCAGGGTCAGATCGACATCATGTTCGCCGAGGACACCGCCGCAACGTACGCAACCGAGGTGATCAACGTTGGATCGCCACTCGTGGATCTCAAGCACGACGGGCCGTTCGCTGACTGGTTCGGTAATGGAGCCTGGGCATTGGAGCCGCAATTGCAGCAGTCTCCCGAGAAGTATCAACAGTTTGCTGACGCTGTTGGTGACGCAATCGCGTGGATCAAGGACCCGGCGAACGTGGCGGAGGCGCGGGCTGTCTTCAAGAAGAACGCGCCCAATATCAGCGACCAGACAATCGATGGTGTGCTCGCATCCAGCACGAACAGTTTCGGGACAACCGCGACGTGCAGCAGCATCGAAACAATTACCAAGTGGCTGACCAAGACAAATCAGATTGCCGAAGGCAAAGGTCCGACCACCTGCCGCGACATCGAGTGGAAGACCGCGACGTTCTCGTAACAGCGCTCTCGAGCGCTGGCCTTCCGACGATTGATGCGCCGAAGAACCTCACCTAGACCGGATCGGAGAACAGACGTGACCAGTTATCAAGAATTGGTGTCGGCACCTGTCGATGCCGCCGATGATCACAAACGAACGAAGTTGCACACCTCAACACGTGGGACAACCAATGATGAGCGTATTGCCCCGGGCGTCCCGGCGATCTCTGTGCAAGGCGTAACCCACCATTTCCAACGACGAGGTGCCGAGCCAACCCTGGCCATCGACCACGTCTCTCTCGATATCGCCGAGCGCCAGTTCATTGCGATCGTTGGTCCCAGCGGCTGCGGAAAGACAACTTTGTTGAACCTTGTGGCCGGCTTGACCCCATTGCAGGAAGGGGTTATCGAGGTCCGCGGCACCAGTGTCGCGAAGCCCCGACGCGACGTCGGATATATCTCGGCGCGTGACTCGCTGCTCCCGTGGCGAACTGCGGAGGCCAACGTCGCCTACGGGCTCGAAGTCCGAGGGGTTCGTAAAGCCGAGCGGTTGGAAAAAGCTCGGCATTTCTTGGAGATGGTCGGCTTGAGCGGATTCGAAAGCAGCTACCGGTCTCAACTCTCGCAAGGTATGCGCCAACGGGTGGCGATCGCTCGAACACTTGCGACAGAACCGGAATTGCTTCTGCTCGACGAGCCCTTCTCGGCACTTGACCAGCAAACCAAGCTGCTCCTGGAGAACGCGTTCATAGAAATCTGGCAGAAGTCACAACGCACCGTGGTGATGGTTACACATGACATCGAGGAAGCAGTCGCGATGGCTGATCGAGTAGTCATGCTGTCGCATCGCCCAGGTCAGGTAATCGCGGACATCGAGGTCGACCTTCCACGTCCTCGGGACGCTGCCGAGATCCGGTACGACTCCCGCTTTCGCGAGATAACGCACGGCGTGTGGGAACTGCTTCGCAAAGAGATCGCCCAACTCGACATCGCACAGATTTGAGACCAGACGACATGACAACATCATCGACCCAGGACAAAGCTCAGCAGTTGGCTCCGGTCAGTGCTGTGGAGCAAGTACAGCCGGCTGTTGAAAAACGGCGGCGGCAGCGGTCCGTCAGCCCCACTTTGACGAAACTGCTGTCTCGACGCAACATTACGATTCTCACGATCCAGCTGATTGTGTTCGGCGGATTCCTCGCATTCTGGGAGATCGCCGTCCGAGCAGGCTGGGCCAGGGAGGTGTTCTATTCGAAGCCCAGTGCGATCTGGGATCAGTTGGTGGAATACCTGTCGGGTTCGGAGATATTTCTCGACAGTGTGACGACAATCAGCGAGACATTGCTCGGATTCGGTTTGGGTGCGGTGCTGGGTATTCCCGTGGGGCTCTTGCTCGGTCGGTACGCACTGTTCCGTTCCGTGAGCATGCCGTTTCTCACCGCACTCAATTCACTTCCGCGAGTTGCACTCGCACCGATGTTCATTTTGTGGTTCGGTATCGGTCCTGAATCCAAGGTCTACCTTGTGGCAAGCGTGGTCTTCTTTATCGTGATGGTGGCGACCGAGTCCGGCATCAGGACAATCGATCCGGACTTCATCATGATGGGCCGGGCAATCGGCTCCACTGAGCGTGGAATTTTCCTCAATATCGTCTTGCCGGCATCGGTACCGTCGCTGTTTTCCGGACTCAAGCTCGGCGCCGTCTATGCACTCCTCGCCGCGATTTTCGGTGAAATGCTGGCCGCTGACAATGGCTGGGGACGCAAGATCGCGCTTGACTCGCAGAGTTTTCAACCTGCGGGAGTATTCGCAACTCTGGTAGTGGTCGTTGTCTTCGCGTTGATATTCAACGGTCTGATGTCCGCAGCCGAGCGGTGGCTGCTCCGCTGGCAGAGATGACAGATTCAGGATCAGAGCTGGGCTCGATAACGGAGGTGCCGAATGATGAAGATCAATGAACGGGGACTTTCGTCCAGCCAACGGGAGTCTCTAATGCAGCTGCGAAAAGCGCGAGAGACCCTATTTCAGGGCGGGGATCCGAGCGGCATGGTCAGGCCCGAAATTTTGCGCTCATGGCAGCGGTCGTTCCGTGCCGGCGTATCGCCGTCCGCGCCGCTGGAGTTGTTCCGGGGGCCCAGCGTTGATCTTGACAGTTCGTTGCTTCTCGCCGGCCGGCCGGTGATCAGTGAATTTCTCGACGATTCCATAGATGCTCAGGTATTCGTCCACCTGCTCAACCGGAATGGCCAGATCGTCGGTCGCTGGGCGAAATCAGACATGTTTGACGAGCTCTTGGGTGGAATTTGTGAAATCGGTTCCATCGTCGAAGAAGAATTTGTCGGCACAAGCGTCCTCGCTACAGTTATGGAAGAAAAACGAACCGTAAGAGTTTGGGGCCCTGAGCATTACAACGAAGCCCTCGACATGCTGTCCGGGGCGGGGGCGCCGATCATCCACCCTGGAACAGGAGTTGTTCTCGGCGCGATTTCGGTCGGCTGTGACATAACCGTGCCTCTCGGGTTGGTATCGCCGCTGGTAACCCAAGCCGCACGGGATATCGGCACGGCGCTCATGATGGGGCACAGTCGTGCCGACCGCGAGCTATTCGACTCCTACCTCCAGGTGGAGAGGCGCGGGCGACGCAGACCGATGATCGCTATTAACTCACGAGTGCGTCTCTCCAACGTGGAGGCCTCAGACCGAGACACCCACCTGAGTCATGCCGATCTGTGGGGAATTGTCCAGAAGGCCTCAATTGACGGCGGACTCCCCAGCCCTGATATCCGTGAGATCCAGACACCACAAGGAATGCGGCTCACAGTGCGCCCGGTAATCTCGGGCAAGGAACTGATTGGTGGCCTCGTCCAGCTTGCCGGCGAAGGTGACGCGCGCGAACAACGCGCGGCGCCCAACCCAGCGGACCTCACCGCAACGGGCCTGGGAGACATGTCAACTGAGCGCAGTTGGCTTGGCGGGGTTCGCAGCGAGGCCGAGCGAATTCTGGCGAAAGCACCATCCTGTCTCGTCTACGGAGCCCAGCAGGTCGGGAAATACACGGTCGCGCGTCGCGCGCTCGATGCGCTCGGATTCACAGTTGTCACCTGCGAAGCGACCGAACTTCTGGATGGATTCTTGATCCCGTCCCATGCGGTCGGGGACTGCTTGATCGTCCGTCATCTGGAGGAGATATCCGAGGAGCATGACAATTTCCCGATCCTGAAGAGAGCTCTGAATGACATTGCACGGCGCGTGACCGTCCTTGTCGGCACATACCGTCTTGCTCCAGCGGAAGGTGAGTTGCCCCAATGGCTCGAGCCGACTTTCGATGCTCATTTGAGAGTGCCATCGGTATCTGAGATCGCCCAGGAGATCCCCGCCCTTGTCGCCGAAATTTATGGGATCGGGATCGAGGAAATCGGCACGATCATCGACGACGGTGCGCTTCACGCGATCCAGGAACGGTCGTTGCCGGGAAACGTCGAACAGCTAAAACGCGTGCTGTTGCGTGCTAGCACCATCGCAGGAGACCGCCCGATTTCACGGGCTGAACTGCCTCTGCAATTGCGGATCCAATCCACTGCTCGGCGCCTCTCACCGCTCGAGCGCGTGGAGCGTGACGCAATCTCTGCGGTGCTATTGGCGAACGGTGGTAACAAAGTTGCAGCAGCCAAGCAGCTCGAGTTGTCTCGATCGACCTTTTATCGTCGGTTGACCCATCTCGGCATCGCGTAGCTCGAAGGGGAGGTCAGAAGTATGCGTCTTCGTGACAAAGTTGCCCTGATCACGGGGGCCTCGAATGGGGTGGGGAGAGCGACCGCGGCAACCTTCGCATGCGAAGGTGCGATGGTTGTCGTCGCGGATATCGATGACGTGACCGGTGCAGACACTGTGGAGGAGATCCACAGTGCCGGCGGGCGCGCCCACTACCTGCACCTTGACGTCACCGATGAGGCATCGTGGCGCACAGCGATCGAGGAGGTCCTCTCGCACTTCGGCCGACTCGACGTGCTTGTCAACAATGCCGGGATCAGCGGCTCGTGCGACACCGGTCTGACTAGTACCGACTACTTCGACAGACTGATGTCGGTCAATGCCAGAAGTGTGTTCCTCGGGATCAAACACGGGAGCGCCGCCATGAGACATTCAGGGGGTGGATCGATTGTCAACCTGTCCTCGATCTCGGCCAGTATCGGTCTACGCGGCGTCCACATCGGTTACGGGGCTTCGAAGGCAGCCGTGAAGTCGATGACGACAACTGGCGCTGTGCACTACGCCGCGGACGGAATCAGAGTCAATGCCGTAGCGCCGGGTATGTTGCCGCCGATGAGGACAACGCGAGGCACCTCGAGCGATCCGGTATTTCGGGCCACGCAGGTGGATGCAATTCCGATGAAGCGGGTTGGTGAGGTCCAGGAGGTCGCCAACGTTGTGCTCTTTCTGGCCAGCGACGAATCTTCGTATGTCACAGGCACGGAGACGGTGGTTGACGGGGGATGGAATTCCGTCTGACGATACGTGGGGGATGCATTCGGACAGTGGGGGATTGGCGAGATCATCGAGGGTGAAAGTTGCGGAAAGGAACCGGACCGACCGGGGCGGCTTGACGGGAAAGTAGTTCTCATCGAGGGTGCGGGCAGGGGCGCCGACATGGGGATTCGGTTGCAACTGCCTGGGTGTCGAATCAATTTCGACTACTTGAACACGCCGTTCTTTTAAGGGTCATCTCGAATAATCCCGGGCGTCAACGACTTTGATGCTGGACGGGCACCATCGAGTTTTCGCAAATCCGAGTCCCGCAGAAGATTTCGTAGGGCAGAGGCGCGTTCGAACCGGGTTGCGCATCCGCAACGTGACAGCCGCCGAGATCCCGGCCGGCAATCCTGATTCCTTGAACAGCGTTCGCACGGGAATCGGCGATTCTGAAGGTTTCTGCAGGTGAAGCGTCCCAAAAGTGCGACACAGGGCCAGAATTGGCGGCGGCTACTGTGATCTGAGCAACTAAAGCCGCGGGCTCACAAGCAGTCCGGCGCGATCAGCGTTGCACGTCGAGATTCACCCGAGCCGTCGTCCGATCACAGAGAAAGGAGGTAGCTTTGCGCCAGGTTCAGATCTAGCGCATCGAATCTCTCGACCCGGCAGGCGGTACTAAATCTGTCGGGAGACGACATCTCTTGTGTTTCAACCTAACTCACTTTCCACTTCCCTGAATATGGCGGCGAGCCGTGCATTTTCGCCCGGGGTGGACAAGTAGGTACGTGACGCCGATTATCCGGAGCTCTCCGTCTCGGATTTGACCGTGCGGCTCAGTTGAGATCGATTCGGTAGTAACGAGAAAGGAAGACCGTGCAGAATATTTGGAACAAATGTTTCCCCTCGAACCGTACGTGGGCAAGGAGGGCTGCTGCGATCAGTGTTTCCAGCGTTCTCCTACTCTCTGCAGCAGCTTGCGGAACCGCATCCGAGACACCGCAGAACTCGAATGGCGAGGCAGGGGCCTCGGAAGATTTTTCGGTCGGCGTATTTCCGGTATTCGTCAGCCTTCCCGCGTGGGTGGCTGAGGACCAGGGAATGTTCAGCAAGCACGGACTGAATGTCACCCTGAAGACGATCAATACCGGCCCGACGATGGTGTCCGCATTGGCTTCCAACAGCGTCGACGCGATTGTCAACGGTTTGACAGGCGTCGAGACTGCGCGAGCCGGTGGGTTGCCGATCAAGATGGTCGCGGTGACGTACCCACATTCGATCTATTCCATGCTTGCCTCGAACGATGTTATCGACGGTTGTCGCGAAGCGGGCAAGCCGTACCCGAAGCCGATCCAATGTGCCAAGGGCAAGCGTGTCGGCATTGTGGGGGGTGTTGGCACAGAGAGCTATACGGTGGCGCTCAGTGTTCTCAAGGAGGCAGGCTTGACCGAGCAGGATGTGTCCATGGTGCCGATCGGCGGTGGCGAGGCCGGCGGCGGTGCGATGGAAGCGGGCCAGATCGACATTCAGTTCGCCGAGGACACCGGTGCTGCCTACACCACACAGGTTCTCAAGGTGGGTAAGGACCTGGTCAATCTCAAGACGGAGGGCGTGTTCGCGAACTGGATCGGAGAGGCGATGTGGGCCATGGAGCCCAATCTGCAAAAGTCGCCGGCGGCGTATGAGAAGTTTGCGGCAGCCATCGATGAGGCAGTCGAGTGGATCCGCGACCCGTCGAACACAGACGCATTGGCTGCGACCTTCAAGAAGTACGTGCCGACTCTCAATCCCGGGACGATCTCAGCAGTCTCGAAGGATACGGCGCCGTTTTTCGGGTCTACCAGCACCTGTAGCAGTGTTCAAAACGTGACACAGTGGTTGGTTTCAACGGGGGCGCTCACATCCAGTCAGGCCCCCGCGTGCGAGGACTTGTTGTCGAACCCGGCGCAGGTTACGTCAACGCCATAGGCGGACAACGGAACTGATGCCAGCTGGATTCCCTACTCGGCACGAAAGGTGGATCCAGCGCGTAACACGATCTCCCGCAGTGGGTTCGGTTCAATTGAACCGAACCCACTGTCGGCAGTGGGAGGGCGGGGGAGCCGGGACGCGCAGTCCTTACCCTGCGGACGGGAGCGTGATCGTGACTTACCGGCCGGCGGTGGTGGGTGTGGTCGGCGACGGCGTCACCAGCCCGACATGCCACTGGCCTTTGACGCCCTCACCGTTGGTCTGACCTGGCGCGTCGTCCTTCGCGAACCGGTACAGCGGGTGGCCGTCGTACACAGCTTGCTGCGACCCGCCGTCGGGGCGGGTGGCGACGCCCAGTGTTCCGGGAAGGTCCGTCCCGGTGGCTGCTTTCGGCGAGCCGAGCGTCGGCGGCCAAACCATGGCGCACTGGTCGATGCATGCGGAGATGGTCGGGGTGTCCTGAGTAAACCAGTACAGCGTGTAGCCATCCGCGTCAGTCACCACGTTGCCGAGCGCGGTGGCGGTTGCCCCGAGTTTCACCACGGCGGGGCCGTCGACGGCAGTGGCTGAAGCCTGCAGTACCGAACTGGTTGGCTGTTCACTCTGCGCGGCCGTGTTGTCGTTTCCGCACGCTGACAACAGCACCAGTGCTGCCCCGAGCCCGACGCACTTGGTCAGTAGTGTTCGCTTCATCATCGTTGTTCGCTTCCGTTCGTGATCGCTGTTGTACGAGCTGACCGGGAATACGGATGTGAGGGCAGTACACGTTCACTCGGCAACTGTGCGACATGTCACATGCTCGTTGTGCCGGTGACATGAAGGATCTGAAGGGCCGATCCGTATACCCAGGTAAGAACTTCGCCCGCCACCGGTGCGTTGGAGACACGATTGTGCGGAGGTGAAGGAATGCGGCTGATCCCGCAACGACGACACTCCGGAGGGCTCGGGGACGAATCTGCGCTGCGTGTGGCCTACGAGGACCACGCCGGTGAGCTGTTCCGGTTTGCACACAGATCCCTGGGGGATATTGGTGTCGCCGAGGAAGCAGTGCAGGAAACATTCTTACGTGCCTGGCGGGCAGCGCGCAGCTTTCAGCCGGAGACGGCGTCGCTGCGCACCTGGCTGTTCTCGATCTGCCGCAACATCGTCATCGACATCAGTCGCGCTAGGGCAAGTCGTCCGCTGATGGCAGGTGCCGAGCCGCCCGATACCCCGAGCGCCTCGCGGCCGTTGGAAGAGTTGGTAGTGGGTCTGCAAGTTGAAGAGGCCTTGCGCCGGTTGTCCGAGCAGCATCGGCAGGTTCTTGTCGAGGTTCATCTGCGCGACAGGCCGGCCGCGGATGTCGCAGCTCAGCTCGGGATTCCCGAGGGGACGGTCCGCAGTCGCGTCTACTACGGGCTCAAGGCCCTCAAACTCGTATTGGAAGAAATGGGGTGGCACGGTGAGTACTGATCAGTGCCAGCAGATGCGAACCCACCTCGGCATGCACGCCCTGGGTCGACTCGACCCGGCCGCGACCGTGGCACTGCAAGCGCATCTGGACGGCTGCCTCCACTGCAGATCCGAAATGCGTGAACTGCGTAGCGTCGCTGGGGCTTTAAGTCAGGCGGACCCCGAGCGGATCGACGATCAGCTCGCAGGCCCACCTCCGGCGCTGCGCACCACGGTGTTCACCGCAGTCGACCACGAACGACGTCGGAATCGCCTTGTCCGGACAGCGAAACTCGCGGCGGCAGCAGCAGCGGTGTTGATCGTCGCACTGGGAGGAGTTTTTGTCGTCACATCGCAATGGTCGACGGACTCGCAACAGAACATAGGTACTCAGTCGGTCGCGTTCAGTGAACAGCCCGCTGACGTCCATGCCACGGCCATCCTGGAAAACCGGGACTGGGGCACCAGTATTACGCTTGATCTCGCAGGTCTACCGCAAGGCGAGCGATATGCGGTGTGGCTCGAACGCCCGGATGGGAGCCGGATTTCAGCCGGAAGTTTTGTCGCTGGCGGGGACAAACAGATGTCCATGCAACTGGCAGTCGGACTACCGATGAGTGAGGCCGCCGCCCTGGGAATCAGCACTCCCGCCGATCCGACTCCTATCCTTCGGACTCCCATTCGCTCGTGAGGCGGGGTGCCCATCTGACTATGCCAGCAACATGCTCGCTCAGAGTAATGGGTTGCTTTGTCCCGTCAGGCTTTTCGACGATGGCTCTGGTGCTGTCGATCATCCATCGAGTTCCATCAGTGGTGGTAGCTCGATCGGCCCGACCGGCCAGAGCCAGTACTTTTTGCACAGTTGGGGCATCGGTGACAGGTTCGAGTCTGCGCGACATATTATCGAGAACTCGCAGGGGGTGGTGATCTGCCTGGCGATCAACTACGCCGTACCGGCGGTTGGAATACAGGCCGGCTTCTGGGCGGCCGAGTAGATACACGTTGCCTTCGTGCAGCACACTTGTGCCGCCTTCGGTGCAGTACCGCTCGACGGTCACCGTTCCGTCGTCGGCGTAGTCACATCGGTGGATATCGTGATCGCCGACAACCCAACACCCGTGTGGGTCGCCATGCACCCGTCGAGTCCACAGATCGTCCGGCGGTTCGATAGTGAGTGGCATCGCGAACTCGACTATCTGCGGCGGCGTAACCGCAGTATCGATGCGCAGCAGGATGGGATCGGACCGATGCATTACCCAGCCGACATCATCACACGCCGTCACAGCGCCGGGAATGAAAGTCTCTGGCTCGCCAGGCACGTCGTCGAGGTCGAGTTCGACGAGAATGCCGGTCGGCGCAACGTAGACTTCTGCATCGGAATCGATTGTCTCAGAAAAGAATTTGCCCGGTGTGATGTTAATTTCGGTCAACTGCTCGGATCTGGCAATGAGGTGGGAGGTGCGACCAACTTGCTTGAACCGTTGTTCGACAAGATGGAGTCGACGCACACGTCCGCGTACTCGATTTGGCTCGTCGACAGCAAAACTGAATCCGAGGCCGGCGACGAAGGTGCCCGTCAGTCGGACCGATCCGGTGCGCGGTCGATCCGACCACCACCCGCTGCTCCAACCGTCTCCGTGAACCAGGTGTAGCCAGCGGAGCGTGCCGGCGGGGTGCTCAACAGGCTCCCGACCGTAGGCAGGGCGGGCGATTGCATCAACAGTTTCGTCTGTAGGCGAAGGGAATTCGCCGGTCGCGGCGAATTCGAGCAGCACATCGACTGTGTCGCCCAACGACGCCCGCGGAAAGGATCCGTCGTCGATCACCCAACGCGGCACAAAAACGCGGAGCGTGCGACGGGGGCTTTCGGCACGATTCATGGCTCGGAATCCTCGTGCGGCGCAATGGGTGGCGTTCCTGCGACCGCTTCATGCGGATGGAGCCATTGTTGCAGTTGACGCACGGCGTCCTCGTCGATCCTGCCGGTGGAGACCACCGCCGTCCAATCGAATTTGCTTGTCGACCAGAAGATTTGGAACTGCGGCAGACCGACTTTCCACGGTTTCTCAGAGCGGACCCGACGCGTAATCCATGCTGGTAGTCCTTGGTGCGTCATGTCCCCGAGATAAACCGTGAACTCTCCGGTGTCTGCGTTGTGAACATCGACCATACGTGGGGATAGATCGACGAGGACAGGTACTTCGATCGGGTCGGCAGTGACGTTTTCACGAAACCACTCCGCGCCCAGTTGTTGTCTGTTCGGTGACGGACGGCCGGCGAGTTGCCTTGAATCCTCGTCGGTGACTACTGGCCCGTCCCAGCGGAACAAATCCGGGTCAAGGGTGTCGGTGACATCGAGATCGATGTACGAGGCAGCTTCGATGCCGTCCGTCGAATGTTGTGCCACGACGGCGCCGGTTTCGGCGTCCACGATGATTTCTTGATCGACCTGGCGTCTGCGTCGTCTGTCAGTGCAGGCGGCGAGCGTGACGGACCAGCATCGGCGTCCGAGAAACTCGATGTCCGAGACGAGACCGATAGGCTTTGGGGCTCGCTCACCCACCCAGTGTTCGGCTGGGCGGCCCAGCACGAGTGCACGGCCAGGCCCGAAGAAGTACATCCTCTCTTGCTTGGTTTGGCGTGGTCGATCCGGATTGTCGCGGAAGTCCCACACCGTCGTACCGTCGGCGCAGAGCATCAACGCACCATCGAGCGACTCGATCCGGAATCGGTTTCCCCAGCGCGACAGTCGGATTCCGCAGGGAGGAAGGACCAGCAGTATCGGTTCTTCGCCGTAACTGCCGTAATACAGATGGAGTGGTTCGTCGGTGTTGCGATAAGGCTTCACGACGCCGGAGACAGGGTGTTGTGGTCCGTCGACCATGGCGATGAGTACTTCGATCCAGGTGGTCATGACGCCTCCACCGGCCTGGGCGGATATTGAAGTCCGGGATGGTGCGGCAGCGGGGGTGCAGTGTGTGCACTCGCCGCTGACAGATCAGCGGGCCGAGACATTCTTTCGAAGAAGAGTTGTAGTCATTTCCTCACCGTAGCTCAACTGTGCGCCGACTAAGTGATCGGCAGGTGGCACATGTTGCGCGGGAAAGTCTGTTGGGTGGTGTCGGGTTCCGGATATTGTCAAAGTGGACATATCAGGACAAATATCCGTTATGTTCCTTTGTGGTGGTTGCCTTCCTGTGGCCGCTGCACACCCCATCGAGGGTGTGGACAGCTAGGGAAGGGCGTATATCTTGTGACTGTTCTCGATCGGCCGTATTCATCCAAACAGTGGTCTCGGTCCGCTGCATTATTGGGCGTTGGCGCACTTACTGCCGTGATGACCATCGGCGGTGCGGTCGGTGTCGCAGCTGCGGACCCCGTCGGCATCGCTGGCATCACCCCGTACAGCAACCCCGGCACCGTAATCGGCGCACCCGCCGCCAATGCCCGAGACGCCGGGGGTGCCGCACGCGTGGACGCTGTCGTCACGGACATCACGGTCGGTTCGAATCCAGTCGGGGTGGCGTTCACCCCCGACGGGAAACATGCGTACGTCGCCAACTTCGGCGGCACGACGGTGTCGGTGATCGACACCGCGAACCCCGCCGCACCCCTCGAGACAATCTCGGTGGGCGCGGCTCCATTCGGGGTGGCGATCAGCGCCGACGGGTCCCGCGTGTACGTCTCCAACGGCCATGGCGATACGGTGTCGGTGATCGACACGGCTAATCTTGATGCCGCCCCCGAGACCGTAACGGTCGGCTCGTTTCCGCGCGGCTTGGCGATCACTCCGGACGGCGCTCACGTGTATGTCACCAATAGTGGAAGCGGCACGGTGTCGGTGATCGACACTGCCGATCTCGCTGCTACCCCCGCTACCGTTGCGGTTGGCTCGCGGCCGTGGGGAGTGGCAATTACCCGCGACGGTCAGGCTTACGTCTCTAACGCTGAAATCGCCGGCACGGTGTCGGTGATCGACACCGCCAATCCCTCTGTCTCCCCGACTACCATCGCGGTCGGCTCGTTTCCGGCCGGTGTGGCGACCACCTCTGACGGCGACCACGTGTACGTCACCAACGGCGGTGGCAATACGGTGTCGGTGATCGACACTGCCCATCTCACTGAGATGCCCGTTGAAGTCACTGTCGGCTCGAACCCGAACGGTGTGGCGATCACTCCCGACGACAGTCATGCCTACGTCACCAACTCCGACGGCACCACGGTGTCGGTGATTGACACCGCTGATCTCACTGCCACCCCCGTTACCGTCCCCGTTGGCTCGTCACCGATCGGGGTGGCGATCAGCCCCGACGGGAACTATGCCTACGTCACCAACTCCGTCGGCATGACGGTGTCGGTGATCTCGATCGACCGGGCACCCACCCTCACCGGAACGCTCCCCAATGGCGTCCTCAACGAGCCCTATGATCACGCCTTCACAGTCGACGGGAATCCTGTTCCCACAGTGACCTATACCGGCACATTGCCCGACGGTCTGACACTGAGTGAGGCCGGTATCCTGTCCGGAACCCCCACGAAGGCAGGGACATTCATCTTCACAGTGACTGCCACTAACGGTGTCGGCACCCCGGCCGTCCTCGAGAATGTGACCGTCGAGATCACCGACAACACACCGCCGGCGAGCGGATCTCTCGGAGTACTCGGAGCGATCTTCGGATCGTAACCTGTTAAGTTGCACCGTAGTAGGGCCGCTCGTCCCTGTGGAAACACACGGGGTGGGCGGCTATTGGTGTTCATGCTGGCAGCGAAATGCCCGGAGACAGCGGGGCAGACGTCCGGTAGTCGGGTTTGCCGACGATCGCAACGCTACCGGTACGGATCGTCGTCGGACCGAAAGATGGCGACGCTCCCATTCGAATTCGGGTAATTGCAGGTAACCAAGATCTCGCCCGCAGGAACGATGCCGCAGTTCCAAGAGCCGTATTCCATCCCGTCCAGCGGCTTGTCGTACAGCACGGAATAGGTTGCGTTCATCATCGTCATTGCGTCTGCGCACGTAATTTTTCCGCTCTTGATCAATACCTCGCGCGGGATTCCGTCCGCGGCAATGACAGTGCCGCACGATCCAGCATTGGTGGCTGCCGGAGCCGGATCTGTCACTGGGTAGGCCTGATCTTGGCAGGGGTTGATGGCGTGCTGCTTGGCGGATTCGAAGGTGTCGCCAGTGCTGGGAAAGAACCAGACGAACGAGCGGTACATCCAGGTCCCCTCACAATCGCCGAGGTCAAAGGCGACGATCGTCGCTTGCTCGATGGGTGATGGTCCGGTGTCAGCGAATTTTGCGTTAGCAGACTGACCAGTGCCGACTACTTGTTCGCCGCCCCAGCTCTGCCACAGGATGTCCCATACTTGACCCGACAAGCTCGCGCCGCCGTTGCTGATGGTCGCGGGCCGGACCGCGCCGTAGCCTTCTTGGTACGTCGCAGTGACTCTGCCGAGTGTTGGTTGCGGGCCACCGGCGGTCGCTGATGCAGGTTCTGGCACGTTCGGCAACGACAGTGCCTCGGTGTAGTTGAAGTCGAATCCGTTGGTAGAGAACGTGAATCCATGGTTCGAGCTATCAGATCGGCACGACACCCCAGTTTCCTGCACGTTGCAGGAGAAACCGTCAGTCGACAATGTTTCCCCGTAAGCGAGGGTTGGTGTTGCGTTATCCAGGCGCCAGAAAAGTGCCTGGCTTAAACTTGCGAACCGTGCGTCATCGGTCTTGTTGACCAGAATTGCATTGGGAGCGACAGGATTACCGGAACCGTGATCCGGTACTCGAGGGGCACCAGAGACGTTGATGTCCATGCTCGTTTTCGGCTGACACCCGGCCATCTGTGCGTCGGATCCACGTTGCGCACTGAAAGTCAGGATTGCACAGCGCCAGAGTCCGCTGGGGGTGGTGAAGAAGTATCCGCTCAGTCCGCCTGAGCTGTACGCAAATGCGGCCGGGTCGACCAGCGTCGGACCGGGTTGCGGTGCTTCCGGTGTCGAAGGTTGTGACAAACCGTCGGATACTTCGGTTGTCGACGGAGCCTCGCCGACTGAGGCGACTGGATTCCCCTGCGACGAACAGGACGTCAGCGTCAAGGTGCAGCACACGATGACAGCGGCAAACATTGATCGTCGATTAAGCCGCACGCCAAATCCTCATTCCGCTGGTCCCGGTGACATGCAGAGTATGTGCATAGTGCCCGCGTCGGTATCGGCTGTTCGACCGACACAAACAGAGACGAAAGAACCGGCGCGTGTGCTCGACTTCTGAGCGAAATACCTCGAGAATCAACGACATGGACAAAATCAAGTTCTTCGAGCTGGTCACCGAATGGTTTGAAGTACTCGGCGTTGTCTCAATGGTTTTCGGGTTCTTGTTCGCCTTTGTCATTGCCGGCCGATCATGGTTCCGGACACGCGACGGGGGATCGGCATTCAAGACTCTCCGCGAAACGCTCGGCGCAGTCATTCTGTTGGGCCTCGAGATTCTTGTCGCGGCAGATCTGGTCAAGACGGTGACGTCCTCGCCGTCACTGACGGACGCTGCTGTCCTGGGAATGATCGTGCTGATCCGTACCGTACTGAGCCTCTCGATTCAGATTGAGATCGATGGGGTACTTCCGTGGCGCAAGGCATTGGTGACAGGCCCTGAGCTGCTGGTCCGCGCGGCGCGCGGATCGGGTGGGCGAGCGATGCCTGACACTCCCAGTTCATAGGGACCCATATATCGAGTGAAAGGTCTGGTAGATGACCGCAGTGCGCACTGAACATCTCACGGTCGACGAGCGCAAGGCTCTGGGTCGTCAGGCCCGACAAGCGACGCCTCTGGCGACGCTCGCCGACCTCGCTGAGAGTGATCGCGACCCGATTTCGCTATTGCAAACTCAAGCGGAATGTCGAGTACCCGAGTTGGTGCCGATTCGGTACGGCCGGATGTCGGCATCACGTTTTCGTTCTTTCGCGGTGCGGCCCTGGTGATGTGCGACGATCTTTCGCGTAGTGCACATTCCGGGATGTACACCCAACTCTGTGGAGATGCGCATCTGAGCAATTTCGGAGTTTTTGCCACTCCGGAGCGTAAGTTGGCGTTCGATATCAACGATTTCGACGAGACTTATCCCGGCCCGTTCGAATGGGACGTCAAACGTTTGGCTGCCAGTTTGGCGATTGCCGGCAAAGACAACGGATATTCCAGTAAGGAACGTAAACAGATCACGCGTGGTTGCGCCGCCGAATATCGGGAAACGATGGCCAAGCAAGCCGCTTTGGGAAATTTGGCGGTGTGGTACTCGCACATCGAACCCGAGGACGGTCTCGAAGAACTGAGTAATCAGATCAAGAAACGAATGCTCGATCGCGCGATGTCGACTCTCGACAAAGCACGTCGACGCGACAGCGTCCAGGCCGCATCGAAATTCACCGAGGTCGTCGACGGTCGTCGACAGTTCATCAGTGATCCGCCATTGATCGTTCCGATGGAAGAGTTGTTCCAGGGGCAGGATCTCACGACGGCCGAAGAGGTGCTTCGCGAACGAATCGGTTCCTACCGCAGCACACTTCAGTGGGATCGTCGGGTTTTGTTGCAAAGTTTCGAGATGATGCACATTGCGCGCAAGGTGGTCGGTGTCGGCAGCGTCGGCACGCGGGCGTGGATGATTCTGTTGAACGGCGTCGACGTCGATGATCCGCTGATTTTGCAGGTCAAGCAGGCGTTGCCATCAGTTCTGGCCGGCTATGTGGACGGCCCGACGTTCCGGAACGAAGGGGAGCGGGTGGTCAACGGTCAGCGGTTGATGCAGGCCAGCAGTGACATTTTTCTGGGGTGGGAACGCGGCCCCGGCCCTGATGAGGTTGAAAACGATTTCTACATCCGCCAACTTCGTGACGGGAAGGGTTCCGCAATCATCGATGGCATGAAACCCCAAGGTATGGAGCTCTACGGTCGACTGTGTGCACGAGTGTTGGCTTATGCTCACGCTCGATCAGGTGATCGCATTGCAATCAACGAATATCTTGGTGATGGAACAGAATTCGACTTCGCGATCGGAGAATTTGCGGCGGCGTACACCAAGCGAAATGCTCGCGATCACACCGCTCTGCTGACAGCGATCGACGAAGGCCGGGTGTCAGCAGAGCAGGGTATCTAGGCTGCGGTTCGAACGGCGAACCCTAGCGCGAAGCCACGGATTGACTGAGGGACTCGGAGCCCATCCAAGCCCACGCATGGACTAGCGCGTTGAATCCGCTCAGGATGTCTCGCAATGACTCGATTGAACCCATGGAGCACACTCATTTCGTGTTGAAGTAGACGGACAATCTGGATTATCACATGCGGTTGGTGGGCAGTTACCGGTTCACACGTAGACGGAATCGAGCCAAATCTTCCAGGCGCCATCGGCTGCTTCGCCGTCGGCATCGGCTGCGAAGAGGTGATGTGCGGCGTCGACGTTGCCGCCGAACGCATTTCGACCGTAGAAGCGCAGGAGTGCATCGTCGGTGCGGAGCCCGATGAACCAGTCGTTGAGGTAGTCGACAACAGCGGAGATAGTGCCGATTCCGGGGACGTCGAACGTCACGGTGTCACCGATCGCGGTCGTGGCGTCGATGCCGAGCGCGTTGCGCAGCGCTGTCATGGCTTCGGGGGTTCCGGATGCCTCCGGGCCTTCGACAGATACGTAGGTGGTCGGTCGCCCGGCAAAGTACTGCAGATACTGGCCGAGGCTGTGCAGGTAGAAATCGGTGTGCTTGCTGGCGCCGTCGTACTGGTTGTCCCAATCTTCGGCAAAAACTCCGGCGTGGACGTAGCGGACGACGGCGGTGCTGTTGTCGCGAGCTTCGATCAAGTACTCGAGGTTGTTGAACCAGCCGTCGGGGCCGGCCATATGAATGTCGAGTTGGGTGGGCGGTTCCCAGGTGGCGATGACGGGGCTGTCGGGCTTGCTGCCGTCGGCGGGAACTTCGAGAGGTGACGGGAACATCCAGCCGGCGGTTTCGGCCGAAATGGCTGCCCAGATCTGTTCCGGCGTACCGGGTACGACAACTTCGCGGCGAATCTCGAATTTCTTGGACATCGGCTATTGCTCCGTTTCGGATGATGTGGTCGGGGGGATTGTGAGGCTCTGGTGAAGTGCGACAACCAGACGGTGTTTACGACCACGGTCTGCGTTACCGTCGTGATACTTGGCCACAAGGTTGTTGACGGCCTCGCCGAGTTCTCCGGCAAACGCCGCACGGTCGGCGGCGTTTGCGAATGTGATCTCACTGTCGATGGCGTACGACGCCAAAGGCTTTCCGGCTGCGGTGGCACCGGAGATGAGTTCGCCGACCTCCCGAACAATTCTCGCGGCCAGCGATACCAGCCAGCGGGCTGAGAGCTGATCGGGAAAGCGACTGGGATCCGGCGCGAGGGCGGACATTGCCGCGGGGGAGATGACGTACGACGCGGCGCTTGCCTGCATGACACGTTCGGTCATGTTGCCGCGTTTGCGTTCCTCGACGAGGTGGACGAGTCCGTGTTCTTCGAGGGTTCGCAGGTGATAGTTGACTTTTTGGCGGGTCAAGCCGACGAGCGGTGCCAGTGCGGCAGCCGACGCCGGGGTGACCAGTGCAGCCAGGATCCGCTGCCGTAGGGGATCGAGGGATGCCTCCGCGGCGGCCGACAGTTCGATGACTGCTACTTCCAACATGACAAAACCATCCCACCGACAATAAGTTCTGTCAAGACAGATAAAATTGTCGGTGGGATGGTTTTTGTCGAGCTACTTCAGTTTCAGGCCTGGAGGATTGTTCAGATCGCGTGCCGAATACGTGTCGCACGAGGAGACCTGACCGCTCTGATAACCGGTCAGGAACCATTTCTGGCGTTGGTCCGACGATCCGTGCGTCCAGCCTTCGGGATTGACCCGACCAGTGGATGCTTTCTGGATCCGGTCGTCACCGACCGATGACGCGGCTGACAATGCGTCGCGGATATCTGTCTGGGACAACTTCGCTAAGAAGGGCTGGCCGGTCGCCTGGTCCGGAATCGTGTCGGCGTAGTGAGCCCAGACGCCGGCGTAGCAATCGGCCTGCAGTTCGGTGCGAACAGCACCGGACTGCTCGCCCTGCGGATCGGACTGCGCCCGGCCGATATCGCCCAGTTGATTCTGAAGGTGATGGCCGAACTCATGGGCCACGACGTATTCCTGGGCCAACGGTCCGGCGCTGGATCCGAAACGGTCGACCAGGAGCTGAAAGAAGCTCGTATCAAAATAGGCGGTCTGATCGGCGGGGCAGTAGAACGGACCCACGTCACTCGACGCCTGGCCACACCCGGTGTTGACCGAACCGCTGAACAGAACCACCTCCGGGCGCACATATTTGGTTCCGGTCTGCTTGATCAGCTGCTGTTCCCAGACGTCGTCGAGGCTGCCGACGGTCAACGTCACCCGGCAGTTCACGTCGTTGTTGGCCTGAGTGCCGGTGCAATCGTCGACCGAGTTGAGGCCCGCCGACGAGCTGGCAGTATCTGTGGAACTGCTCAAACCGCCCAAGAGTGAACCGGGATCGCCGCCGAACAGCAAGGCCAGGATCAGCACGATGATGCCGCCGGCTCCACCGCCGATAGCCATCTTGCTGCCGCGGCTACCGCCCCCGCCGCCCTGAACTTGAACGCGCCCCGCTTCGCCGCGGGCCCCCTCGTTGAAGGTCATATGTGTCGCTTTCTGTTCTCGAGAACAAGTGCTGACTGTCACTTCTGCTGATAGCTTCGCATGCGATGCGGGTCCGCGTTTCCGCTCTGGGCTGTTAGCTCCGTAGGATTACAGACCAAAGTAGTCGGTCGTCGGTTATTGGAAGTTGTTCGAAAGGAATCTCGTGCTGCGCACACATCTCGCCGGTTCATTGCGACCCGAGCAGGCAGAGCAGACAGTTACGCTCACCGGTTGGGTAGCCAGGCGTCGTGATCACGGTGGAGTGATCTTCATCGATCTTCGTGATGCATCCGGAGTTGCGCAGGTAGTTTTCCGGGCAGGTGAGGTGGCCGAGCAGGCTCACCGTCTGCGCGCGGAATACTGCGTTCGCGTAACCGGAAAGGTCGAAGTTCGCCCCGAGGGCAACCAGAACTTCGAAATCCCCACCGGTGCAATCGAAGTCAACGCCACGGAGCTCGAGGTCCTCAATGAGAGTGCACCTCTGCCGTTCCAGCTCGACGATCAGGTTGGTGAGGAAGCGCGTCTGAAGTACCGCTACCTGGACCTGCGTCGCGAAGGCCCTGGACACGCAATTCGTTTGCGCTCCAAGGTCAATGCCGCTGCACGTAGTGTGCTGGCGCATCACGAGTTCGTCGAGGTCGAAACCCCGACGCTCACCCGTTCCACCCCTGAAGGTGCTCGCGACTTCCTGGTGCCAGCACGTTTGCAGCCCGGTAGCTTCTACGCGCTCCCGCAGAGCCCGCAGCTGTTCAAGCAGCTCCTCATGGTCGGCGGCATTGAGCGGTACTACCAGATTGCTCGCTGCTACCGCGACGAGGATTTCCGCGCTGATCGTCAGCCGGAGTTCACTCAGCTCGATATCGAGATGTCCTTCGTCAACCAGGATGACATCATCCTGCTGGCCGAAGAAGTTCTGTCGGCACTGTGGAAGCTCGTCGGCTACGAGATCAAGACGCCGATCGCCCGCATGACCTACAACGAGGCAATGCGTCGTTACGGCTCCGACAAGCCGGACCTGCGTTTCGACATCGAACTCGTCGAGTGCATGGACTTCTTCAAGGACACCACTTTCCGCGTGTTCCAGGCCGAGTACGTCGGCGCCGTTGTGATGCCGGGTGGCGCGAGCCAGCCCCGTAAGCAGCTCGACGCGTGGCAGGAATGGGCTAAGCAGCGCGGCGCCAAGGGCCTCGCGTACGTATTGGTCGGCGAAGACGGCACCCTCGGTGGCCCCGTCGCCAAGAACCTCACCGACGCCGAGCGTGAGGGTCTCGCCGCTCACGTCGGCGCCCAGCCCGGTGACTGCGTCTTCTTCGCAGCCGGTGCAACCAAACCGATGCGCGCACTCCTCGGTGCTGCTCGCGGCGAGATCGCACGCAAGAAGGATCTCATCGATCCCAAGGCCTGGGCCTTCGTTTGGATCGTCGACGCTCCGATGTTCGAGCCGACCTCCGACGCCACGGCCTCGGGCGACGTTGCCCTCGGCTACTCGGCCTGGACCGCGGTGCACCACGCGTTCACCTCGCCCAAGCCGGAGTTCTTCGACACGTTCGATACCGATCCGGGCAACGCGCTCGCCTACGCCTACGACATCGTCTGCAACGGCAATGAAATCGGCGGCGGCAGTATTCGTATCCACCGCAAGGACATTCAGGAACGAGTGTTCAAGGTGATGGGTATTTCCGAGGAAGAGGCGCAGGACAAGTTCGGCTTCCTGCTCGACGCCTTCGCATTCGGCGCTCCGCCGCACGGCGGCATCGCCTTCGGTTGGGACCGCATCACCGCGCTCCTTGCCGGCATGGATTCCATCCGTGAGGTCATTGCGTTCCCGAAGTCCGGCGGCGGCGTCGACCCGCTCACCGATGCACCGACTCCGATCACCGCGCAGCAGCGTAAGGAATCGGGCGTCGACGCGAAGCCCGAGAAGAAGGCTGAAGAAAAGAAGGCCGACGGCGATACTGCCGACGGCAAGTAGAGCTGACTGCAGATCACCATGCTGCATATGAGAGTGATCTGCCCGTCCGAGCGCACCGAGGAAGTTCTCGGTGCGCTCGAGGCGGAACCGGGCGCGACGCACATTGTCGTTTTCCGTGGTGCCGCGGTCGAACCACGCGGCGACATGGTGCAGGCCGATGTTGCGCGGGAGTGTGCCAACGAGGTCCTGCGCGCATTGAAAGCCCTTGATGTCGTCGAAGAGGGCGGCGTGACGATGGTGCCGGTGGAAACCGTGCTGTCGGCGGCGGCACGCAAGGCTGAGCATGATGCGCCCGGCGACGCAGCAGATTCCATCGTGTGGGAGGAACTCCTCTCTCATACTCGTGAGGAATCAACTCTCAATCGGGTGTTTGTCGCGTTCCTGACTATCGCTTGCCTGCTGGCGGCAATCGGCGTGGTGACGGATTCGCCGATCACCATCGTCGGGGCGATGGTGGTCGGGCCGGAGTTCGGTCCGCTGGCAGCGCTTGCTGTGGCCTTGGTCAGGCGTGACCGGAAACTGCGTCGGCGTTCGATTCTTGCGCTTGTTGTTGCTTTCCCGATTGCAATGGGCGTGACCCTGTTGGCGACGTTCGTGGTGAAGATGTTCGGCTGGATGGACGTCGAGAGCCTCGAGACTTTGCATCAGGTTGATTTTGTCTACAAGGTGGGGCCCATCTCGTTTGTCGTGGCACTGCTGGCCGGTGCCGCTGGGATGCTCGCCTTGCTGTCGGAGAAGTCCGCGGCACTCGTCGGTGTTTTCATCTCGGTCACGACTGTCCCGGCGGCCGGATTTGCTGTAGTTGCCGCAGCTAACGGGGAGTGGCGAATTGCTGGCCTGTCTTCCCTCCAACTTGCTGTCAACATGCTGGGAATTGTTGTCGCCTGCGCGTTGGTGCTGTGGGTCAGGACCCGTGCCGACCAGGAGTTTGCTGCCGCCCTGAAAGGCATTTCAAGTCTGATCGACGACTAGAATTCACCGTAAGTGCAGAGGCGGGGACGCATGATTGTCGTCACTAACGGGTAAGTTATGAAGCGATGACCGTATTACTGGCAGACCCCGTATCCGAAGTCGTGGCAGCTGCCGAGCAGTTGCTGACGCGCCGTACAGGGGCACCCGTCACCCTCGTAGATCCCACAGATCTAGGTGGAAGTGGCCGCACTATCGTGCTCCGCGTGAGAGTTGCCGAGAACCCGTTCTCGCTACCTCGCACCCTCGTGATCAAACAAGTCCGTGATCCCTACCTCGGGGTGAAGAACGGCGTGACACCGCCCG
Source organism: Rhodococcus sp. OK302 (assembly GCF_002245895.1). Taxonomy (NCBI): domain Bacteria; kingdom Bacillati; phylum Actinomycetota; class Actinomycetes; order Mycobacteriales; family Nocardiaceae; genus Rhodococcus; species Rhodococcus sp. OK302. The sequence continues at coordinate 3,778,556 of NZ_NPJZ01000001.1, forward strand.
CAGAAGTTTCGCAGGTATTCGATCCCGACACCGCATTCCTGCGGGAGGCAGTGTCCTACCAATTCGCCAATGCACTGGCGAAGGATGCGCGGCCCGGCGCCGAGCTACTGGCCTACGATTTGGCGGCCAGGCTCCTCGTGCTCAGCGATCTCGGTGACGCCACCGCGATCAGTGTCCTGCTCGAGGACGCCGACGAAGACACCGTCACCAACACGTTGATGGCGATGGCTCAAGCCATGGGCCGCATGCACGCCGCCACCGTCGGTCGTGAAGAAGACTTCACCGCGCTGCTTCGGCGCGCGGAGGTCGCTCACAGCTCCGACGAAGTTGCCGATCAAGTCAGTCGCGTCGTCGCCAATGTGCCGTCGATGCTGGCCACATTCCTCGGCGTCGACGTAGCTCCGAGTGTTGTCGAACAGGTCCAGAACGCTCAGAACTTGTTCAGCGGCGGACGGTTCCGGGCATTCAGCCCGTCCGACCTGTGCCCGGACAACATCATCGTCAACGGCGAAGGCGTCCGGTTCCTCGACTACGAGTGGGGCGGATACCGCGACGCCGTCCTCGACATCACCTATGCGCTCGTGTCGTTCCCGGGTTGCCTGTGCAATATCGACCTGACCGAAGAACGAGCGTCGAGGATGGTCGACGCATGGCGATCCGAAGTTGTGGGGATGTGGCCGGCACTGGCCGACGAAGCTGAACTGGGACGACGTTTGGTCGAGGCCCAGCTCATCTGGGTGTGGCTGAGTACCTTCCTGTTCCTGCCCAATGATCACTCGAGGATCGCGGCCGTGCGCGAGCATTACCTGTCGGTTCCCCGAACCGAAGCGCTGGTCGGCCGGTGGGCGCGATTGGCCCGCTCCGCCCAACTCAGTGGCAACACGGACGTCGAGGCTCACGCCCGTGAGGTGTTCGCTGCGCTTCGCGCACATGGCTGACCTGCTCCAGACCTGAGCTGTTTCGATCAGGAACGAAGAAACCACCCGCGCCGACGCACGGGTGGTTTTCTTTTTCGCTGTCAGTTGTCGGTGACCTCGTCGGCCTCGGAGAGATCGGTGGCTCCCAGTGCGGTTACCAGATCGGGATGGCGGAACGTCGACGTGACCTGATCCTCGACCACCCGGAATGCGGAAGCGAGCGTGGCGGACTTGTCGGGTTCCGCGGCCCACGTCGCGGTCTGTTCCACGACGATAATTCCGTGGTGGACAAACATCCTGCCGGGAACGAGGGTGATGCCCGCGTTGGTCGCCCAATCACGCAGCGCCGCCAACCCCTGGCTGGCCCCATTCGGCCCGCCGACCTCGATGTCGTCGCTCGACAACTGCAGGAGTGTGTCGATGTCTTGGGAGTTGAGTGCGTCGTGCCACGCGAGGACGGTGGCGATCTCGGAGGTGCTCATGGCCACACGCTATCGAAACAATTACGTCGGTGCCCTCCGGTAGCGTCGTTTTGTGAGCGATTGGCAAGCTGAGGACAGCGTGGTGGATGACAACGGTCTGTTCGAGGCCACTCCGGAAGTGGCTGAGGTAGTGGACGAGCCTGACGTTGTCTCGGCTGCCGAGCGGGCTTTGGCGTCGGTGTCGTCGAGCGCTCCGCTGGCGGTCCGAATGCGTCCGCGCACTCTCGGTGAGGTAGTGGGACAGCAACATCTCCTCGGGCCCGGCGCACCCCTGCGTCGAATGGTCGAGGGCTCCGGTGCGGCGTCAGTGCTGTTGTACGGGCCGCCGGGTACCGGCAAGACCACCTTGGCGTCGTTGATCTCGGGGGCGACGGGTCGACGGTTCGAGGCGTTGTCGGCGTTGTCCGCCGGAGTCAAGGAAGTGCGCGGCGTCATCGAACTTGCCCGCCGACGCCTTCTCAATGGTGAGCAGACCGTGCTGTTCATCGACGAGGTCCATCGTTTCTCCAAGACGCAGCAGGACGCTTTGCTGGCCGCAGTCGAGAACCGGATCGTTCTGCTGGTCGGTGCTACCACCGAGAACCCGTCGTTTTCCGTGGTGTCGGCACTGCTCTCCCGGTCGCTGGTTTTGCAGTTGCAGGCGCTCACCGCCGCGGACATCCAAGAACTTCTCGAGCGCGCAGTCGCCGACGAGCGCGGCTTCGGCGGCGCAATCACCATCGCCGACGACGCAATGGAGCACTTGGTGCGTCTGGCGTCCGGTGACGCCAGGCGCGCCCTCACAGCTCTCGAAGCGGCTGCCGGCGCAGCCATCGACACCGCTGGTGCAGCATCCGGACCCGTCGTGGTTGATCTCGCCACGGTAGAGGCGAGTGTCGACAAGGCCGCCGTTCGCTACGACCGCGACGGGGATCAGCACTACGACGTCATCAGCGCGTTCATCAAGAGCATTCGTGGTTCCGACGTCGACGCGGCATTGCACTACCTGGCGCGAATGTTGACGGCCGGTGAAGACCCGCGATTCATTGCCCGACGGTTGGTGGTGCACGCGAGTGAAGACATCGGTATGGCTGATCCGATGGCACTGCAAACGGCAATGGCCGCAGCTCAAGCCGTGCAGTTGATCGGTATGCCGGAGGCTCGGCTGGCTCTGGCGCAGGCAACTATCCACTTGGCGACGGCACCGAAATCGGGGGCAGTCATCGAGGCATTGGGTGCTGCGATGGCCGACGTAGCTGCAGGTAAGTCAGGGTTGGTCCCGCCGCATCTGCGTGACGGCCACTACAAGGGCGCCGAGCAATTGGGCAATGCGGTTGGTTACAAATACCCCCACGAGGCTCGTGACGGTGTTCTGAGGCAGCAATATCCGCCGGATGAGTTGATCGGGGTGGACTACTACCGGCCCACCGCCCACGGAAACGAGCGAGAGATCGCTGATCGGGTGGGAAAACTGCGTCGAATCGTGCGGGGTTAAAGCTGCAAGTGGGGTGCAGGTTACGCTGGACAGCGACAGTTCGACGCTCATGAAGGTAAGGACCGGTTAGTGCAAACCCACGAGATCCGCAGGCGATTCCTCGACCACTTCGTCAAGGCCGGCCACACCGAGGTCCCCAGTGCGTCGCTGATTCTCGACGATCCGAATCTTCTGTTCGTCAACGCCGGCATGGTTCCCTTCGTGCCGTACTTCCTCGGCCAGCAGACTCCGGCGTACACCCGCGCCACGTCGGTGCAGAAGTGCGTTCGCACCCTGGACATCGAAGAGGTGGGCATCACCACCCGCCACAACACGTTCTTCCAGATGGCCGGCAACTTCTCCTTCGGTGATTACTTCAAGAAGGAAGCCATCTCCCACGCGTGGGCACTGCTCACCGGTTCGGTTGAGGACGGCGGCTACGGCATCGACCCGACGCGTCTGTGGGCCACCGTTTTCCACGACGACGACGAAGCATTCGCGATCTGGCGTGACCAGGTCGGACTTCCCGAGGAGCGCATCCAGCGTCGCGGAATGGCCGACAACTACTGGTCCATGGGCATCCCCGGCCCCTGTGGTCCGTGCTCCGAAATCTTCTACGACCGCGGCGCCGAGTACGGCATCGAGGGAGGTCCGGAAGCCGACGAGGATCGCTACATCGAGATCTGGAATCTCGTGTTCATGCAGAACGAGCGCGGCGCGGGCATCAGCAAGGACGACTACCCGATCCTCGGACCGCTGCCGAAGCAGAACATCGACACCGGTATGGGCGTCGAGCGCGTTGCGTTCCTGCTCCAGGGCGTCGAAAACGTTTACGAGACAGACCTTTTGCGTCCCGTCATCGAGAAGGCAGCTGAGCTGACCGGCAGCGTTTACGGTGCCGATCACACCTCCGACGTTCGTTTCCGCGTTATCGCCGACCACGCTCGCACCGCTGCCATGTTGATCGCCGACGGCGTCAACCCGGGCAACGACGGACGCGGTTACGTCCTGCGCCGTCTGCTGCGTCGTATCGTGCGTTCGGCCAAGTTGCTCGGCAGCGAGCAGCCCACGATGCGTGAGTTCATGGTTGTCGTCCGCGACACGATGGCTCCGTCGTACCCCGTTCTCGAAACCGACTTCAAGCGCATCGAAAACGTTGCCGTCGGCGAAGAGACCGCATTCCTCAAGACACTGGCTTCGGGTTCGAAGCTGTTCGAGGGTGCAGCCGAAACCATCAAGGCTTCCGGCAAGTCCGTCATCGCCGGCGACCAGGCATTTGCCCTGCACGACACCTACGGTTTCCCGATCGACCTGACACTCGAGATGGCGTCCGAAGCCGGTCTCTCCGTCGACGAGGACGGCTTCCGCACGCTCATGGCCGAGCAGCGTAAGCGCGCCAAGGACGACGCTCGTGCCCGCAAGCACGCACACGCCGATCTCTCGGTCTACAAGGAACTGCTCGATCGCGGCCCCACCGAATTCACCGGTTTCAACGAATTGGTGTCCGAGGCTCATGTCCTCGCACTGATCGTCGACGGCGTTCGGGTGCCCGTGGCCACTGCCGGTCAGTCCATCGAGGTCATCCTCGACCGCAGCCCGCTCTACGCGGAGTCCGGCGGACAGATCGCCGACATCGGATCGCTCACGGCGCCTGGCCTCGAAGCCAAGGTCAACGACGTCCAGAAGGTCGCCAAGAAGGTCTGGATCCACAAGGTGACGGTCCAGAAGGGCGAGATCACCGAGGGCGACGTCGTCCTCGCTCACGTCGACGCCGAATGGCGTAAGGGTGCAACCCAGGGCCACTCCGGTACCCATATGGTGCACGCGGCACTGCGTCAGGTGCTCGGCCCCAACGCCGTGCAGGCCGGCTCGCTCAACAAGCCCGGCTACCTGCGCTTCGACTTCTCCTGGCAGGGCGCTCTGACCGAGTCGCAGAAGCAGGAAATCGAAGTAGTCACCAACGAGGCAGTTGCGTCCAACTTTGCAGTCAACACGTTTGTGACAGACCTCGACAAGGCCAAGTCGATGGGCGCAATGGCTCTCTTCGGCGAAAACTACGGCGACGAGGTGCGCGTCGTAGAAATCGGTGGCCCGTTCTCGATGGAACTGTGCGGCGGTACTCACGTCGGCAGCTCCGCTCAGATCGGTCAGGTCACACTGCTCGGTGAGCAGTCCGTCGGATCCGGCATTCGCCGCGTCGAGGCGTACGTCGGTTTGGATTCGTACCGCTACCTGGCCAAGGAGCGGGCGCTTCTCGCCGGCCTGTCCTCGTCCTTGAAGGTTCCGTCCGAAGAGGTCCCGGCTCGCGTCGAGGCACTCGTCGAGCGTCTCAAGGCGGCCGAGAAGGAACTCGAGCAGGCCAAGGCCAAGGCTGTTCTCGCCTCGGCCGGAGAATTTGTCGAGAAGGCAAAGCGCATCGGAAGCGTGCTGGTAATCGCTGAACCCGCCCCGGCCGGTGTCGGTGGCAACGACCTCCGTGCGCTCGTCACTGACATCAAGGGCCGTCTGGGCTCCGAGCCTGCAGTGGTCGCGTTGCTCGGCGACGTCGACGGCAAGGTTCCGTTTGTGGTCGCATCCAGCAAGGCAGCTCAGGCACTCGGCGTGAAGGCCGGCGACCTCGTCGGTTCGTTCGGACCCAAGATCGGTGGCCGCGGCGGCGGAAAGCCCGACATGGCTCAGGGGTCGGGTTCCGACGCCACCGGAATCACGGCGGCGCTCGATGCCATCCGGGACCGGGTCTCAGAACTGGCGGGCGGCAGCTAACGGTGGTGGCGCTGGCGGGCCCCGATCGCCCCGGTCTCGACGACCCGGGCCGCGGCCGACGCATCGCGATCGACGTAGGCAGTGTTCGGATCGGGGTCGCATCCAGTGACCCCGACGGAATTCTGGCGACACCCGTCGAAACGGTTCCCCGAGCCAAGGAACGTGGACCCGACGCGCCGGATATCCGGCGAATTATCGACATCGTGTCCGAATACGAGGCCGTGGAGGTTATCGTCGGACTGCCACAGACGCTGCGCGGCGAGCAAGGTAAAGCCGCCGGCATCGCCACTGCATTCGCCAAACGACTGCAGCGGGCCGTCGACCCGATCCCGGTGAGACTGTCCGACGAGCGACTGACGACGGTTACGGCTGCGCGCAACCTTCGCGAAAGCGGAGTCAAAGCTCGCGGTCAGCGTCCGATGATCGATCAGGCTGCGGCAGTGGAAATTCTGCAGGGTTGGCTGGACGAGCGGAGTAGATCAGTGAAACCAGGGGAGTCGTCGGGGGACGCGCCTGTGTCGGAGGACGATCTGTGAACCGGCGGTGGGATGACGGCGAGGCACAACAGCGGCCTGAGCGTTCATTCGATTTCGACAACGACGAGACCATGGTCATGCGTGCCCTACCGCAGACCATCGCCCCTCCGCAGATGTCGCGGGCCCAGGCACGCAAGCAACGTGAGGCGCAAAGCAAACGCGCCAAGCGTGGCAAGAAGGTCGGCGTCTTCGCACTTCTTTTCCTGGTGATCGCAATTCTGGGCGTCGGTGCCTACGGCGCAACCTGGTACATGGACCGCAACAAGGCGGCCGAAGATTTTGCCGGACCCGGTGGTGCTCCGGTGGTGATTCAGATCAATTCAGGGGAGACGGCGTCGGAGATCGGTGCGACGCTGGCTGCGAAGAATGTGGTTGCCAGTTCTGCAGCGTTCTACAACGCCGCCGTGAAGAACTCCGCCGAAATTCAGCAGGTTCAGCCGGGCTTCTATCAAGTGCCCGTGCAGAGCAAGGCCTCCGACGCCCTCAACTCGTTGGTTGCCCCGGCCTCCCGAGTGGGACTGGTGGTCGTTGCGGCCGGTCGTCAGCTTCACGACACCGCTGACGCGCAGACCGGTGCCCTCAAGAAGGGCATCTACAACCTCATTTCAGAGGCCAGTTGCGTTGGCAGTGCCACTGCCCAAAAATGTGTCTCTGCTGACGAATTGAACACTGCCGGAGCATCTTCCGACCTCGCCTCATTGGGTGTGCCGAGTTGGGCAATCACATCGGTGAAGGGTGTTCCGGACAAGGATCGCCAACTCGAAGGTTTGATCGCTGCCAGCAGTTGGGATTTCGATCCGACAGCAACGCCGACGGAAATCCTGCGAACTCTCGTTCAAGGCAGTGCCGAAATGTACGAGGGGACAGGCATTCTGAAGGCCGGTGCCGGTGTCGGACTCTCTCCGTACCAACTGCTGGTTGCCGCCTCGTTGGTCGAGCGCGAAGCATTGACCGACGACATGTCGAAGGTTGCGCGAGTGATCGTCAACCGGTTGGCCGTCGATCAGCCACTGCAGTTCGACTCCACCGTCAACTACTCGCTCGATACCACCGAGGTTGCCACCACGGATGCCGATCGTGCTCGGGTCACACCGTGGAACACCTACGCCATGCCAGGCTTGCCGGCCACACCGATCGCGTCGCCGAGTATTGACGCGCTCAAAGCCGTCGAATCTCCGGCACCCGGCGACTGGCTGTACTTCGTGACCATCAACAAGCAGGGCGAAACTCTCTTCACGAAGAGCTACGACGAACACCTCGCCAATATCGTTCTAGCGCAGGAAAGCGGGATTCTCGACAGTGGTCGGTAGTGCGCGCAAGGCTGCAGTTCTCGGTAGTCCGATCGAGCATTCGAAGTCGCCGTTGCTGCACCTTGCGGCGTACGAGGCTTTGGGTCTAGGGGACTGGACCTACGAGCGGATCGAGTGCACCGGTGAGCAATTGCCGGCGCTTGTCGACGGATTGGGCCCCGAGTGGGTCGGTCTTTCGGTGACCATGCCGGGCAAGATCGCGGCACTCGAATACGCGTCGGAGCGCACTGCCCGCGCTGTTGTCATCGGCTCGGCAAACACGTTGGTCCGCATCGACGGTGGTTGGCGAGCTGACTGCACCGACGTCGACGGCGTCAGTGGTGCCTTGATCGCCGGTGGCGTCGGGGATCTCACCGGAGCATCCGCAGTTGTTGTCGGAGCCGGCGGTACCGCGCGGCCTGCGTTGGTTGCCTTGGCGGACATGGGCGTTCGATCCGTAACTCTGATCGCGCGTGATCGTGGCCGTGCGTCCGGCGCCATCGACTGTGGCACGGCCGTCGGATTGGATGTGGAATTCCTTTCCTTCGACGACTCTCGTCTCGGCTCTGTCTGTGCTGAGGCCGCGGTTCTTGTCAGCACAGTCCCAGCGGATGCGGCAGCGCCCTTTGCAGCGGAACTTGGCACGGCGCGGTTTGTTCTCGACGCGATTTACAACCCTTGGCCGACGCCCCTTGCTTCGGCCGTCGAGGCGGCGGGCGGCACCGTGATCGGTGGCCTTGCGATGTTGCTCAATCAAGCCTTCGGCCAGGTGGAGCAGTTCACCGGCAAGCCCGCACCGCGAGAAGCGATGGCTGCGGCGATCGCTTAGCTTTATCCACAGTGTTGGGGTAGTCCACAACACGATTTCCAGTTCTGCTGCGCCGGGCGTTGCGCTGCATGCTCGTTCCCATGTGGATGTTGGTTGTTGCCGGTCTTGTCGCTGGCTTCGGTGCGCGCCATATTGCCGACGGTTGGTTGCGCCGAAACCTCTATGCAGGCTTTTCAGTTCGACGAGGTGTGCCGGAGTTGTGCGTCGCGGCCGGTTGGATCTTTGTCGGTGTATCGAATTCTTCTGCGGTGCAGCTTGTTTCCGGCCTTGTACTGGTGTGGTGGTGCGTAGCTGTCTCGACCGTTGACGTCGCGGTTCGCCGGCTGCCCAACAGTTTCACTCTGCCCGCGTATCTCGTCGTTCTGGCCGGCGCCGCGTTTACGGGAACGCTGTCGGCAGCGGTGGTTGGTTCTGTCATGCTCGCGGGGATGCACCTCGTCATGCATGTCGTTTCATCGACTTCCCTGGGTGCGGGGGATGTGAAGCTTGCACTTCCGCTAGGCGCAATCACCGGGTTGGCCGGCGCGCCGGTGTGGTTGTCTGCGGCGCTGTTGGCTCCGCTGTTCACGTTGGTGGTGGCCGGTGTGTTGGCGCGGCGATCGCGCTTACCGCATGGGCCGTCGATGTGTGCGGCGGCGCTGCTGGCCTTGGCCTTCGGAGTGATGGCAGAGGGATGACGATTGGCCTGCACGCCGGGCCTGTTCCGTTTTTGGGGAGGTTGTCGATCTGCGCTCGGTTTTCGAGTCAGAGTCTGCGGGTACGTGTGGAGTACTCGGATTCGGAGCTGTCGACGTGAGAAAGAGATGCGCATGATCAATCTGAATGTGACGGTCGAACATCTTCGCGACCTCCTGAACAGTAGTGCTCATGCGGAACTCGTGGCGGTAGGCGGTGGGATCGAAATTTTGGATCCCAATGAGGAAGGGTTCCAAGTCGACGGTATCTCGGTGGTTACGAGGGAGCAGCTCTTCGACAAGCTGCCATCCGGCGGTGACCCACCGAATGAGGGCGAACTGGCTTTGGCAGCTGCGTCATTGAGTCAGATGATCGCCGAACTGGGTGCATGATCGAGACTCCCTGCTTCAGGCCCTGAGCCGGCGGACTCCGAAAGCCGGCGCCTGGCCCCGAACGGAAAAGTCCCCCTCTCGCCTCGAGAGGGGGACTTTTGCCGTCCGCATTGAGCACACAACGCGGGGACCCGCTATCCGCGCCGAGCCTGCCCCCCACCACA